>NZ_JBUYEN020000061.1:0-34834 GCF_055229415.2 Bradyrhizobium sp. Leo114 | reverse complement strand
CTCCTGTAGATTGGCCGACCGATCCTCTCCAACCCCATCAGGTGGCGGTCTTGCACCGACCCCGTACAGAAGCGAGACCCCGGCGAGCGGATGACGCAAAAAGGGATTGACTGAGCAAGGCCCGTTATAGAAGGGTGGGCAAAGCGAAGCGCGCCCACCATTCACGAGCGGTGCAAGAGATGGTGGGCACGCGTCGCTTTGCCCACCCTACGGGCTAGAGCCGAAAATTCTCGATCAACCGCAGCAGCACGCGTGCACCGGCGTCAGCATCGGCAAGCTCGACATGTTCGTCCGGATGATGGCTGATGCCGCCGCGGCAGCGGACGAAGAGCATCGCGACATCGGCGACATCGATCATCGCCATGCCGTCATGCCCCGCCCCGCTCGGCAACTCGAACACGGCATATCCCTCGCCGGCGACCGCCTCCGCCACCTGCGCTTTCAGCCACGGCGCGCAGGGCACGGTACGGTTCTCGTGGGTGACATCGAGCTGCAGCGCGAGTCCGCGGCGTTTCGCGATGGCCTCGATTTGACGAACGATATCGGCGACCGCGCGCCTGCGATGCATGTCGGTGGGCGCGCGGATATCGATCGTGAAGGAGACCTTTCCCGGGATCACGTTGGTGGCCCCCGGCAACGCATCGATATAGCCGACGGTGCCGACGAGGCCGCCGTCATCGGTCCTGCAGAATTCCTCGATCGCCGTGACGCATTCGGCGGCGCCCGCCAGCGCATCGCGCCGGAGCGCCATTGGCACCGTACCGGCATGGCCGGCCATGCCCGTGATCTTTGCCGCAAGCCGCGTCGCGCCGGCGATCGCGGTCACCACGCCGACCGGCAGCTCCTTCTCCTCCAGCACCGGCCCCTGCTCAATATGCAGTTCGACATAGCCGAGCAGTTCGCGACGGGCGCGCGCGGCAGCGCCGATATGATCGGGATCGAGGCCGAAGGCGATCATCGCCTCGCGCATGGAAATGCCGGCATGGTCGCGCACGTTCAGTAGGCTTTCGTCGAAGGTGCCGGCGACCGCGCGGCTGCCGAGCAGGGTCGACGCAAAGCGCACGCCTTCCTCGTCGGCAAAGCCGGTCACCTCGATCGCGAACGGCAGTCGGCGGCCGCGCCGGTTGAGATCGGCGACACAGGCGATCGCGGTGATGAGCCCGAGCGGCCCGTCCCATTTGCCGGCGTCGCGCACGGTGTCGTAATGCGAGCCCAGCATCAGACACGGCAGGCCGGGCGTATCCCCCTCATAGCGGCCGCAGACATTACCGATCGCGTCGAGATGCGCGCTCATCCCGGCCTCACGCATCCAGGACAGAAGGAGATCGGCCGCCTTGCGGTGCTGGGGCGTCAAATAGATGCGCGCCAGATGCGAAGGCGCTTCCGATATCGCCGCAAGCTGGTCGATGCGGGCAACGATCTCCTCGCCAAGCAAGGTTGGTCTGGTCCCGGCTCCCGCCGCGTCTGTCTTGCTCATGCTTTTCCAGTGAAAGGCCGCTTCGATCCCCGCGTCGCCGGGATCGATACAAGTTCAATGCCAGCGCCTTGGCGCATGATCAACGCCCCAAATGGTGCTCACCGGCCTTGCATACAATTATCTGGCAACGCTCAATAATTAGGCTGACGCACCGTCGCTCAAAGTTTGAGCGGAATATGGCATCGAATAATACCAAAGTTATTTCAATAGATTGGTAGTTCATGCCCGCCAGATAGGCTCTGGCACGAAGCTTGCGACATCCCGTCTGAGCTGCGCCGTTGGCGCGGACGCGAAACGACCGGCGGCCGGACCGCCCCAGGGGAGCAGGCAATGGATTTCAGCAGGATTTCACGACGGCATTTATTGCAAGGCGGCGCCGCGCTGGCGCTGGGCGGCACGATCGGTGCCCGCGTGGCGCACGCGGCCGAGACCACCATCGGCTTCATCTATGTCGGCTCGCGCGACGACTACGGCTACAACCAGGCGCACGCACAAGGCGCAGCGGCGCTCAAGAAACTGCCCGGCATCAAGGTGGTCGAGGAAGAGAAGGTGCCCGAGACCGATGCGGTCGAGAAGACCATGGAATCCATGATCAATCTCGACGGCTCCACGCTGCTGTTCCCGACCTCGTTCGGATACTTCAGTCCGCACATGGTCAAAATAGCCAACAAGTATCCGAAGGTCCGCTTCGAGCATTGCGGCGGCTTGTGGACCGAGAAGGACCCGAAGAACGCCGGCAGCTATTTCGGCTATATCGACGAGGCGCAGTTCATTTCCGGCATCGTCGCGGGCTATTCGACCAAGAGCGGCAAGCTCGGCTTCGTCGCGGCCAAGCCGATCCCCCAGGTGCTGCGCAACATCAACGCGTTCACGCTCGGCGCCAAGCTCGCCAACCCGAAGGCAACGACGCAGGTGATCTTCACCGGCGACTGGTCGATGCCGGTCAAGGAAGCCGAGGCCACCAACAGCCTGATCGACCAGGGCGTCGATGTGCTGACCTGCCACGTCGACGGTCCCAAGACCATGGTCGAGAACGCTGCGCGCCGCGGCGCATTCGTCTGCGGCTATCACGTCAACCAGTCGCCGCTCGCGCCAAAGGCCTATCTCACCGGCGCCGAATGGAACTGGGAAGCGCTCTATCCGAAATTCCTGAAGATGATCACGTCGGGCGAATCGATCCCGAACTTCTATCGCGGCGGCCTGAAGGAAGAGATCGTCAAATGCTCGCCCTATGGCGAAGCGGTCTCAGCCGAAGCGCGCAAGCATGCCGACGAGATGAAGGCAAAGCTCATCGCCGGCGAATACACCATCTTCAAGGGACCGATCCTCGACAACAAAGGCAAGACGGTGATCGCATCCGGCGTCGACCGCGGCCAGAAGGATCCCGAGCTCGAGAAGATGGATTATCTGATCGAAGGCGTGATCGGAGCGACTTCGTGACGACGGACACGGCTGACTCGGCCGAGGCAGTCGAGGCGGTCGGGGTCGCCCCGGCCGCCGATCCCGGTTTCCTGCAGCGCTACGGCGCCGCCATCGAGTACATCCTGATCCCGGGCGCCGCCCTGATCGGCGCGCTCGCGACCTTCGGCGCCTTCGTTGCGCTCTACGGCAAAAACCCGCTCGATCTCTATTTCTACATGTACCAGGGCGCGTTCGGCACCTGGTTTTCCTGGCAGAATACGCTGACCCGCGCCGCGCCCTTGATCCTGACGGCGCTGTGCACGGCGCTGCCCGCGCAGCTTGGCATGGTGATCATCGGCGGCGAAGGGGCGCTCCTGATCGGTGCACTCACGGCGACCAGCGCTGCGCTCGCGATGCAATGGGCGCCGCCGCTGGTGGTGCAGATTGCGATGGTCATCGCAGGCGTGATCGGCGGCGGGTTGTGGATCACACTGTCGGGCGCGTTGCGGCAATATCGCGGCGTCAACGAGACGATCTCGAGCCTCTTGCTGGTTTATATCGCGCTCGCGATCCTCAACCATCTCGTCGAAGGCGTGATGCGCGATCCCGCCAGTCTCAACAAGCCGTCGACGCGGGAGATCGGCGCCGCCAATATGATCGGTACCATCCCCGGCACCGACGTGCATTGGGGCCTGGTGTTCGGCCTGGTCTGCGCGATCGCTGCCTACATCCTGATCTATCACACCACCTTCGGCTTCGCCGCCCGCGTCGCCGGCGGCAATATCCGCGCGGCGAAGATCGTCGGCCTCGGCGTCGGCAAATTGATCATGACGATCTGCTTTCTCGCCGGCGCCTGCGCGGGCCTTGCCGGCATGATCGAGGTCGCGGCCGTCCAGGGCCGCACCAACGCCAATCTCGCCGCGGGTTACGGCTTCACCGGGATCCTGGTCGCCTTCCTCGCGCGGCAGAATCCGCTCGCAGTCATTCCGGTCGCGATCCTGCTCGGCGGCATCAGCGCCAGTGGCGGTCTGTTGCAGCGGCGGCTCGGATTGCCCGACGCTTCCGTGCTGGTGCTGCAGGGCATCATCTTCGTGTTCGTGCTGGCGAGCGACGCGCTGTACGGACGCATCGGCTTCCTGAAAGGAAAGTCCTGACATGGCTGACAGTTCGATCGGACTGTGGACGGTCCCGCTCGCCGTGCTCGGCGGCGCCATCCGCGTCTCGACGCCGTTCCTGTTCGTCAGCCTAGGGGAATGCATCACCGAACGCAGCGGCCGCATCAATCTCGGGCTCGAGGGCACACTGGTGATGGGCGCGATGAGCGCCTATGGCATCTCCTATCTCACCGGCTCGCCCTGGCTGGGCGTGCTCGCCGCCGGCATCACCGGCGCGCTGCTCGGCGCACTGCATGCCGGCATCTGCTCATTGCCGCGCGTGAACGACGTCGCGGTCGGCATCGCGCTGATGCTGTTCGGCATCGGGCTCGCCTTCTTCCTCGGCAAGCCGCTAATCGAGCCGACCGCGCCGCGGCTGCCCGCGATCGATTTCGGCTGGTGGAGCGGCATTCCGCAGGTGCGCGCCGCGCTGCGCATCAACGTTCTGTTCCTGATCGGAGTTGCGATCGCACCCATTCTCTATTGGGCGTTCAAGACCACGCGCTGGGGCCTTTTGATCCGCACCGCCGGCGAAAGCTCGGACGCGGCGCGGGCGATGGGCCATTCCGTGCTGCTGATCCGGCTGCGCGCGACCATGGTCGGCGGCTTCCTTGCCGGGATCGGCGGCTCGTTCCTGTCGCTGTTCTATCCCGGTAGCTGGAACGAGGGCCTTTCGTCGGGACAGGGCATCACCGCAGTCGCGCTCGTGATCTTCGCGCGCTGGGATCCCCTGCTCTGCCTGTGGGCCTCCCTCGCCTTCGGCGGCGCCGCGGCGCTGGGACCCGCGCTGCAATCGGTCGGCGTCACCTCGGGCTATCACCTGTTCAATGCCGCGCCGTACATCCTGACGCTCGCGATCATGATCATCACCTGCTCGCCGAAGCGCACGCTGACCGGCGCGCCGGCCGAGCTTTCCATCACCCGATGACACGCACGAGGTCGCGAATGCCCGAGCGCTATATCAAATCCGAGCCTTACGCCTGGCCTTACAATGGCGATCTGCGCCCGGAAAACACCGCGCTCATCGTCATCGACATGCAGACCGACTTCTGCGGCGTCGGCGGCTATGTCGACAAGATGGGCTACGACCTGTCGCTGACGCGGGCGCCGATCGAACCGATCAAGCGCCTGCTCGCGGTGATGCGGAGCCAGCGCTATCACATCATCCACACCCGCGAGGGCCACCGCCCCGATCTCGCCGACCTTCCCGCCAACAAGCGCTGGCGCTCGCGCCAGATCGGCGCTGGCATCGGCGATCCCGGTCCCTGCGGCCGCATCCTGGTGCGCGGCGAACCCGGCTGGGAGATCATCCCCGATCTCAGCCCCCTGCCCAGTGAGCCGATCATCGACAAGCCCGGCAAGGGCTCGTTCTGCGCGACCGACCTGGAGCTGATGCTGCGCCTGCGCGGCATCGAGAACATCGTGCTGACCGGCATCACCACCGACGTGTGCGTCCACACCACGATGCGCGAGGCCAACGACCGCGGCTTCGAATGCGTGCTGATCGAGGATTGCTGCGGCGCGACCGACAAGGGCAATCACGACCATGCACTGAAGATGATCAAGATGCAGGGCGGCGTGTTCGGCGCGGTGGCGAAATCCGCCGACCTGATCGGAGCGATCTCGTGATCATCGGCGAGGCACCCCCGCCAAGTGGCGCTTTCGGCGTCGACGCCATCGCCATGACGATGCGCTTCGGCGATTTCCTGGCGCTCGACAATGTCGAATTGAAGGTGCGTCCCGGCTCCTTCCATGCGCTGCTCGGCGAGAACGGTGCCGGCAAGAGCACGCTGGTGAAGTGCATCATGGGCTATTACCACGCCACCCAGGGCGACATCCTGATCGGCGGGCGTGAGCAGAAGATCGGCAACCCGAAGGACGCGCACGCGTTCGGGCTCGGCATGGTCTACCAGCATTTCACGCTAGTCCCGGCGATGACGGTCGCGGAGAACCTGGTGCTGGCGCGCGACGACGTCCCGGCCGTGGTAGATTGGAGCAATGAGAAGAAGGAGCTCGAAGCGTTCCTGGCGCGGATGCCGTTCAAGGTGCCGCTCAACGCCAAGGTCTCCGACATCTCGGCCGGCGAGCGGCAGAAGTGCGAGATCCTCAAGCAGCTTTACCTGAAGCGGCGCTTCCTGATCCTGGACGAACCGACCTCGGTGCTGACGCCGGGCGAGGCCGACGAGGTCTTGGGCATGTTGCGCGCGATGGTCGTGGCCGGGGAATTGACCATCCTGATGATCACGCACAAGTTCCGCGAGGTGATGGCCTTTGCCGACGAGGTGACCATCCTGCGCCGCGGGAAGCTTGCCGGCCAGGGCCGCGTCGCCGAACTCACGCCGGATGACATGGCGCGCACGATGATCGGCGCCGAGCAATTGACCGTGCAGCCAGCCCGCGTCGGCGAAGTCGGCGAGGCGCGGCTCGAGCTCGACAGGCTCACCGCGCTCGACGATGCCGGCGCGGTCGCCGTCAGCAACGTCTCGCTCACGGTCCGTGGCGGCGAGATCGTGGGCATCGCCGGCGTCTCCGGCAACGGCCAGCGGCAGCTCGTCGAAGTTCTCGCCGGTCAGCGCGATGCCGAGAGCGGTGACATCCGCATCCGCGGCGAGCGCTATTCGGCGACGCGCGAGGAGATGCGCCGGCACAAGATGTCGCTCTTGCCGGAAGAGCCGCTCAAGAACGCCTGTGTCGGCGGCATGAGCGTGGCCGACAACATCGCCCTTCGCGAATTCGACCGCGCGCCGTTCGCCAAGGGCGGCTGGTGGCTGAGCGGCGCGGCGTTTCGCAGGAACGCCGAACGCAAGATCGGCCTCTACAAGATCAAGACCCGCACGCCGGACACGCCGATCGCCGCGCTCTCGGGCGGCAACGTGCAGCGCGCGGTGCTGGCGCGCGAGCTTGGCGGCGAGGTCGAGGTGCTGATCGCGGCCAATCCCTGCTTCGGGCTCGATTTCGCCGCGGTGGCGCAGATCCATGCCGAGATCATGGCCGCCCGCAACCGCGGCGCTGCCGTGCTTCTCGTCAGCGAAGACCTTGACGAACTGCTCGAACTCTCCGACCGTCTGGTCGTGATGTTCCACGGTGAGTTCGTCCACGAGGCCCGCGCCAGCGAAGCCGATCTCACCGAGATCGGGCGGCACATGGCAGGACATTGATGACGGATATTTCTGCGCTCACCCAGGACGAGGCTGACCTGCATTTCCTCCGGCGGTCCTTCGAGGTCGCCCGCCGCTCCGTCACCCACGGCAACCATCCGTTCGGCTCGGTGCTGGTCGATCGCGACCGCACCGTGCTGATGGAGATGGAGAACGGCTATATGCCATCCCGTGACGGCACCGCGCATGCAGAGCGCCTGCTCTCGACCAAGGCCTGCACGAGCTTGCCGCCTGAGGTCCTCAAGCACGCCACGCTCTATTCGTCCGCGGAGCCCTGCGCGATGTGCTCCGGCGCAATCTACTGGGCCGGCATCGGACGCCTGGTCTATGCCTTAAGCGAACATCGCCTGCGCGAGATCACCGGCAATCATCCGGAGAACCCGACGCTCGACCTGCCCTGCCGCGAGGTGTTCCGGACCGGGCAGCGGCCGACCGACGTTGTCGGGCCGCTGATCGAGGTCGAGGCCGCCGAGCTCCACGCCGGCCTCTGGCAGAAATAGCGCGAAGAACTGCCGCCTCATTTCGCTGCGTCCTGTCCACGCTGTTAAGAAAAAATGGCGCCGCGGGTTCATCGCGGCGCCCAGTTCACCTGGAGAACGGGTAGGTGGTTAGAACTTCACGGTGATACCGCCATAGACAGTCGATTCGGTGCAGCTATTGGTGCTGACCGTCACGCCGGCTGCGTTAGTGAGGGTGCAGACGCCGGGAGCAGCGTTGTGGTCGAGGCCGAACTTGTTCTGCCAGTAGCGGTAGGCAACCCAGAGATCGACGAAGTGCGTGTACTTCGGTCCCCAGACCGCCTTGCTGGCGTCGAAGGTCAGACGGATCGGCTCGCTGTTGAACTCAACGGCGGTACCGGTGCTGAACGGACCGGTGCCGAAGCCAACCAGCGGATTGTTCTGGTCACCCTTCTTGCCGTACCAGGCAGCGCGGCCGCTGATCGACCAGAACTGCATGTTCTCCGGCAGGAAGCCGAGGTCCATATAGTAGTTGGTTTCGACCGCCCAGGTCGGATTGAAGCTGGTGTTGCCGTCCGGAAGACAGGTGGCGCCGGGCGCCGGATACGGAATGCCGGGACCGAACAGTCCGCACTGGTTGAAGGCGTTGTGGTTGGAAAACTCCCAGGACGCCAACGGCGACACGTTGAAATAGCCCTTATAAGGCAGCGCGAATTCGAACTGCAGACCGGCGACGACCTGTCGCTTGGCCGGGGCGAGGAAGTTGTTCTCGCTGTTGGCGTCCATACCGACTTCGAAGGAGACGTTGGTGAGCGGTCCGACGTTGAAGGCCTTGGTGTTGAAGATCTGGTTGAAGCCGAAGGTCGAGCGGAACAGACCGTAGATTTCGGTGGCGCCGGCGCAATTGCCGGGCGCGCCAGTGATCAGCACGCCGGCATTGGAGCACGGCGAGGCCGGATCGTTTTGACCCGACTTGAACATCGAGATCGTGAAGAAGTTGGTGCCGTAGGTCCAGATGTCGAAATGAGTGAACGAATAGACCTGCTTGGCGGTCGTGCCATTGATTGAGCCGTCCGGCCGAATCGAGAATACACCGGGATCGGTGCCCTTGGGCATCCAGGAGAAGGTTACGCGGTTATCGACCAGCAGAAAGAACGGCAATTCAGGCGCGGGCTTCGGCGCTTTGACTGCCAAGTCGGCCGCACTGGCGAAGCCGGCGGGCGCAAGGGTAGCCAGTGACAGTGCCGCGGCTACCAGAGTTCGGCGAAGACTGAACATATTTGTATGTACCCCCAAAGTTGACGTGCGAAAGTTCGAGGCCCTTCGCAACGACCCTTGCGCCGTTCCCCCGAAGTGAGAAGCCTCAAGTTTTTCCACTGCGTGCTGCAAGTTTCGGCACGTAACGACTGCAACGTCAGTGTTTTAAGGAGTGGCCAGCGGCGAGGCGAAAACCCGCAAGCAACCTCCGCGCGTGGCGCGCATTTTCCGCTTTTGCCTATTTCTATTGGTTTTCTGCGACGTTTGAGCGCAGCGCCTTGCGACGCTGCACGATCACCACGCGTCATCGTACGCGGTCGAAACTTCGCTGCTCAACTTTTTGTCAGCACTGCTTGGACGGACTCGAATTGTCTCGACCGTCGTAAATATGCAACAGGCGATGGAATGCAGTCGTTGCGAAGCCGAAGTGGCTCGCATCGTTCTCAGTGTCGTCCCCGCGAAACGCGGGGCCTATAACCACAGGGAGGTGTTGTGGCAAGAGCAAGCAGTTGTAGCGGAGCACACAACAAGGCCTGTGGTTATGTCTCCCGGGACGACGGGGATAGATCTGATTCAAATTTCAAACAGCGGCCGCGTAGGATGGGTAGAGCGAACCGAAACCCGTCGCGATGGAGCAAGCGGCACCAATGATGGGTTTCGCTTCGCTCTACCCATCCTACGTCGGATTCAAACGGCGGATGTGAGTCCGCATTCTCGCGGCGCGTTACGCCCGAGCTTTGCGTCTTGTTCCACCCTCCTCGAGATCAGAGGGCGCAGGGAAAGCCGGGTGCTGGTTGCACCCGTGGGTCCCGTGCAACAAAAAGCACGGGGGTAGGACCACAGGTTCAACCGAAGCATTCCGGCTTTCCCTGCGCAGTGGTTTTAACGGTTTCCTTCGCGCTCTCCCCGGTGACCGGGCTTTCTTGCCACCGTCACCCGCGGCAGCTCTTGCTGCTCGCGAGCTTAGCGCCAGCGTCGGGGCGCCAGGACCACACGACTTCGCCGTCCGCGTTCATGCGCTCGTCAGTCGCACGCATCGCGTCCACCGCATCTCACCGCAACGTTCGTGACGATCGCGAGCCGCCCCTCTCTCGGGTGAGACGCGCGGAGTTAAATCACTGATTTGCCCGACGGCGAAAGCGGAATGTTTTTTCCGCAAGGGCTGGACGAGGCAAATCACATTGATTGGCTTAAGGAAAATCGCGCGAATGATATGGCGCCGTCATGCCCGGGCAAAAAGCGCGAAGCGCGTCTTCGCGCAGACGTCCCGGGCATCCACGTCCTTTGCCTCCGTGCACGGGAGAGACATGGATGGCCGGGTTAAGCCCGGCCATGACGGAGGAGAGGATTGCGCGAATGCGTCCCCCTGTCATTCCGGGGCGTCCGAAGGACGAGCTTCGCGCGCCCCGGAATGACGGAGAGAGCCGGCTGCGATCTCAACCGGCCTGCATCGCGTGGGCGGCGGCGGTGTGGCGGCGGATCAGGTCGGTGACATCGAGACCGGGGATGGCGCCGTCGATCACAGCCCAGTTGCCGCCGACCATCACGCGGTCGGCGCGGTGCGCGCCGCACAGCACCAGCGCGGCGAGCGGGTCGCCATGGCCGGAGAAGCGGAGTTCGTCGAGCTTGAACAGAGCGAGGTCGGCGGCCTTGCCGACGGCGATCTCGCCGAGCTCGGGACGGCCGACGCAGGCGGCGGAGCCCTTGGTGGCCCAGCGCAGCGCATCCTTGTGGCTGACGCGATCGACACCATAGCGCGCCCGCTGCACCAGGAAGGCCGCGCGCACCTCCTGCATCAGATTGGAGCCGTCGTTGGAGGCCGAGCCGTCGACGCCAAGGCCAATGCCGACGCCGGCCTCCTCCATCTCGCAAACCGGACAGCAGCCTGACGCCAGCACCTGATTGCTGCAGGCGCAATGGCTGATGCTGGTCCCCGCCTTGCCCAGTCGCTTTATTTCGCCGGCGTTGAAGTGGATGCCGTGTGCGAGCCAGGTGCGCCCATTGAGCCAGCCGCATTGCTCGAGATAATCGAGCGGCCGGCAGCGATGCATCTGTTCACAGAACCGGTTCTCGTCCTCGGTCTCGGCGAGATGGGTGTGCAGGCGCACATCGAGCTTGTCGGCGAGCTCTGCGGTCTTCTGCATCAGCGAGGTCGTCACCGAGAACGGCGAGCATGGCGCGAGTGCGATCTGCACCATCGCATCCTCGCCGCGTTCGTGATGCTTTGCGACCACGCGCGCGCTGTCGGCCAGGATCGTATCCTCGTCCTGCACGACGCTATCGGGCGGCAGGCCGCCGTCGCGCACCGACAGATTCATCGAGCCGCGCGTCAGCAGCACGCGCAAGCCGAGCCGTTTTGCGACGGCCACCTCGATATCGACGGCTTCCTCGAGCCCGGCGGGAAACACATAGTGGTGATCGGTCGTCGTGGTGCAGCCCGACAGCAGCAGTTCCGATATTGCAACGGTAACACCAAGCTGAAGCGATTCCGGCGTCAGCTTCGCCCAAACCGGATAGAGCGCCTTGAGCCAGGGGAATAGCTCGCGGTCGAGGGCGGCCGGAAGTGCCCTCGTGAGCGTCTGGTAGAAGTGATGATGAGTATTGATCAATCCCGGCAGGACAACGTGTTCGCCTGCGTCGAACACCAGCGGCGAAATGGCGGTCGGCTCCTTGCCGCGGCCGACCAATTCGACGATCTTGCCACCCTGAACCACGACGCCGCGTTCGGCGCCTTCGGCTAAGATGGATAGCGGATCCTTGATCCAGGTCGGCTGCGTTTGGTCCATGATCCCACCATCTATCGAGAAGCACCGGCATTTGGCTTCAATGCAAGGACCGTCCCAATTGTGGCCAACGATTGGCGCCGGTCTTGCAAGGCTTCTTAAGTGAGCAAGACTCTTAAGCTAGGATGCATCCTGTTGAAAGCGTCGGCGTATCGATGGACTTGAACACGATTACGGAAGTCGCCCATCCGAAATCCCGGGCGCAACTGCCTGTTTGGACAGCAGGCGATGCTTGGCTGGCGGGCGGCACGTGGCTGTTCTCGGAGCCGCAGGCGCACTTGAGGCGGCTGATCGATCTCACCGACCTGAAATGGCCGGCGCTGACGATCGGCAACAGCGACTTCACCATCGCCGCCACCTGCACCGTGGCGCAGCTCGACGGCTTTGCCGGCCCGCCGGACTGGATCGCCGCACCGCTGATCAACCAGTGCTGCCGCTCGTTCCTCGCCTCCTTCAAGATCTGGAAGACCGCGACCGTCGGCGGCAATATCTGCATGTCGCTGCCGGCGGGCCCGATGATCTCGCTGACGTCGGCGCTCGACGGCATCGCCACGATCTGGCAGGCCGATGGCGGCGAGCGGAAGACTCCCGTCATGGAGTTCGTCACCGGCAATCAGCAGAACCTGCTGCGGCCCGGCGACCTGCTGCGGCAGATCGATATTCCGCTCGCAGCGCTGCGGCGACGGTCGGCGTTTCGCCAGATCTCACTGACGCCGGTCGGCCGCTCGGCGGCGCTCCTGATCGGAAGCATCGACAGCGAGGATGGCTTTGCGCTGACTGTGACCGCCTCGACGATACGGCCGATCAGGCTTTCCTTTGTCACCATCCCGGAGCAGGAGGAATTGCGCGAGACGATCCTGCAGCGCATCCCGGACAATCTGTATCACACCGACATCCACGGCAAACCGATCTGGCGCAAGCACATGACGCTGCGGCTCGCGGAAGAGATCCGCGCTGAACTCAGGGCGCAGCTATGACCTTCGACATCAACGGCAAGACATTCTCGGAAACGCCGCGGGTCGGACAATGCCTGCGCACCTTCCTGCGCGACCTCGGGCATTTCGGCGTCAAGAAAGGCTGCGACGCCGGCGATTGCGGCGCCTGCACCGTGCTGCTCGACGGCGAGCCGGTGCATAGCTGCCTGATCCCCGCGTTCCGTGCCGAAGGGCATGCGGTCACCACCATCGAGGGATTTGCGCCTGACGGCGGCACCCATCCGCTGCAGCAGGCCTTCCTCGACGCCCAGGGATTCCAGTGCGGCTTCTGCACCGCTGGCATGATCCTGACCTGTGCATCGCTGAACCAGGCACAGCGGCAGGACCTCGGCGCCTCGCTGAAGGGCAATATCTGCCGCTGCACCGGCTATCGCTCGATCAAGGACGCGCTCGACGGTAGGTGCAATGTCGAGGACGCTGAGGCGGGCACCGCCTTCGGCCGCAGCCTGCCGGCGCCGGCCGGACCGCTCGTGGTGCGCGGAGCGGCGCGCTACACGTTCGATACCAAGTTGGAAGGCCTGCTGCACGTCAAGCTGCTGCGCTCGCCGCATCCGCACGCGAAGATCGTTTCGATCGACAAGAGCGCGGCGCTCGCGGTGCCCGGCGTGCACGCCGTGCTGACCCATGAGGACGCGCCAAAGCTTCTGTTCTCGACCGCGCGGCATGAGAAGGACTGGATGGACCCCGAGGACACCCGCGTCCTCGACGACGTCGTCCGCTTCATCGGCCAGAAGGTCGCCGCTGTCGTGGCGGAGACCGAGGCCGCCGCGGAAGAAGGCTGCCGCTGCCTCAAGGTTGACTACGAACTGCTGCCCGCGGTGTTTGACCTCGCGGAGGCGATCGCACCGGGCGCCCCGGTCCTTCATGGCGACAAGACGGTCGAACATCGCATCACCAACCCCACGTGCAACCTCGTCGCGGAGACGCATGGCGAGTATGGCGACGTTGCGAAGGGCCTCGCCGAGGCCGCCGTCACCTATGAGGGGACGTTCACGACCCAGCGCGTCCAGCATGCCGCGCTGGAGACCCATGGCGGGCTCGCCTGGATCGACACTGAGGGCATCCTCAATGTCCGCTCCAGCACGCAGGTGCCGTTCCTGACACGGCGCGGGCTGTCGCAGATCTTCGCTCTGCCGCCCGATAAGATCAGGGTGTTCTGCGAACGCGTCGGCGGCGGCTTCGGCGGCAAGCAGGAGATGTTCGTCGAGGACATTCTTGCGCTCGCCGCGCTCAAGACCGGACGCCCGGTCAAGCTGGAATTCACCCGCGAGGAGCAGTTCATCGGCACTTCGACGCGGCATCCGATGCGCGTCACGGTCAAGGCCGGCGCCGACAAGGACGGCAAGCTGACCGCGCTGCAGCTCGATGTGCTCTCCAACACCGGCGCCTACGGTAACCATGCAGGGCCGGTGCTGTTCCATGCGGTCGCCGAATGCATCAGCGTCTACAACTGCCCGAACAAGAAGGTCGACGCCGCCGTCGCCTACACCAACACGCTGCCGGCCGGCGCCTTTCGCGGCTACGGCCTGCCGCAAAGCCTGTTCGCCGTGGAAGCGGCGATCGACGAATTGGCAAAACAGCTCGGCATCAATCCGTTCGACTTCCGCCGCCGCAACGTCGTCAAGCCCGGCGATCCCATGCTGTCGCCGCCGCCGTCCGAATATCACGACGTGCTCTATGGCTCCTACGGGCTCGATCAGTGCCTCGATCTGGTCGAGCGCGCGATGGCCGAGGACACGTCGCGATATGGATTGTCGGCGGAGTGGCTGGTCGGCGACGGCATGGCCCTGACGATGATCGACACCGTCCCGCCGGCCGGACACCTCTCCGATTCCAAAATCGCGCTGCGCGAGGATGGTGGCTTCGAGCTGACGGTCGGCACCGCCGAGTTCGGCAACGGCACCAGCACGGTGCATCGCCAGATCGCGGCGAGCGCGCTGGCGACGACGGTCGATCGCATCGTCCTGAAGCAATCCGACACCGCGCATGGCGGCCACGACACCGGCGCCTATGGCAGCGCCGGCATTTTTGTGGCCGGACGCGCGACGCAGCATGCAGCCGAAAATCTCGCGGCCGCGATCAAGGCGTTCGCGGCGGAGATGAGCGAAGCGGATGCCGAGTCATGCTTGCTGGACAATGAAACTGTTGTCTGCGGCAAGCGGCGGCTGTCCTTCGCCGAGCTGGCGAAAGCGGCGAAGGCGCGCGGCAACCTGCTCGAAGCCAGCGGCAGCGCGCATGGCACGCCGCGCTCGGTCGCCTTCAACGTGCAGGGCTTTCGCGTCGCCGTGAACAAGGGCACCGGCGAAGTCAGGATCTTGAAGAGCGTGCAGGCGGCCGACGCCGGCCGCGTCGCCAACCCCATGCAATGCCGCGGCCAGATCGAAGGCGGCGTCGCGCAAGCGCTGGGCGCCACACTTTACGAAGAGCTCGTGATCGACGACGGCGGACGGGTGATCAATCCGAGGTTCCGCGACTATCATTTGCCCTCTTATGCCGACGTGCCGCGCACGGAAGTATTCTTTGCGGAGACGTCGGATGCGGTTGGGCCGATGGGCGCGAAGTCGATGAGCGAGAGTCCATACAACCCCGTCGCCGCCGCACTCGGCAACGCCATCGCCAACGCCACCGGCATCCGCTTCACCAGCGCGCCCTTCAAGCCGGACCGTTTGTTTCCGGCGCTGCATGAGAAGTATGGCGCCGCGTAGGGTGGCAAAGCGTAGCGTGCCCACCATCACGCGCACCGCTCGCGATGGTGGGCACGCTTACGCCGTCGCTCGTGGACGGGTCGCGGCAAGTGAGTCGCTTTGCCCACCCTACGGGAGAGAACCCCTACCCCCGCCCTACTGTGCACTCGATCTGGCCGTGCGGCTCATCGGTCGGGAGGAACACCTGGTTGTTGTTGTCGAGCCCGAACGCGGAGAGATTCATCGGGATGAAATGCATGTTCGGACAGGCCATGCTGATCTCGGAAATCTCCGGCACCGATGCGAGTGCGGCCTCGCCCATCCGGTAGAGGCTGTCCTGCACGCTCCAGCTATAGGTGGTCGAGAACAGCTCAAGAAGCACATCGAGGATCTTCGCATTCGTCGCCGGATAGCTCACGGGTTTGCCCGACCATTTCCACGACGCCACCATGCTGGTCGCGCAGATGCGGTCGTGGGTCTCGGCAAGCGTGGTGTAGGGGTCCTTGACGTAGTTCTCCCAGCCGGACTGGGTCGACTTCATGAAGGCGAAGCCGTCGATACCAGAGGCGAGCGCCATCGGTCCGCCGCGCGTCGCGGTGAGTTCGACGGTCGGCTTGCCGTTGCCGTCGAGCACGAAACTGTGCGGATGCGGCTTGCCGCCGAAGCTCAGCCTGTTCCACCTGGTCTCGTGCGAGGTGATGGATACCGACGACACCTGCGGATAGGTGTCGAAATATTTCTGCGCCAAAATCTGGCAGAATTCTTCCGCGGAGAGCCCGGTATTCTCGCGGGCGATGACGTTGACGACGTTCTTGATGGTGTCGGTCGACACTGTGTTGGTATTGTCCGCGTGCGTATAGGTGCGGGCGAAATCGCCTTCGAGCATCGCCTTGATGTTGAGCTGGCTGACCTCGTGCCTGTCGCCATCGCAATGAATGCGCATCACGCGCACGCGGCCCTTGCCGTAGCGGTTGTTGATCAGCGGCACGTGAAAGCCTCCACCGGTAAGTTTTGCGGGCGCGATCGCCCTGTCAGATCGATAATGAGCAACGTTTGTGCCAGCGGGCAAGCTGCAGGCACGGCAAAGTGAGTTGGTGTGACCTGCCACCCCTGCCACAATCTTCGCCATTGTTGCTGCGGCTTTCAGCAGCGGCGTCGGGTATCCGTCGTCACACACACAGGTCCTCATCCTGAGGAGACCGCAAAGCGGTCGTCTCGAAGGATGGCCGCGGGTACAGCGGGGGCCTCATGGTTCGAGACGCCGCGAAGAGCGCGGCTCCTCACCATGAGGAGCGGCAGGCGAGTGCGCGTCAACTGCCGCGATACGTCGCATAGCTCCAGGGCGTGACCAGGAGCGGCACGTGGAGATGGCCCTCGGGTTCGCTCACGGCAAAGCGCAGCGGGATGCGGTCGAGGAAGGGTGGATCGGAGAGCGGCACTTGCCGGCCGGCGAAATAGTCGGCGACGCTGAACAGGAGCTCATACTTGCCGATCGGGATCGGACGGCCGCCGATCAGCGGCTGATCGGTGCGGCCGTCAACGTTGGTGACCGCGCGCGTCACCACGCGGCTTGAGCCGAGATCGGACAGCTCGATCAATTCGACCGCGATGCCGGCGGCGGGCTTGCCGCTATGGGTGTCCAGCACATGCGTGGACAGGCGGCCGTGTACGGCGAGGCGATCCTCGGCCATCACAAGTTGATCTAGCCGCAGCGCGGCGATGCGGCAGATCTCCTCGATCGATCGCTGCATCTCGGCCGGCACGTCGTTCGGCAGCCGCCGCTCGAAATCGCGCAGGATCGAATCCTTGGTGTGGCGGCGGACAGAGACGATGTAGGGGAATCCGAACTTCGCGCGATACGCGTTGTTGACGCGCTCGAACGCATCGTATTCGGCATCCGACAACCGGTCGAGGCCGGCGCTGTTCTGCTCTGCATCGGATTCGGCGGTGAGGCCCGCGGCGCGCTGGGTCTTGTCGGCGAGATCGGGATGCGCCTTGATCAGCGCGAGCCGTAGCTCAGCCGGTGCGCGCTCGACCGCGGCCTTCATCGCCGTGAACAACACGTTGATGCCGGCGAACGGCCGCAGCAACGCCACTTCTTCGGCGATCCACGGCGAATGCTCGAAGATGTTGGCAAGCGCTGCGACAAATTCGTCGCGGCTCTTGTTGTTGAGATCGGCGATTGTGATCGACATCCGCCTATCCGATGCTGAAGGCATGTTCGGCGAACTGCTTATGATGGGCGTACCAATGCTCAGCGATCTGCAGCCGGGTCGGCACCCAGACGCGGTCGTGCTTGCCAATATAATCGAGGAAGCGCATCAAGGCCGCGGCGCGGCCGGGGCGGCCGACCAGGCGGCAATGCAGGCCGATTGACATCATCTTCGGCGACGTCTCACCTTCGGCATAGAGCACATCAAAACTGTCCTTCAGATAGGTGAAGAACTGATCGCCGCCGCCAAAGCCCTGCGGGTTGACGAAGCGCATGTCGTTGGCATCGAGGGTGTACGGGATCACCAGATGCGGCTCCAGGCCCGCCGCCTTGATCCAGTAAGGGAGATCGTCGGCATAGGAATCGCAGAGGTAAGCGAGGCCGCCCGCCTCCATCAAGAGCCGGAGCGTATTGATCGAGGACCGCCCGGTGTACCAGCCGAGCGGCCGCGCGCCCGTCGCCTCGGTGTGCACGCGGATCGCTTCCGCGATCTCGGCGCGCTCCTCGCTCTCCGACATGTCCTTGTGCTCGACCCACCTGAGGCTGTGGCTCGCGATGTCCCAGCCCGCCTCCTTCATCGCGGAAACGATCTCGGGATTGCGCTTCAATGCCATCGCGACGCCGAACACGGTGGTCGGCAATTTGCGTTCGCCGAACATACGCCAGAGCCGCCAGAACCCGGCGCGCGAGCCATATTCGAACATCGATTCGATGTTGGCATGGCGCTGGCCCGGCCAGGGCTGCGCGCCGAGCACATCCGACAGGAACGCTTCCGAGGCGCTGTCGCCATGCAGGATGTTGTTCTCGCCGCCCTCCTCGAAATTCACCACGAACTGCACGGCGATGCGGGCATTGCCCGGCCATTTCGGATCGGGCGGGTTGCGGCCATAGCCGCGAAGATCGCGCGGATATGCTTCGGTCACTAAACTTCCTCGAAACGAATCTTCTGCGCGCCCTTCCAGAGCACGGTCTTGCCGAAGGTGACGAGGTTCTCGAGCCCCGACGTCAGCGTGATGAAATGGTTGCCGGCGAGCTGACCCATCTTGCTTGCGAAATGCACGCCGCCATAGGCGAGCAGGATCTCGGTTTCGCTGATGCCGCCGGGATAGAGGATGATCTGGCCGGGCGCCGGATAGCTGGTGTGGTTCTCATAGGAGACGCCAAAGTCGAGATCGCCGAGCGGCATCCAGACCCCCTCGCCGCTCCAGCGGACATGGATCGCCTGGCTCTCGAACGGCATCGCCTTGCGAAACGCTGCAACCGTCTTCGGCGCCAGCGCCTCCTCAAAGCGCGCGTCGAATTTGAAGTCGCCGGCATAGACAATCAGTTTGCTCATTGATCTCTTCTCTTGAATCTCTGCTGTTGTGTAGCTGGGAACCGCCTCTCGCTACCGCATTGCAGCGCGGCATCGGAAGCAAGGACCATTCCAGAGGCAGCGTTGGCCTAGTTTCTCCGATCGTACGACCAGCCGAACAGGCCGCTGCGCTGCGTCTCAGGCTCGGGCGGCGGCGCCTCCTTGGCCTCGGCCTGCGGCGGCGGTGCAGGCGGCGCCGGCAGGTTCTCGCATTTCAAGGAGTAGACCAGTTCGCCTTTCGCAGTGCGGCCGATCGGAGCGCAATCGTCCGCCCGCGCGACCGCGCCTTTTGTCGCACCTTTGGTCTCCTTCGGCACCAGTTGGGTCTGCGCCACGGCCAGCGAGGAGACTGGCGCGGCGACCAACAGCAACACTGGTAAAAACTTCTTCATCGGCCTCACTCGTTGGGAATCCTTTGCCTTATTGAACCGGACCGGCACCGGTCACTCCATGATAGCGCGAACCGCCTGTAATACCTGCTGAATATTTAGCCGTGACCAAGAAATTTGCTCGCCGCTTCGTGATGGGCGCAACCGTACTAACCGTCAGCGCACATCGCTATCTCCATCTTCACCGCTGAGGTGCGAGCCGCACAGGCCTCGCAGACGAAGCGTGATAAAGCCGGGAGAACCACATGAAGACATTCCTCACCATCTTTGGGTCAGTTTTGATTATTGCGTCATCCGTCCAGTTCGCTGCGGCAGCGCAGCGTCCTCACCACTACAAATCGGACCGCGTCGTGGTGCGCCAGCAGCCGTGTCCCTGCAATTCCTATGCGGCCTGGCCTGCTCCGTCCCCTGAGATGTACGACTACCCGCCGAGCGTCTTCACTGGTGGCTGGTCGGCACCCGCCGGCCGCTGAGCCGATCGAGGCTGAACGCAACAAAGGCCGGCCGCGGACATCGCGGTCGGCCTTTTCGTGTAACATGACCTCGCAACCTTCAGACGGGAGAGAATGATGACGACAGCGACATTGCGCGGGCATGTGGCACTCGTGACCGGAGGTTCGCGCGGCATCGGTGCCGCGATCGTGCGCGCGCTGGCAGAGCAAGGCGCGGCCGTGGCGATCAACTATCGCGAGCGCGCGGGCGAAGCGGATGCGCTGGCAAAGGAGATCACGGCCGCGGGCGGAAAGGCGATCGCGATCGGCGCGGATGTTTCGCAAGGGCCGGCGGTTGCGGAGCTGGTGCAGCGTGCCAGCGCCGAGCTCGGCCCGATCGACATCCTCGTCAACAATGCCGGCATCGCGATCACGCGCGGGGTCGACGATCTCACCGAAGCCGATTTCGATTCCACCATCGCGGTGAACCTGAAATCGGTGTTCCTGTGCACGCAGGCGGTGCTGCCGGCGATGCGCGCCAGGCAATGGGGCCGCATCGTCAACATCTCCTCGGGAGCGGCACGCGGGGCCGGCGCGATCGGGCCGCACTACAATGCATCGAAGGCCGGCGTCGAGGGATTGACGCGCGGCTATGCCGCACGCCTTGTCAAGGAAGGCATCACCGTCAACGCGGTTGCGCCCTCGCTGATCGAGACCGACATGATGAAGGGCCAGCCAAATCTGGTCGCCCGGATTCCGCTCGGCCGCTTCGGCACCGCCGACGAAGTCGCGCAGGCCGTGATGATGCTGATCGGCAACGCCTACATGACCGGCCAGACCGTCGCCATGAGCGGCGGCATGGCGTTCAACTAGGGCGTAGACTCATGAACGGCAGCCAACCAGGTACTGCGACGGCAAGATCGAGATCGTAGCGAAGTCCCCTTAGCCTCTACCTGGTACGATCCTCTTTTGCGTTTTGAATTTCCTCGTTTGTAGGCTTGAGCATCGCTTTGAGCTGTTCTTCGAGCGATCGCGGCGAAATTCCGAGCGCGGCAAATCCTGGCCGGCTGCCCGAAGCTGTCGTGTCGATCTGCATGAGCTCAACCTGATTGCGCGTGAGCGGCGGGTGCGGCAGGATTTCAGCGAGGCCGGCGACGCCATGCCAGAAACCAAAGGGTATCCGCACCAGCGCCGGTCGCAATCCTGCGGTGCGCGCAATGGTCCGCAAGAGCTCCTCGTACGAGTAAATGCGCGGACCGGCCAGTTCGTAGATAGGATACGGTCTTTGTGGTTGCCGCAGGACTTGTGCGATCGCCGCGGCGACGTCGTCCACGTGCACCGGCTGAAGCCTCGTCCTGCCGTCGCCGAATAGCGGATAAGCCGGCAACGTCCGAAGCAGCCCAAGAATTGTGGTGAGAAAGGTGTCGTCCGGTGCGAACATGACCGCCGGGCGGATAACGACTGCGCCAGGGAATGCGGCTTGCACGGCCGCCTCACCCTCACCGCGACTGCGAATATAGGGCGAGCGCGAGGCGGCGTCAGCGCCTATTCCCGATAGGTGCACAAACCGTTTGGTCCCGGCCCGCCGTGCCGCATTAGCGATCCTGGCGGCCGCTTCGACGTGCACCGAATGATATGTGTCGCCCCCATGCTCGAGGTACAGGCTGATCGCGTTGATGACGCCGTCGGCACCCGCAATTGCAGCCTCTATGGAGCGCTCGTCATGTGCATCGGCGACGATCTGCTCCACGTTGTCACCTTCGGTCCGCGCAGGATGCCGTGAGGCTATGCGCACTGTAACGGTGGAGTCGCTCAAATGGCGCACGACGCGACGACCAACAAAGCCCGTCCCCCCGAACACGGTCACGCGGTTCATGGCCTGGCCCATCCCACGATCCTGTGCGACGCTCTTCATTGACCCGCCGAGCGCCGCGCGCACCACCTCAGCGGCCTGCGCCGGCGAACTGCCTTTGTTGAGATGATGTGAGATCACCTCAATCAATATTTGCGCTGCAGGGCCGACCGCTTGCCACTCGGTCCTGGCTTCATCGATCAGCGGCTGCGCTTCATTATAGAGCGCTTGTGCCTGTTCGATGATCGGATGTGCCTTGTTGAAAAGATCGATCAGCGCCCTGGTCGCTGGCAATGACTGTTCAATTTGCTCAAGCTGCGCATCGCTGAGACCGGAAGCGTGACCAATGACCTCAATGAGCAAGTGTTTCAGCATTGCGCACTCTCCTTCTGGCGGCCGCGCTCGCCGGCCAAAGTTCCCATGAAGCCGCCGAGTTCTACAAATCGGTCGCAACAATTCTGAAGGGTCTATGAATGCACCGTTCAGTCAACATTGCAAAACGGAGCTGATAATCCGCAGGAGCATTTTGCCACGACGGACGAGGCACCAAATGAAGCGGCTTCTGATGATCGGACTTGCCTGCTGTGCCTTTGGGCTCGCGCCAACGACGCCGGGGTCGGCTATGCCCGCGGCAACGCCTTATACGCTGGGCGGCGCCGATGGGGCAGTGATTCAGGTCAGAGGCGGCCATGGACATGGGCATGGGCATGGGCATGGGTGGGGCCATCACGGCGGTCGCGGCCACCACTACGGTTGGTATCGGGGCCGCCACCATGGCTGGCGGCATCATCGCCATTGGTGGTGATTTTTACCCGAAGGCCAAAAAGGGGCTGCAGTCGTTGGTGGCCCGCTTTTCCGCTCAATGTCGCAATCAAGGAGTTTCGCAGTTCGGTCGCATCGCTGATAGAACCAGTTGGGAGCCGATGAGCGGACCTTGGTTGCGTGGGAGGAAGGTCATGACGACTTCCATGTCGAAATTCAGGTCAAAGTTCACCGCATGCGCTGCCGTGCTGGCTTGCGCGATGGTCCTGTCGGTCGCGGCATATGCCAGAGGCGGTGGTGGCCACGGCGGCGGCGGTGGCTTTCACGGCGGTGGAGGCTTTCACGGCGGTGGCGGCTTTCGTGGCGGCGGCTTCCATGGGGGAGGCTTCCATGGGGGAGGCTTTCGTGGTGGCGGCTTCCACACCGGCGGAAGGCACTTCGGTGGCGGCCGTGCATTCGCCGCAAGACCTCATTTTGCCCCGCGGATAGGCCGTTCGTTTGCGCGGCCGAGCTTCCATGGCGGCCGTTCGTTCAGCCAGCGATCGTTCGCGCCGCACAGCAGAACCGCAGCGGTCGGCGCCTCGGCGCTAAGGGCGAGGCCCGTCAACATCGGGCGGAACGCTAACGCCGTGCGGCGTTCACTGAACGCGCGCCCGATCAACCGGGCGCTGAATAACACCGGCGCGCTGCGCGATCCGCGCACCCGCGCGTTCATCACCGCGAGCGTGGCCACGGCGGCGTGGCATGGTGGCAACTGGTCGTGGTGGCGCCACCGCAATGGCGGTTTTGGGTGGGTCGGCCCCTTGTTCTGGCCGTTCGCTTTCTATGACATTTATGATTACGCTTTCTGGGGCTATCCCTATGATGATGCGTTCTGGGGCTATGGCTACCCGGACCTCTATGCCGGCATCTTCGGCCTTTACGGCTACGACGACCTGATGGGCTATGCGGGCTACCTGCCGGGCCATGCCAGCCGGCGCGGAGGCAACCTCGACACCTATGCCTATGCTCCGTCGAACGGCCGGACCAATCTCGCGCAAATGTGCGGCGACGATAGCCGCGTGATCGCTGGGCTGCCGATCGAGGCATTCCAGAATGCAATCCAGCCGAACGAGGCACAGCGCGCCGCGCTCGACGAACTCGCCAACGCTTCGGAAAAGGCCGCTGCAGGCCTCAAGGCCTCCTGCCCCACCGACGTTGCGCTGACGGCCCCAAGCCGGCTTGCGGCGATGCAGCAGCGCATCGAGGCGATGATCGTCGCGGTGCAGACGGTGCAAGGGCCGCTCGATAAGTTCTACGGCCTCCTGAGCGATGAGCAGAAGGCGCAGATCAACGCACTTTCCATTACGCGCCAGCGTCCGGGCCGGACCGCGGGGAGAGCCGGCCCGGCTGGACCAGCCTGCGATGTGACGCAACCGACGCTGAGCGAGTGGCCGACCGCCACAATCGAGCAATCGGTCAGGCCGACCGACCAGCAGCGCCGATATCTTGACGCGCTTCAGGGCGCCGCTGCCCAGGCCGCGGACACGCTGAAGGCATCGTGTCAGATCCGGCCGGAGGACGCGCTGACGCCGCCGGCACGCCTCATAGGCGTCGGCCAGCGGCTCGACACGATGCTGCAGGCGGTGAAGACCGTGCGCAAGGCGATGGATGACTTCTATGGATCGCTGACCGACGAACAGAAAGCGGCCTTCGACGCGATTGGTCCGCAGCAGGCTGGCGGGCGCCGACACGTCCGCGGGCGGGCGTCGGCGGACGACGCGCGGTGGGGTCGCATAGGATAAGTCTCCGCGCCTCGCGGACCTAGCCTTCGTCCGCGTCACGCCGAGGGTTTATGGGTACGCGGCCCAGCGAGACGGATGCGATAGCTCAGCGATCGGCTCGCACCGGGCGCGATCTGCATCAGGCCGGGCTTGCCTGTGAACTCACCGTCAAAATCCACCGGGCTGGCATAGCCGTGCCACGGCTCGATGCACAGGAACGGCACGCCGCCGGGCTTTGACCAGATGCCGAGTTCGCGGAAGCCGTCCCACGCAACTTCGATCGACGGCCCACGATCGGCGGCATAGCGCACCGAGGTGCTGGCGAGCTGGTCGAGGATCACAGCGTCATCGTCGAACAGCCGCTCGGACAGTGCGAGCGTTCCGCCTTTGACCGGGGATGGCTGCGCGTCCGGCCGCATCAGACCGCCCTCGAGCCGGCGGATCGGCGCGGGCTCGTCATCCGGGAAGGTCAGCGTGTAGGCTTGCTTCGCAAGGCCCGGAAGCAGCGGCCAGCCGAACGCGGGGTGTCCGCCGAGCGACGCGGGCAGCGTCTCATCACCGGGGTTGGCGATCTCGAACGTCACCTCCAGATCGGCGCCCCGTGCCGCGTACGTCACCTCCAGGCGGAAGGCGAAGGGATAGCCGGCGCGGGTCGCATCATTGTCCACGAGCACCAGCTTGCAGGACGCGTCCTCGCGCGAGACCCATTCAAACCGCTGATCGCGCGCAAAACCGTGTTGCGTCATCGGGTAGGTCTTTCCCCGGTGGCACAGCTCGTCGTTCTTCAGCCGCCCGACAATGGGAAACAACAGCGGCGCATGTCGCGGCCATTCCGGCCCGGCCTGCCACAACAGCTCGAGCCCGTCCGCACTCTTCAGCGAACAAAGCTCGGCGCCGGCGGCCTTGATCGTCGCGGTAATCGCGTCGCTAGCGATGATGTGGGTGTCCGTGCTCATGTCTGACCTCGCGGGAAAGCGCGCCAATCCCTGTATATTTTTTGGGCTGACGATGTCGAGACTTTCATCTTGCCGCGACAATCGCGGTTATGTGAGCCTCCCCGGGACAGCCGCTGTTCGGAAGCGAATTTGCGGCTGTTCCGATGCGAGCAGAGCTCGTTCCAAGAAAGTCAGGTCATGTTCAAACGGCTGTTGTTTGCCTTCCTCCTTACCACCGCAAGCGTCGGCACCGCGATGGCGCAGGAATCGCCGAAGATGGGAGGCGTGATCAACACCGTGATCCAGCCCGAGCCGCCCGGCCTGATGCTGGCGATGATCCAGAACGGCCCGACCCAGATGGTGTCAGGCAATATCTTCGAGGGGTTATTGCGCTACAGCCCGAAGCTGGAGCCGCTGCCCGGCCTCGCGGAAAGCTGGACGGTCAGCCCGGACGCCAAGGTCTACACCTTCAAGCTCAAGCCTGATGTGACCTGGCATGACGGCAAGCCGTTCACCTCGGCCGACGTGCTGTTCTCGATCGACATGTTGAAACAGACCCATGCGCGCGCCCGCAACAATTTGTTGCAGGTGGAGAAGGTCGAGGCGCCCGACGACCTCACCGTGGTGTTCACGCTCAAGGAACCGTTCGGACCGTTCCTCGGCATTTTCGAGGTCGGCTCGATGCCAATGATCCCGAAGCATCTCTATGCGGGCACCGACTTCAAGACCAACGCTTACAACAATGCGCCTGTTGGCACCGGTCCCTTCATGTTCAAGGAATGGAAGAAGGGCTCGTTCATTCACCTCGTGAAGAACCCAAATTACCACGAGAAGGGCAAGCCCTATCTCGATGAGATCTATTGGCAAATCATTCCCGACGCCGCGGCGCGTTCGGTGGCGTATGAGACCGGAAAGGTCGACGTGTTGCCCGGCGGCTCCGTGGAGAATTTCGACGTGCCGCGCCTGTCGAAGCTCAAGAACACCTGCGTGACCGGCGCCGGCTGGGAGTTCTTCAGCCCTCTCGCCTGGCTGTGGCTCAATAACCGCCAGGGTCCGACCGCGAACAAGAAGGTGCGTCAGGCGATCCTGTATGCGATCGACCGCAACTTCGCCAAGGACGTGATCTGGAACGGGCTCGGCAAGGTCGCAACCGGCCCGTCATCCTCGGCCGTCAAGTTCTACACCGACGACGTTCCGAAATATGACTTCAACCCCGCCAAGGCCAAGGCGCTGCTCAAGGAAGCCGGCTACAATGGCGAGAAGGTCCGCCTGCTGCCGCTTGCCTATGGCGAGACCTGGCAGCGCTGGGGCGAAGCCGTGAAGCAGAACCTGCAGGACGTCGGCATGAACATCGAGATGATCGCGACCGACGTGCCCGGCGGCAACCAGAAGATCAGCGATTGGGATTACGATATCGCCTTCACCTACCTCTATCAGTACGGCGATCCAGCGCTGGGCGTCGGCCGCAACTACGTCTCCAGCGCCATCGCCAAGGGCCAGATGTTCAACAATGTCGAGGGATATTCGAACCCCGAGATCGACAGGCTGTTCGCTGAAGGTGCGGTCGCAACACCCGACTCCAAGCGCAAGGAAATCTACGAGAAAGCGCAGAAGATCCTGGTTGAGGATGTGCCGGTTGCCTGGATGCTGGAATTGCAGTTTCCGACCATCACGCGCTGCAAGGTGAAGAACCTCATCACGACAGCGATCGGCGTCAATGACGGCTTCCGCGACGCCTGGATCGAGAAATAGTGATTCAGTTCTAGCCCTTCTCGCACAAACATGACGACTTGGATGAAGTCGCCACGGTTCTGTTGTCTCGCGCCAACGTGATGCAGGCTGTTGCCGCACCATCGTGTCCGCGGGTGCGACGCATTGCTGCTTGATCTGGCGCAATGTCTATTTGACAGCCTGCCGTCAAAAACCATTTGATCGAGGCAGGAACCGCCGGACGAGGATTCGCGGGTCCTCATCCGGGACGTGAGCCACTTATGAAGCGATCGAAAAGGTCCGCGAATGAGCGCATTTTCCGCCCCAAGCGGACCCGTGCACGGCTGAGCGGAGAGATGCCCTGCGCCACCGTGTTTCGTCTCGTGGGCTCCGCCTGCCTCGAAGACGTCAAGGCTCATCATCGCGGCGCCCGTAACGGCGACGCCGTCGCCGTGCATCAGACGCGTGTGGCGCTGACCCGTTTTCGCGCGGCGATCGCTTTCTTTGAGCCCATGGTGCAGGATTCCGAATGGCCGCGCCTGAAGTCCGAATTGAAATGGCTTAACGGATATCTTGGCGCCACGCGCGACCTTGATGTCGCGATCGGGAACGCTCCCCGCGAACGGCTGTTCAGGACAGCCCGGGCCGAGAGCCAGCGCCAGTTGAGACGGGCGCTGGCATCAGATCGCTATCGCCGCTGGTTCAAGGATATGGTCGATTGGGTCAACCATGGCCCATGGTCTCATATGAGCGTGCACCGCCTGGTGCGGCTCCGCGCATCGCGGGCCTCCGAGTACCATGCGCGCCGGCTCGCCGGCTGGCATGAAAAGCTCGTCAAGAAGAGCCGCGGCCTGCAGGGAATGAGCGGGCGCAAGCAGCACCGCGTTCGCCTGGCCAGCAAACGGCTGCGCTATGCGATCGAGTTCTCCGAAGACGTGCTGGCAAAGAAGGACTTCGCCCGGTGGCGCGCGATCGTGAAGCAGCTACGCAAGGCGCAGCAGATTCTCGGCGAACTGCACGACGCCGAGGCTGCGCGGGCGCTTGTGGCAGGCCTGCAACAGCGCGTCGGGACGCGCCCTGCGGGCCGCCAGCGGAAACCGCTCGAGCTGCTGGACAAGAAGGAAAAACAGCGGCTGCTGCGGCGCGCTGCGGTCGCATACCGGAGGATTGCACCCTAAAGTTTCGGCTCTGATCGAATCAAAACCGAAGCTCTAGATTCTTGTTTTGACGCGTTTTCTTCGCGCGAACCGGTATCCACTTCGCTCGAAAACGCTCTGGACGGGATTCTGCGGTCAACCCCGTATTTGTCCGGGCAGGATTGTTGATCGAGCGCATTTTCTTGCCCTGCTCGATTCGGCTAGTTTGCATTCAAGAAACTCGCATTTCTCCTGGTTGACATCATGCCCGACGGTTCTTCGACGGCCCATCTCTATCGCCCCAAGCTCATGACCGCCCTGGGCGAGGGCTACAGCCTCGACAAACTCCGCCAGGATGCCGTTGCGGGTCTCACCGTGGCCGTGGTCGCGCTGCCGCTCTCGATGGCGATCGCGGTGGCCTCCGGCATGACCCCGGAACGGGGGCTTTTCACCGCCATCGTCGGCGGTTTTCTGGTCTCGGCGCTCGGCGGAAGCCGATTTCAGATCGGCGGACCGGCAGGCGCCTTCATCGTGCTGGTGGCGGCGACCGTCGCTCAGCTCGGCGTCAACGGCCTGTTGCTGACCGTGCTGGTGTCCGGCGTGATGCTGACCCTGGTCGGCGCGACCGGTCTCGGCTCGCTGATCCGTTACATGCCGCATCCCGTGACCGTCGGCTTCACCTGCGGAATCGCGGTGACCATTTTTGCGAGCCAGATCACGGACCTGTTCGGCCTGACGCTTGCCGGTCCCGAGCCGGGGCCCCTGCTCGTAAAGCTGATTGTGCTTGGCCGTGCGCTTCCGACCCTGAATTGGGCCGCACTCGGCATTGGTGCCGGGACGGCGGCGATCATCTTCGCGGTGCGGCAGTGGCGGCCGACCTGGCCGGGAATGCTGATCGCCATTGCGATCGCCTCGGTCGTGGCGCTGGTGCTGCAACTGCCGGTCGAGACCATCGGCACCCGTTTCGGTGAAATCCCGCATAGCCTGCCGGCGCCGCAGGTGCCTGATATCTCCTACGACCTTCTGCTGAAGGTTTTGCCGGCGGCGTTCTCGTTCACGCTGCTCGGCGGCGTCGAGAGCCTGCTGTCGGCAAAAGTCGCCGACAGCATGACCGGTCGCAGGCACCGTTCCAACATGGAGCTGGTCGCACAAGGCATTGCCAACATCGCCTCCGCCTTGTTCGGCGGCATCAGCGTCACCGGCACCATCGCGCGCACGGCAACCAATATCCGCGCCGGCGGCCGCAGCCCGCTCTCAGGCATGCTGCATTCCGTCTATCTGCTGCTGTTCATGCTCGTGGCGGCCCCCCTGGCGCGCTACATCCCGCTCGCGGCCCTTGCCGGCGTGCTGGTCGTGGTGTGCTGGTACATGGCGGAGAAGGAGGAGTTCGTCCGCCTGGTGAAGGACTGGCGCAGCGGCGTGGTGCTGGTGCCGACCTTCGCACTGACGATATTCAAGGATCTCACCTTCGGCATCGTCGCTGGATGTATCCTCGCCGTCCTGTTCGCACGGCTCGGAAATCCGCAGAAGCCTGAGGACGCGTAGAGCGCGGCTCCGAGCTCCCCGTCATTGCGAGCGAACGAAGCAATCCACCTCTCCGCTTGTTGCGGCATGGATTGCTTCGTCGCTTCGCTCCTCGCAATGACGGGCAATCAGCCCAAGCGCATGCCAAAAAGATGATCGGCGGTGGGACTTCGCATCGACCGGACGTCCGCCTATATCAAACTCTCTTGTATTATGCCCGTCATTCAAAGCCAGGGGAACATATCATGGCCAGCCCATCCATTCTCGAACCGACGGCGCCGCAGGGCAGCGTGCTGATCGCGGGCGTCGGCGCGTCCCAGGGGGTGGGCGCGGCGATCGCTCGCCGGTTCGCGGCGGGCGAGTACCCGGTCGCAATCGCAGGCCGCAATGCCGAAAAGCTCGCGGCAACCGCCGCGGAGCTTGCTGCCGCCGGCGCCAAGATCGCCCATGTCGTCGGCGATGTCTCCAAGCCCGCCGATGTCGCCCGCTTCGTGGCGGCGGCGCAAAAGCTCGCGCCACTTGCGATGGCGGTGCACAATGCCGGCTCGAACCGGTGGGCGCCCTTCCTGAAGATAAGCGAAGAGCAGTTCGAGTCACATTGGCGCGAGCATGCGCTCGGCGGTTTTCACCTGGCGCAGGCGGCAATCCCCGCGCTGCTATCGCGTGGCGGCGGCACGCTGGTGTTTACGGGAGCGAGCGGCTCGCTTCGCGGCAAGGCCCATTTCGCCCCCTTTGCCGCCGCCAAGGCCGCGCTGCGCGCGATGGCGCAGAGCATCGCGCGGGAATTCGGATCCCAGGGCATCCATGTCGGCCATGTCGTGATCGACGGCGGCATTGAGGGCGATCGGCTCATAAGCCTGCGACCGCAATTGAAGGAGGAGCGCGGGCCGGACGGCCTGCTCAACATCGCCGCCATCGCCGAGGCCTATTGGGTGCTGCACCATCAGCACCGCAGCGCCTGGACCCTTGAGCTCGACCTGCGCCCCTGGGCGGAGTCGTTTTAGCGGCGTTTGCGCGCGTAGCCCCGGGTGGAGCGCAAGCGTAACCCGGGGCCGCTCTACGATGCCGATGCAGGCGTCCCGAGTTACGCGTTCGCTCCACCCGGGGCTACGCGCGCAAGACCTCTACGTCATGCTTCCCGGCATGAAGCAGCGGATCGTGATTCCCGTGGTGCCCTTCATCGGCCAGACCATGGTCCGGCCAGCGCGGTTCGGCTCGGTGATCACGGCCTCATCCGGCACCATGATCCATTGTCCCTCCAGACGGACCCGGTAATGCCCATCCTTGGACTCCCAATCCGGATCGGCCACCGCGACGCCGTCGGCGTCCGAGCAGCAAGGCCCGAGTTTGCTCTTCAGGCTATCGAACCAGGGTTTGAGTGGCGAGTTGGAATAGCGCCCGTCATCGCGGGCCATCGAGGCTCCCGCTGGAACGACGAGGAGAATTGTCAGGATTGACGTCCGAACCAAATTTTTGCGAGCCATGTCCGTGCCGTGACAAGATGCCCGTCCCCAGCTTTGACAAACTGGGAACTCGGCACAAAGTTCCATTTATGGACCCGATTGGGACAGGTCTCCACAGGACAGGCGTGTCAGCGCTGGACGGCACAGCCTTCGAGGAACAAAGTCGCGCAGGCCTCAGCGCGGCGCTCGAGTTCGGCACGGTCGGGCGGTGCTTCACGGCCGAACAATACAGCACGCTGCGGCGCGAAGACGACCATGCCAAGCAGCATGCCGGCCGCCGCCTCCGGATCGATCTCCCGAAGCGCGATCAGGCCGCGCTCCTGTTGCGTTCGCAACCAGTTTGCCAGCGTGGTCACCGTTCGCCGCATCGCACTCTTGTAGAAGCTCTCCGCTATATCGGGGAATTTATCGCTGTCGGCGAGGATCAGCCGCTGCAGCGCGATCACCTCGCCATCCAGGATCAGTTCGGCGCAGGCAAGACAGGCCTCGCGTAACGCACCTTTGATGTTGCTGCCGTCGCAGGCGCGCAGCCGCACGCCCGAAATGAACCGGTCCATCCGGTCCGCGACCATCCCCTCAAACAGGGCCTGCTTGCCGGAAACGAGCCGGTAGAGCGTCTTCGTCGAAACGCCGGCGCGGCGCGCCACGTCATCCATGCTGGTCGCCGCGAAGCCGCTGGCGGCGAATTCCCGCCGCGCGGCATCAAAGATCACCATCCGCGTCTCGTCATCGGAACGCAGCGGCGGCCTGCCCCGGCTGCGACGCTCGGGTGCCGCGCCGCCTTTGTCCGCTCTGCCCCGTCTTGTCGTGACCGTCATGCCATTGAGCCATGCTTTAAGATGACGCCTGTCATTCCATTGACAGACCCAATATGGCGCCTATTTTGGAAAACATCAAGTTTCCTAATTGCCCGATGTCCGTGACCTGGAAATTATCCAGTGTTGGCAAGGGGATAGAAAGTCATGAGGGCCGTCATGAACCAGCATTCCCCGACGCTAGAGGTCGAACGCCCGCTCTCGGCCGCCGAAGTGCAGCGGCTCACGCCGACGCCGGAGCCGATCGTCCCCGCCCCGGTTGCCACGGCATCGATCAAGGGCAGGCTGCGGCGAATCGCTTTCGCGGGCATCGCCGTCGCCGCGCTGTCGGGCGCCGCCTGGTACGGCTGGGACTACTGGACCGTCGGCCGCTTCCTCGTCTCCACCGATGACGCCTATGTCAAAGCCGACAACACCACGATCGCGCCGAAGGTGTCGGGCTATCTCAGCGCGGTGCTGGTCGGCGACAATGAGCGCGTGAAGGCCGGCCAGGTGCTGGCGCGGATCGACGAGCGTGATTTCAAGGTGGCGCTGAACCAAGCCAAAGCCGATGTCGAAGCCGCCCGGGCCGCCGTTGCCAGCAAGCATGCGCAGCTCGACGTCCAGCAGGCGGTGATCGAGGCCGCGAAGGCGACGCTCGACGTCGACACCGCGACGCAGACCTTCGCCGCGCAGGAGAACAAGCGCTACACCGACCTCGCCACCACAGGCTATGGCAGCGTGCAGAACGCGCAACAGGCGCAATCGCGCCACGCCAGCGCGCAAGCCGCCGTCCAGCGCGACATCGCCAACCTCGCTTCGGCGCGAAAGCAGGTCGAACTGCTGAAGGCGGAGATCACGCAGGCGGTGGCGGCGACCGCGCGCGCCGAGGCCATCGAACAACAGGCCGAGCTGAACCTCGGCTACACCACGATCACAGCGCCGATCGACGGCGTGGTCGGCAACCGCACGCTGCGCGTCGGTCAGTTCGTGCAGGCCGGCACGCAATTGATGTCGCTGGTGCCGGCGACCGGCGCCTATGTGGTGGCGAACTTCAAGGAGACCCAGCTCACCGACGTCCGCAAGGGACAGAAGGCGGACATTTCCGTCGACATGTTCCCGGGCCAGGTCGTGCACGGCCACGTCGATTCACTCGCGCCGGCCAGCGGCCAGGAGTTCGCACTGCTGCCGCCGGACAACGCCACCGGCAATTTCACCAAGGTGGTGCAGCGCATCCCCGTGAAAATCCTGCTCGACTCCACGCCCGTCGAATTGCGCCCCGGCACGTCGGTGATCCCGACGATCGATACACAGTCGCACAGCGACGCCTTGCAGCAGCCAGTCGCAACGCCGAAGCCAACGACTTCGATTGCCCAGAGGTGACGTCATGTCGGACCTCACATTATCGGCCACAGCCCCCCTGCCGCGTGCGGCTGTCGACCCGAACCGGGCCAGCGCCACGGTGTGGATCTCCATACTCGCGGCGATGATCGGCGCCTTCATGGCGATCCTCAATATCCAGATCACCAACGCCTCGCTGCTCAACATCGAGGGCGGCATCGGCACCGGCGTCGACAACGGTTCCTGGATCTCGACGTCATACCTGATCGGCGAGATCGTGGTGATTCCGCTCACCGACTATCTCAGCCGCGTGTTCTCGTTCCGCAACATCATGATCGGCCACGCCACGCTGTTTGCCATCTTCTCCGTCGCCTGCGCCTTCACCCATGACCTGCCATCGATGATCGCGATGCGCGCGCTGCAAGGCTTTTTCGGCGGCGTCCTGATCCCGATGGCGTTCACGCTGGTGTTCACCAAGCTGCCCAAGGCGCAGCAGCCGATCGGCCTTGCGATGTTCTCGATCGCCGTCACCTTTGCGCCGGCGATCGGCCCGACCATCGGCGGCTATCTCACCGAGAACTATGGCTGGCAGACCATCTTCTTCGTCAACGTGGTACCGACGGCGGTCATGGTGACCATGCTCTATTTGACGCTGGAGCGGCAGCCGATGCAGCTCGGCCTCTTGCGCGAGGGCGACTGGCTCGGGATCGCGACCATGGCGATCGGCCTCTCGGCGCTGCAGACCGTGCTGGAGGAAGGCAACAAGGACGATTGGTTCGGCTCGCCCTTCATCGTGAAGCTTGCCATTGTCGCCGCGGTCAGCCTGTCGCTGTTCGTGATCATCGAACTCGTCGTGGAGAAGCCGCTGATCCGGCTGCGGCTGCTCGCCCAGCGCAGTTTCGGCTTCGGCACGATTTCGGCCGTGTTCGTCGGCTTTGCGCTGTTCGGCTCGGTCTATCTCTTGCCGGCCTATCTCGGCCAGGTGCAACTCTACAACGCCGAGCAGATCGGCCAGGTGCTGGCGTGGACCGGCCTGCCGCAGCTCATCCTGATCCCGCTGGTGCCAAAACTGATGCAGCGCTTCGATGCCCGCTATATCGCGGCCGTAGGAATGGCGCTGTTCGCGGCAAGCTGCTTTATGAACACGCAGATGTCGCTCAACTATGCCGGCGACCAGCTCTTCGTCCCCAACATCATCCGCGCTATCGGCCAGGCCTTGATGCTGGCGCCGCTCAGCGCCGTGAGCCTCGGCAGCGTCGCGCCGCAGGACGCGGCGGCAGCCTCTGGCATTTCCAACATGATGCGCAATCTCGGCGGCGCGATCGGCACCGCGCTGCTTGCGACCATCGCCACCAAGCGCGAGCAATTCCATTCCAACATCATCGGTCAGTCGGTCGACCTCGCGCGCGAGGAGGTGCGTCAGCGCCTCGCCGAGATGACGAACTACTTCATGGCCCACGGCATGGCCGATCCGGCAGCCGCAAGGCACCAGGCGATCATCGCGCTCGGCAACGCCGTGAAACGCCAGGCGCTGGTGATGGGATACAGCGATACATTCGCCGTGCTGGGCTTCGTGCTCGTGCTCGCCGGCATCGCGATTCTCTTGACCGGCAAGCCGAAGGGCGGCGCCGCCGCCGGCGCGCATTGAAGATTGCCGTACTCCTCTCTCCCGCGAGCGCAGGGCTATCGCATATGGCCGAGCAAGGTGAGGAGGAAGCTGTCGTCCCAGCCGGCGCGCTTGATTTTTCGACGTATGGAGGTGGGACCAGGACAAGACCGAAGGATGTTGAGCGCGAGCCTG
>NZ_JBUYEN020000060.1:0-35859 GCF_055229415.2 Bradyrhizobium sp. Leo114 | reverse complement strand
GTGTGATGGGCACTCCGCGACGTCCCCAGTCCCTCCGATCCTGCGAGCAATGACGCAACCTCGGACCGGCCGACAGTCGGCGCTACATCCGTCAAGCGAAAGTAACATCCTCAGATGAGGCAATACGGGGGGTCAAATTTGCAAGCCGATTGACATTCAAAGAGCATTGTTGCAGGAGCGATATTCGGAAGGCCCTCATGCATGCCCATGTCCACCACGAAGTAGGAATATCCTTCGTTATAGGCCACCTCGTTAAAGGCAAAGGTATTGAGCGGACCTACGTCGTGCGTCCTAATTTGCGGACCGCTGGCAGGCTGGAAATGCTTCGAGCCGTTGGCCAGCGGCTGCATCTGAGCCAACCAGATGCTGTGTGAACAAAGCCACTTCCGAAACGCATGGACGTTCTTGTCATCGAGGCCGAGCTGTTTCCTCTTTGCTCGATCTTTGTTGAGGAATCCGACCACACCCAATCGCTCATATGATGCGCGGTGATGACGAAATTCATCGCATGGCGCGCGGAGCCAGGGTTTTCGCAGAAGTCGTCAAACTCTTGGACGAGCTTTTGATAGAACTCCAGCGGGTTTGTGATGCCGAACACGTCACCCTCCATTCTAAGCGACCAGCCCTAAGCCTCACGAACAGGGGCGTCTTTGCAGGCGGACTAAGCCCCAAAATGCCCCTTCGGCCGAATATTCCCTCTTTACGTACTTGAACAAGAAGTCGTAGCCGGTGACGTTACTTACCGCGGTTAGCACTGGTGAAGTTGTATCTCAGATTGCCGGCTCGTCTTTGTTAGGGCCTCGCTTTGCCGCCTCGATAGATCGCTTGATCTTGCAAACTGGCAGCGTCGATACCCGCGGAGTGTGGCAGCAACGGCGGGTCAATTGCGAGTTGCGATGTTATGGTGCGCTCGGAGGGCGTTCGCATTTGCTGCAATTTCAATGGGTTGTAGAGATTTTCTGAAGCATAAGGTACATTTCGAAGGCAAAAGTGTCTTTGAAGAGGTGGCAATCATGCGCGAACCCACCTCCGCTCTTACCGATCCGTCGGGAGGCTCCTTAGCTTTGGCCGAGCATCAGGCCGCGCTTGGCAAACGTCGCAATAACTGAGTCCGTAGTTGGCCGTTGGCCGCCTTCAGATCGAGTTCCGTCAGGTACCGGCAATTCAAGTGCCCGACCAGATCGCCGGCGCTCATATTTACCTTTCGCCCGCTCTATACATAACGCCCTTCCTCTGCGATCGAACGTTTCGATGTCGACACCGCGTTCTTACAGACCTCCCGCCATAGCGGGAATTCCCGTGACCTTGTCGCGGTTCTGTCTGACCCATAGCGATCTTGCCAGCATTTCGGGAACTTGCTCCCTGAACTTTCCGACCTTGATGTTGGCGACGAACTCCGCCACCTCGTTGGGATCAATCTTCTGCATTTCGGCAAGCTTCGAGAGGATCGGGCGCAGCTCGCTTTCCTTGGTTTTGGAGACTGAGACGCCGAGTTCGTGCACGCCCGACTGCAGCCCCGCCATCGCAAGGGCAGCGTTGAAGACTGCCGTCGCCTGGGATCCAAACCAGAGAAAGACATGCAGGTCGCGGTCCTCCGGGACGAGCGATCGCCGTCCCAGATCGAGCTTCCGGAACGTCTCGCGTCCTTCCGCCAGCAAGTCCCGAGCTCTGGCGTCGAGGTAGGGCGGGACGTCGTCCGCCAGATAGACCTCGCGCATCTCGGCGACCAGCCGATCGTGAGCCGGTTCACCGGCCGCTGGTTCGAAGCGCGGCACGACTCCGCCCGGATGGGGGGCGACGACCAGCGTCTTCGTCTGCTCGTCCAGGTCCTGCACGATCCAGCGTTGCCCTGCGAACACGACAAGCCCGTCCTTGTGAACTGGATGCGTAATCGGCAGCGTCCCCAGCGTCCGCCCGCCTACAGTCAGCCGCCACTCTTCGTTCGACTCGAAGACCGCGAAGAAGCTCCGCGATTGCGCGACCTTCTCGCCTTCCTGCCCGAGCATCAGCGTCCCATCGCCCGCCTGCTCGATGAAGCGGACTGTCTGGCTGCCCAGATGTCGCAACAGCGAAGCGAATTCGGCCTTCGAGATCGAGGAGAAGGGGCCAGGCCCGCACAGCAGGTCGTACAGAGGCTTCGGCCCGATGCCGCCGCGCTCTACGATCACGGACAGCATCTGGTGGACGAGCGTCGAGCGATCTCGGGAGCGGTGCGAGCCTCTTCCACGAATCCTTGAAGAAGAAGCCTGACGACCGCGACGGATCTGATCGTGTTGGGACGCAGACGATCGAGGATGCCGGATTTGTCGTCGATGTTCGGCTCGCGCAGGTGGATGCGCAGGATCGACGGAGTGCCACGTCGCCTGCCCGTGCGTCCCAGTCTCTGCTTCAGGGATGCCAGCGAGCGCGGTGCGCCGATCTGGGCGACCGATTTGACTGAGCCGATGTCGACGCCGAGCTCGAGCGTCGAGGTGCATACCGCCGTCGTCGGCAATTTGCCCTCCTTCAGGCGATCTTCAAGCTCTTCGCGGAGCACTTTCGAAAGGCTCCCGTGGTGCGGGTAGAACTCGTTGGGTACGCCGGCCTTCTCCGAGCGCCTTCGCAGGCGGTCGGCCGTCGACTCCACCGTCCGCCGCGATCCGCCGAACACGAGGTTGTTCTCGCCCCGCAGGGCCTCGAACAGGTGATCGGAAATCGAGTCGAGCGCAATCCGCCGCGGCACGTCCTGCTCAGAGCCGGATCCACCGCCTTCCGCGTGATCCGGATCGTCCAGGTCGGGAGGCTCGACGTATCCTCTGACCTGAAGGCGCAATTCGGGAGCGTCCGACTTGGCCTCGAGCTGTTCGACACTCGTAGGACTCGTCGGTCGCAGCCACGCGCGGGCCTGGCCGAGATCGCCGATCGTCGCGGAAAGTCCGACGCGCCGGGCCGGGCGCACCGCCATCGCGTCGATGCGCCGCAAGAGGCTGGCCACGTGCAATCCCCGCGGTCCCTGCAGGAAGGAATGAAGCTCGTCGACGACGATGAAGTCGGCGGACGACAGCAGACGTTTGGCGTCGGCCGGACGACGGACAAACATGGCCTCGATCGATTCCGGAGTGATGAGGGCGATCCCGTCGGGTTTGTTCATCGCCTTCTTCTTCTCTGCCTGCGGCGCATCCCCGTGCCATTTGACCACCGGGATCTCCATGCTCTCGCACAATCCTTCGAGGCGCCGGAACTGGTCGTTGATGAGCGCCTTGAGCGGGCTGACGTAGAGGACCGAGAAGCCGGACGCGTTGCGCTCCGCGATCGACGTCAGGATCGGGAGGAACGCCGCTTCCGTCTTGCCGGCCGCGGTCGTCGCGGAGATCAGGATATCGCGATCGCCGTCGAGGACGGCGAGGATCGTGCGCGCCTGTATCTCGCGCAATTCGTCCCAGCCCTGGTCGCGGATCCAGCGACGGATCTTGGGATGGAGCAGGTGATAGACGGCTTCAAGTCCCGAGCCGGAAGCTGGTGAGTTCATCGTCGTCTCCGGGCTGCGCGCCGCCCTCGGGCATCGTTTCCTCCTGGCCCTGCAGATCGGCAGGTACCTGCACCTGGTCCAGAAGATCCTGCCACTTCGTGCCCGGGTTCTGCTCGAGCACCGAGAGCATCTGAACGAAGGCCTTCACCGTAGTCCGCGGCGTGCGGAAGTATGCTTCTCCGATGCGGCGATCGCAGTGGGCCATGAAGGCGGTCAACGCCTCGTCCGGGACCAGATATTTGGACGGGTCTCCCGCCGCGAACACCATTCGTATGTTGGAAAGCAGGACCAGAAGATCCTCCGGGGTCAGGCTCTGAAGGTTGATGACCGGGCCCGAAAGATCGACGAGACCTTTGGTGGCGAACTGGTTCTCCGCCAGCCGCGACTGTAACGCTTCGTAGCTAAACAGACCGCGCCTGGTGTCCATCAGGAACTGCGGCGTGCCGCACATGACGAAGCCGATATTGGCGGTGTTTCCCTGCAAAGCGTCGTTCACGATGCGGAGGATCTGTTCGAAATTCGACTTGCGCGCCTGGGCGTTCTGAAGCTTGTAGATGTTGACCATCTCGTCGAACATCACGAGCAGTCCGGCGTAGCCCGCGACCTTCGTCAGACATGCGAGGGACTTCAGCGAGTCGTACACGCACTCGTCGTCGATGATGGTCCTGACGCCGAGCGATTTGTTCGCCTCGGTCTTCGTCGAGAACTCTCCGCGCAACCACCGCAGGGCCGCGAGCTTGAGTTCCTCGTTCGACGCTTCGCTGCCGCGCCAGTAGGCCTTGAGCACCGTCGCGAAATCATAGCCTCCGACGAATTCCTGGATCGGGGCCAGCTTCTCGTCGATCACCTTCTCGACCGGGACCTGCCGTTCTCCGGCTTCCTTGACGGCGTCGGTGACGAGCCGCTCCACCACCGCCGCCAGGGCGCCGCCCTCCGGCTTCGTGCGGGTGGCCATATTGCGGACGGCTTCGGAATAAAGCGCCCTCGCCTGGCCGCCGCTGGAGTGGATGCGACGATCGGGCGCGAGATCCGCGTGCACGGTCACGCACTTCCGCTCCAGCGCGATCAGCCTGATGAGGTTCGCGAAGAACGTCTTGCCGGCGCCGTAGTCGCCGATCACGAATCTGACGGCCGCTCCGCCGTCCGCGATCCTGTCGACGTCGCGCAGCAACGCTCCGATCTCCGCGGCTCTGCCGACCTGGATGTGCGGCAGACCGACGCGTGGCACCACGCCGGCGCTCAACGCCTGGATAATCGTGTCTCGTTCCTTCGGTTTTATCGTCTTCGGCGCCTTGCTCATGCCGTCGTCTCTCTCAGTTCAGCCAGCCGCTCCCGCAGATGCGCGACCATGACGATCTCGTCCCCGTCTTCGAGCAGGGGCTCCTCGAAGCGATCGAACGACCAGTCGTTGATGCGCTCGATGGCGCCGTCTGCGAGGAGCTTCATCGCGCGCGCCCGCTCGTCGAATTCGGCCCTCGCGATCGTCCCTTTCAGCTCGAGGAGTTCGACGAGCTCCGTATGGGGCCTGTCCAACCCCTCGAAGGCGGCGCTGTTCGCCGCGGTTGCCACCGGTGTCTCGACTGAGACCGGAGCCGCTTCTTCCTCGAAGATGTTCGCCAGCAGTTCCGCCACCGCGTCGGTCTCCCGCTGAGTCCGCGCAAGACGCGCGGCGTCGATGCGGACTCCGGCGACGGGAGGCGGCGCGACGACAGGATCCGGTACGGCCACCGACTTTTCCTTCGGGATGGGCACGCCCGCCTCGCGTCTCTCGACGGACAAGGACACCGGTTCGTCGGCTCGCGGCACGGCCCTATGCAGCTCGGAATAGACTCGCTCCTTCGGAAGCCCCAGAGCCTTGTGGAGCTTCTCGAGAAATCTGACCTCGTCCGGTTGAACGTTCTGGTCGCCGCCGACGACGGCCACCGCGGCGTCGGCGATGGCCTCCCGTTCGGCATCGCTGCGTTCCGCCAGGCGCTTCATGACTCTAGATAGTTTGGGCGGGTTATTGAAGATGGTGACGGCGAACGCGATCAGACGCGCCCGTTCGATAGCGCTAAGATCCTTCCCGCCCCTTATTCCTGCAATTACTCGCGAAATCTCCTCGCTGGAGGATTCGCCGTCCGCCGCCGCCGCGAGCACGGCGACCTCCACCTGGGCCTTCATCGACCGATAAGCCTGACGCTCTGGGTCAACCGGCCCGCCGCGCGGCGCCTTGAACAAGAAGATCTGATCCTCCGGCTGCGGGACGGCGCCGCCGAAGCGTCGGTCCGGTTCGATCGCGACATCGAGGCGGTCGAGCACCTGCCCGAGCTGGTCGGCCAGCCCAGAAGACACCTTGCCGTTCTCGGGAAGATCGAAGCCGGCCGATCGCAGCACGGTGCCCATGGTCGTGCTCGCGCGACTTTCGCCACCCATGATCTCCGACAGACGCTCGCCGAACGAACGCAGCGCGTCGAAGCCGACTTCCGACAGTAGATCCAGCGGAAGCAGAAGCGACGCCTGCACCGAGTTGCGCGCGTCGGGCTGACGACCCAGGAGGCGGCTGAATCCATCGAGTTCGTCGGTACATTCCTGCGCGAGACGCCTCAATGGTTCGAGGGATGTCGTCGCCTTCACGACGTCGGGATAGACGCGATGGGGTCCGTCCACCGCAACCCGGAAGGCTCCGCTCGCGGCTTCGTACCGAAGATCGATATTGCCGGAAGTAGCAACGTCGAATCCTTCTGGAAATGCGTTCCGGAAACGCAGATGCCAAAGAGACACGAACTCGTCGAAGCACCGAACCGCGGCCGTGCGCAGATACACGTCCGGCAGCGCCAGAAGCCAGAGCAGAGCGTCCTCCGACAGGATCGTGGATGATTGCGCGAGGCGCCGCCCGAGGTGGAGGCGCACCGGAATGTCCATCTCGGGACAGTGCGACCGCGCCGCCGACGGTTGCGGAAGGGCAAGCGGCATACCGGCGGCGCATCTCGCGATGTCCACGAACCGCTTCCCGTAACTCTGGAAGGACTCGCTGTCGACACGCGTCGCGAGGAGCCTCTCGACCTCGGCGATGCAGTCCGGCGCGCTCGCGAGGTCCCGGTCGACGAAGAGCCTGTGCTCCAGCCCGTAGAAGAACAGAAAGACATGCCCGATGCCATAGGAAGCCGTCCGCCGCCCCGTCGACATCCAATCGAGGAAAGCGCGCCGCGAGGCCGGTGGAACGTCGGCGTATGACGGCCAGTACGGCATGGAATCGCCAGCGACGTCCGGCCGCGACGCCCTTGCGGAAAGCTTCGGATTGACGACGTAGCCGTCAATTTCTTGTTGTTCGCAAAAGACTGCTTCGCCGAGATAGAAAAGCCCGCCGTCAGTCCATCCACCGCCCGTTCATTGAGCAATAGCGTGTGATGGCAGGGAAGTACAATCGTCCAAGGTCGTAGTCCGCAATCTTGTGTAATAGCAGTAGTTCCGGAGGCTTGCCTTCGCTTGACGCAGACGCATGTTCCCGTTATGTTCCATACATGGAATGAGCGACCTGACTCCGTCAACTGGCGAACGTCAACACGCAAGGATGGAAGGTTCGCTGCGTAGGCTAGGAGGAGGAAAGCGCTCGGTCCGGCTGCGGCGTGCTCTGATCCAGGGCTTGTTTCGGCGGCGCGCGAGGACTCCAAAACCATCTCTCCGAGAAGCATTGCTGAGTCAGATGTTCGATGGAGCCCATGATGCGATCGGAATGGACGGCTGCGGAAAGGCCGAGCGGCAATCCGCTGCTTGCGCACCAGCTCAGCAAGCACTCGCGCAAGACGCGTGACCACGCCGTCTCTGCTGGTAGCCACTCCTGCGCAATATCGCTCACGAGCAAAACTGGTTTTAGTGGAAAAACTGCCCCGGTCGCTTTCGACGTTCGACCCGGACACCGCAACCGCTGTAAAGCTGCATCGTAAGAGTGGCGAGGCAGCCTGATGCCAGTGGTTCGAAATAGGAGGGATCATGAACTTCGCAGCAACGGTCGCCGGCGCCGCGCATGAACCCACCCTCCAATGCCCGCATTGCAGGAATGAGATCAAGCTGACGGAATCGCTTGCGGCTCCTCTGCTCGAAGAAACACGCCGGCGGTTCCAAGAGCAACTTGCCAGCAAAGATGCGGAGGTCGCCCGTAAGGCTGAAGCGTTGCGCCAAGAGCGTGAACAGCTTGCAAGGGCGCGTGAGCAGATCGAGGACCAGGTCGCGAAACGAGTTTCCGCCGAACGAGTCGTGCTCGTAGCGGCGGAAGCCAAGAAAGCCCGCGAGGCGGCCGCTGCAGAGTTGCACGCCAAAGAGGCGGAAGCGAGCGAGCTTCGACAGAACCTTGCGGCGAATAATGCAAAACTCGCCGAGGCGCAACAAGCCCAGGCCGAGCTAATGCGGAAGCAGCGTCTCCTAGACGAAGAAAAGCGCGAACTCGATCTGACGATTGAGAAACGGGTTCAGGCCTCGATTGCTGAGATTCAGGCCAAAGCTCGACTAGAAGCTGACGAAGCCGCTAGGTTGCGTGTTTTGGAGAAAGATCAAACGATCGAATCTATGACACGGACGATCGAAGAGCTGAAGCGCAAGGCCGAACAAGGCTCTCAACAAGCACAGGGCGAAGTGCTTGAGCTCGAACTCGAAGTGCTCTTGCGTGGACGTTTTCCGATGGACCTGGTCGAGCCTGTCGCCAAGGGCGAGCTGGGCGCCGACGTGGTACAGCAAGTCAATGGTTCGATCGGCCAAGCCGCCGGCATCATTCTTTGGGAGTCGAAGCGTACCAGAGCGTGGAGTGATGGCTGGCTGGCAAAGCTGCGCGATGACCAGCGCCGATGTGGGGCTGACGTTGCCCTCATCATCTCCCAGGCTCTTCCGAAACACGTCGAGCATTTTGATCTGGTCGACAGTGTATGGGTCGCACACCCGCGCTACGCACTTCCAGTAGCCGTTGCTCTCCGTCAGACGCTCATCGAGGTGAGTGGGTCACGCCTGGCGCAGCAGGGACAACAGACTAAGATGGAACAGGTGTACCAATACCTGACTGGTATCAAGTTCCGCCAAAGGGTGGAGGCTATCGTCGAGAAGTTCAATGACATGCGCGACGACCTCGACAAGGAGCGCAAGTTCATGGGCAGGCAGTGGGCCAAGCGCGAGACTCAGATCCTTTCCGTAATCGAGTCTACGGCTGGCATGGTCGGCGACTTACAGGCGATTGCCGGCAAAGCAATGCCGGAGATCCCGAGCATCGATCTGCCGTTGCTGGAGAGCTCGGCAGATCCAGAGCAGAAGACAGGGTGACGGCTGTACGGCGCGTTATTCGCACGAACTCAATGATACTTCTGACCTCTGTTGTCAAACGCGATCTTCGTGCCTTCTAGCACATCAACGACAGCCCTGTTGATTATCCCATCTTAGCCCGACTGGTAGGAGATACGGGCGCCATTCTTCCTGTCGAATGTTGCGTGTATGATCTGTTCGGCATCGCACACGACCGCCAAGTTCGGATTGTGCGTTACCATGACAATCTGTCGGGACTTTTTCGCCTCGTTGAGAACCGGAACGAGCAAGCTCACAACCGTCTCGTTGTCCAAATTCTCCTCCGGCTGATCGAGGACGATTGGATTTCGTCCCTTGTCGACCAACAGATAAAAGATCAAAAGAAGAGCACCGCGCTGCCCGGGGGACAACCGTTCGATGTGTGTGTCCTGGAACAGCAGCGTATACTTTGGTTCCAGATACTGAAGTCCGAATACATAATTGTAGACCTCCGATGGCGCCTTGTCCTTCCTCATGAGCACCCTGATCCCTGGGACATTGTTCGCCGCCTTCTCGGCGCTCTCGGTCAGCAGGGAGGCGATGTCTTCGGCAAAGCCTGCCGCATCGGTCGCATTTTCGAAGCTATACTTCTCAAATCTGCTACGGACCGCGGCAAAGCTCTCGTCTTCGCCCCGCAGCTCGCCAATATTTTGCTTGATGGCTCCAAAAAGATTCGTCGCGATGGCGTCAGGTGAGCCGAGTAGCTTGGCTTGAAACTGAAGCTTGTAGTCGTCCCGGATTAGCGAATTATTCTGAATCAACTGCTGCAACGGCGCGAACAACGCCTCCCGTGCTGCGCGCTGATCTTCCAGCACTGCAAAGATCTGGCTGGTAATCTCCCGGCGTGACGCCCGCCTTTGCGCCAGTAGCGTCGGAAGTTCATTTATCTGAGCGAGCCGTCGTTGCAGCCCCTTAAGGCTTTCCGGCTCCGTCTCGGATCCTTCAATCGCCTCCAGAGCGACTTGCCAACCCTTCAGGGCTTGTGTGTATGCTTGGTACTTCTGCTGCGGTTCGTTCAATTTCTGAGAGAGTTGCTTCTGCTCCGTGACCAAAGCCGCTTCCGTCTTAGCGGCGCTTTCAACCCTTTTCGTAATCTCTCCGTCACTCGCGACCACCGCTTGCTCAAGCTGAGTCAGGACGTGGCGGTTGACGGTCAAGGTGATCATCTCCTCCGATTTCAGGTCGACCGTGGCGAGGTCGTCGGCGATCTCCGATACGAAGGTCGCGAATTGCTTCTCAAACAGGCTAATGCGCTCGCCGACGTTGCGGAGCGATCGCTGCTTTCTGCCGATGATTCGCCTGTCATCGGCAACCTTCTTGGCCTCAGTCTTGAGCTGCTCCAGCGCCACGCCGATCTCCGCCAGTCTGGCACTTGCCACTTGCTGATCGGCAGTAAGCTCGGCCGTCGGCTGTTCGACCACTGCAGGTCTAACTGCCGCATGTTCCTCGATCTGCTTCGCTTTGAGCTTGATCTGCTCCTCGAGATTTTTCTGGACGTTGGGATGGAGTTGATCTTCAATATCAACGATCTGCTCGTTGAGCGCCCGCAACGATTTGCGAAGCTCGTTCGCTTGAGCCCGGAAGACATTCTCCTGCTTGTCAATAAGCTGATCGAAACTGAGGGCCTCAAGACGGACGTTGTTCGGAACGTGCGAAAAAATCACCTCGCGCAGCTCCTTCTCGAACTCGTCCGTCTTGCCCGACACGTGATCATTGCAAAGGGCTTCGAACCGCCCCTGTGGTATGTACCGAACAAGTTCGACCCGTTCGGGCGATGGATCATCAGCAAGGCCCATGACGCATGGATCGCCAGCTAGCCAGCACAGCTCACCGATGAACTGGCGCGCCGGCTCACCCGCCTTCCCGCGAAATCGATCCCGTTTGAGAAATGAGAAGTGGGCATTTTGCTGCGAGTTTCCCAGCAACGCCACGATGTCCGCGAGAGCACTCTTGCCGCTTCCTTTGTTACCAATAATCGCGATGAGGTCTGGGTTCAGAAGGATCTCGGTTCCGTGGAGCCAAGTGTCGGGAAGCGTGCTGTCAGGGTTCTTGTTAATGCTAATCCGATCTATGTAGAACGTCTTGTGGCGGTTGATCCGCTCCAGCTTCGGCGGCAATTCGCCGAGGAATGAACGCTTGGCAGGTTCTTTCAGCACCTGCAACAGGCCCTTCCAGGTCGGATCGGCTTTGATCCACGTACGCTTGCCGGACGGAAACTGTCCGTATCCACGCTTATCGTTGGTCCCGTTTCCACGGAAGCGGTGGGCATCGCTGCCGGACACCGCCAGTCGAGGAACGCCCCTCAATGCCGCTTGGAAGTTACCGAGCCACTTTTTGTTTCCCTCTGTCTCAATATCGCAAAAGGCCGCCCAAAGGTCTGTGTTTCTGGTTTCAAAGATTGGAGAAGATTCGAACAGCCCCAGCGCATAGGCGTAGTGATCCGTCCAATTGACTGAATCGAGTCCGTCGTTAGTGGAGAACGGCATAAAGCCAACTGCCCGACCACCAGGAACCTGGCGAATCGCCTCCTTGTACGAGTCGACGTTCAACTCTGCAATCTTGCAGCCTGCGGCGAGCGCCTCCCCCTCTTCTGAAGCCACCTTGCCCTTATCAAATCCATGTTTGGCCAGTTTGTCCGCGCCCACATATCGGGCGTACTCGATCAGCGCATCACGAGACAGCGGTTGATTGATGAGTTCGAGCTTGAGCCGCGAGAGAAAGTCTCTGAGGTGCTGGTCGCTGATTTCATTGGAGAAGAGGACGTGGGCATTAAGTCGGCCCTCCATGGGGGCTGCTAAGCGCAGTTCGATACCGGGAAAGACGGTTTTCAGAAGTGTCGGCGCCCCCTGTTCGGTCTGACGCGTCTTGAGCGCGAACCAGCCATCGAATGTCCAGTAATCCATGAGCCCGAACGCCATCGGAGCAGCGTCATTCAAGGCGCCGATCATCTCGTCGATGAGGTAGTCGTTTCGCGCCTTCTCCGCACCGAAGCGCTCTCCATCCCAATGAAACGAGGCTGGCGAATGTATGTGCAAATCCCACTCGCGCCATTCAGACCCTCTCGAAAACATACTCGCAATCCCCCAGCCGTCTTCGTTGTACGCTATCCGACCTATATGGATTCAGTGATTTTGGTTTGCCGCCGCCTGCTCATTCCGCAATCATCGCGAGGGGCCTGACACCGATGGAAGATGTATGTGCCGGTGACGATCGAGATCGCATGCCGCATCCCGGCCTTGTTCATGGTCTCGAACGCTCCACAAATCGAACTGGCTTCCGCAAGTCCTGAAAATACACTCTGCATCCACCATATTCTGTGCGACCATTGTCGATAATCTACCAGAGGTTTAGTCGATCACAACCGCGCCATCCAGATTTCCTTTCGACAATTCGGCTCAAAACGTCGAACACTCCCGAAGCCCACCTCCAGCCACATGAGGAACGCGACAGCGCACCACGGATTTCCCGTACCCGCCTCAGAATATCCTGCCGAATGACGGCAGCGTCGTAGTCTTTCTTCAACAATGCTACGTTGGTACCGTAGATCTGGGGTCCGCAGACGTGCCCGACCAGAAAACGCTGCGCAGCCTTGTTCACGACCACCCCCCAAGGTGGCGCTGATGACAATGGGCGCAACGCGTGGGTCTTTCGAGCTTGCGAAGGTCGTGGGCGAACTCGAGAAGGGAGCAGCGTCTCCACTCGGTACGAACGGTACCGGACGGTCCAGCGAGTCCGGATTGTCCGTGGTCAATTCGACTGACAACAAGTGCGAGTCGCTGACCGTTTCCCAGTGCCGAAGTTTCATGCCAAGCCCTATTCGCTCAATACGCGAGGGGGAGACGCGTATACGCGGGTTGATCGGTACCAGCAACCGCTTTTGGCTTCGAATCTATTGATTACCGGCAGCCTCGAACGCGGGAAGCCTATTTGTAAGCTATTGATCTGCTGAGCGAAATGGCGGGCGCACCAAGGCTCGAACCTCGGACACCCTGATTAGGAGTCAGCGGATTCGCTGCTACGTCGACGCCGGCGGCGGACGAGCTCCTCAGGATCCACACCCAAGGCCGCGGCGATACGTTCAACGACGAGCAGCGAGGGATTTCTCTTACCCGTTTCGACACCACTCAGATACGTTTGATGCACCTTCGACCGATCGGCGAGCTCTTCTTGGCTCATCTTCTTTGCTCGGCGCAATTCCTGGATATTGAGGCCGACTCGATCCTGCAAGCGCATGCAGGGAGAGCAAAAGAAACCGCGCTACGAGCCCATAGACTATGAGTCATAAAATGAGTACTTTAACGGGTGCAGGCCGAGATGGAAATCTATGTCGCTAGAGCGTGCCAATCTACGAGTCGGTCCCTTTGCGCAGTTTGGCCAAGATGTGTCGACCATTGGCTACCGCGATTTGTCGAGCGGACAGGTTGTGTCCTCTATCGAGCTTCCAACAGAAATCCTCGAGCGATCAGCACTCGCTAACATTGCGATCCAGGTTGTGTTATCGGCCAGCGGAGAGATCATCTCGGTTGCGAACGGTGCGACAGCGACGTTATCTTCTGCAGCGAGAAGGATCTCAGTTGACGACCTCGTTGAATCATTGCTGGATCACGACAATCTTCGTATGGAGGAGGCGACGGAAAGCGAATTAAGAATACTCCTTGAAAGGCTCCGGAGATCCGTTCGTGCGGTTGAGAGTGCCATCGAAGCAGTACAAGAGGCTGCACGTTAACCTGATTTTTTTACGCCGAGTTGATTGGTGATCCACCCGCGCCTGTGCGCTTGCTCTTCCTAAAATCCGCGTCACTATCTAGAAACGCTTCGAGCATAAACGGAATCAGATCCGCCACCTCCTCCTGGCTGCCATAGGTCTCCCTGTAAAAATCAGCGTACTCGCGGAGCCGTTTTGCCAGAGTCGGAGTGAAGACAACATTCATTTTGACCGGTGTCCGATCAGGCAGCTTCGCAAGCTTCATCCCTCACCTACCCTTCGCTAGTGTCTGAAGGTCCTGGTAGGGCTTCAGCACCAGGTCCTTCGAAACAATCACCCGCAGCGGCCAACCTGGCCGCACCGTGATCGTCGGCTGCACGTCAAGCTCGCGCTCGACCAGGCGCTGGCCGGCGCGATTGGTCGTTTGCTGGGTGCTTTCCCGCAACGCCTTGACGAGATCGCTCTCGTCATTGCCGATCGATAGCTGAGTCCCTACCCCGATCAGGGTCGCCAGGGCCACGCCCTTGAGCAACTGCCAGGTATGGAAGTCCACCTGGTCCTCGAGCCCGGCATAGCCTGCAACGTCTGTAGCCGGAAGATTCTCGATTACGATCGAATTGCCGTTCGGCAGTATGAGCCTCGTCCAGATGACCAGCGCCCGCTTCTGGCCAAAAGCGACGACACTGTCGTACTTGCCTACGATTCTCGTCCCTTGGGGGATCAAGAGGTGCTCGCCGGTTACCGTGTCATAGACGTTCTCGGTGACCTGTCCGATGGTGGTGCCAGGCAAGTCCGAATTCAGTCCCGTGACGAGGCTCGCCGGGATGATCGACCCTGCCATCACCGCATATGTGGATGGTGCGGGTTTGAGTGCATGGGGATTGGTGGTCTCCGTGTCAGCTTTCGCCCCGACAAAGGCTAGCTTTCGCGCCTGCGACGAGGGGATGATTTCGCTGGAGCGATCGATCATCGCCTGCGCCGTCTTTGCAAGTTCCGCAGCAGATGGACCGGTGTCGGGCGTTGCAGGCCGGAACGCCGATGGAGTAATCGCCGGAGCATCAGTCGGACTTGCCTGCTTGCGCTTCTCCTGTTTTTCCGACAGGCGGAAGAACAGCCCCGACTCCTTCGCTTGCTGAGCGACCCGCGTCTGCCGGATCCGCTCAGCCCGTTCGGCATCTTCCTCCGGGTTGGTCCGGAAGCCCGAGTCCGATGCCACGCCCGCCTTCTTCTCGTTCTCCGCAAAGGCCCGGCCGATGTCCCCGGGCGACGGCGGTCCAAGCCGCGGCGTCGATGGCGGCAGGTCCTCATAGGATTTTGGCAGCTTGCTCAACCCTTCGGCGGTCTGCTTGCGGTCGGTATTGTATAGTTCCGTCCGCTCCGGCTGTTTGAACGAGTGTGGTCGGAGCGCAACCAGCGTGGCCCCGGCAATGAACAGCGCGGCAGCCGCGCAGCCGATCATGAGGGCGCGCCTATTGAGGCGCCGAACCGACCGCGGCCGCGCCCGCAGTTCGAGCGGCTCCGGATCCTGGTCTAATCCCGTCGTCATGAGGCTCTCCCGGTGCTGAAGGCCTGCGACACGGGGCGTGCGTCGATACGGATGATCCGGACGACGCGCTGCGGATTTTCACCAAGACGAAGTTCGGCGGCGCCGAACATCCGATCGACGATGTAATAGGCGCCGCGGACGCGGTAGTTGACGAGGTTCGGCCGGCCATCGGCGCCGGCAACGAACAAGGGTGGCGCCTCGCCTTGTGAGATGCCCGATGGCATCTGGATATAGACCTTGCGACCATCGTCGAAGGCCCGCACCGGGCGCCACGGCGGATCGTCTCCTTCAATGCGATAACGGAAGTTCAGGCTGTCGAGCCGCACCCCGCGATCGGCGATCCGCTCCTCGCTTTCCTGGGCGGCAACGTTCTGCTTGTGGAGGGCAATAAGCGTATCCGTTGGATAGGTCCAGGAGATCGACGCCATGTAGGTCTGCTTGGTCGAGACGAGCTCGAGGTGATAGGCCCGCCGGTCAGTCAGGACCACGAGGTTGGTCTGGATGTCCGGCAACGTCGGCTTGACCAGGATGTGCACCCGCCGGGAATTCCCCTGCCCGCTCGAAGTATCGCCGACCACCCAGCGAACCGTATCTCCGGTGGAGACGTCGACCAGTTCCTCGCCGGCTTGAAGCCCGATGGTCGAGACCTTTTCTGGGCTTGCATAGAGCCGGTAGAGCGCGCCTTCCGTCCAAGGGTAGACCTGGATGGCGTTGATATATCCGGCGCGCGTCGGCTCAATCCGGGCCGCCTTGTTCGCCTTGGCGATCGCCTGCTCCGGCGGCAGTTTCTCCTCCTTGCCACCTTTTGTCGGAAAGGGTTTCAACTGGCCCGGCAACGGCAGAACCTTCGGGCTTTCGACGACTTGCACGGGCGCCGGCGGGTCGTTCTCTGGAACGGCCTTCTCAAAGGACATTTCATCATACGGCGCTTCGAGATTGAGCTTGGTGGCGCATCCGGCAAGCGCAAGCGACAAGGCAACGACGCTGGCCGACGCGAGCCTAGTGAGAGCGGTAGAGTTCATTTGGCGTCTCCAATGAGGTCGCGCGACCAGTTGAGGGAATGGACGTAGAGACCGAGCGGATTCTTCCGCAGCGTTTCGGCATCTGCGGGCGGCTTGAGAACCGTGGTGACGAGACCCGTGAAGCGCTCGGTCTTTGCGATCGCGCCGTTCTCGTAGGCGTTCTCCTTCCAGCGGATCTCGAAGCTGTCGCCGGACGCGCGCACCACGGACGTGACTTCTGCAGTCACCGTCTTGGACCCGATCTTTGTGAACGGATCGGTTTCCCGCGCGTAGTCGTTCAACGCCTGCGCGCCGCGGTCGGTGACGAAGTCGTAGGCATGCAGCCAGTTGGCCCGGACGATGACCGGATCGATCGACAGCGAGCGTACGTTCTCGATGAATCGTGCAAGGAAATGCGCGATTTGCGCGTCGGACGGTTGGTAGGCTTCGAGCGCGGGTCCGACAGCCCGGACTTCACCGAGCCGATCGACCTCGACCACGTAGGGAACGACACCCGAGCGGGCGATCTGGGTAAAGATCGTCAATCCAAGGACACCGGACAGGCCGACGGCCGCCAGCGCCGCCAGCCGCCAGTTGCTCGCCTGGACACGGGCGGAGCCCAGCCGCTCATCCCAGACTTGAGCCGCCTTCTGATAGGGGGTGACCGGCTCTGGCGTCTCGCCATAGCGGACCGACACGCGCTGAAAGGGGTGAGATGCCATGTCCTACTCCTCCCCCAGCTTCGGACCCGACGAATGACCGCCCTTGTCACCTTCCTTCAGGGTATGAGCGGCCACTTGTGCCGCCTCCCTCGCGTGTCTCCGCCCCGGGGAGGCGGTCACACGACCTGCGCCTGCGGCGGCCGCGCCGCTCGTTGTGCCGCCTGCGCTCGCACCCGAGGCCTGCCCCACCGATAAGGCGCCGCCTGACGTGCTCGCAGCCGAAGACGCCCCCGTGAGCGATGCGGCAGAACGGACGGCAGCCATCGAACCGCCCGCCGCAGCGCGCAAGCCACCCATGGCCGCCGCTCCGCCGCCGATCACGACGGCCGCTGCGCCTGCCGCCGTTCCGGCGGCGGCGCCGGCGCCAAGCTGAGGCGCACCTGAAACCAGTCCCGCTGCGATCCCCGGACCAAAGATGCCGAGGCCGAACAGCGCGAGCGCCGCAAGCAGCAGGCTCATGGCCGACGCAATGTCGATCGGTCGCGTCAACGTTCCCGCAAGCTGACCGAAGATGGTGGAGCCGATGCCGATGATGATCGCGAGAACCATCACCTTCACGCCCGAAGCGACGACGTTACCTAGCGTCTTCTCGGCTAAAAACGCAGTCTTCCCCCACAAAGCGAACGGCACCAGAATGAAGCTTGCCAGCGTCGTCAGCTTGAACTCAATCAGCGTGACGAAGAGCTGCACCGAGAGGATGAAGAACGCGAGCACGATCAGGATCCAGCAGAGCAGCAGGATCAGGATCGTCGGCAGATTGGTCAGGACGTCGAAGCCCGAGAATTGGCCGGTCTCCTCCAGCAACGGATGGGCCGCTGTGAATCCGGCAGCGGCGACAAAGCCCGGCCGCGCCAGGTCGGCAGCGCTTAAGCTGCCGCCGGAGGCCTTCAGCCCGATGCCGGAGAACGACACGAGGACGATATCCGCGAGGCTCTTGAAGTTGCCGATGATGAACGCAAAGGCGCCGATATAAAGCACCTTCTTGGCCAGCGTGACCAGGATATGGTCGTCGCCGCGCATGCTCCAGGCAAGTCCGGCGAGCGTCAGGTCGATGCCGATCAACGTCGAACTCAGGAACGAGACGTCGCCGGACAGAAGACCAAACCCAGAATCGATGTAGCGCGAGAAGGTCTCGGTAAAGCGGTCGATCACGGAAAGATCACCCATGGTGCCCTCGCCTACTTGCCGCCGGCGTAGGCATGGCCGTCGCCGATGAAGCGGATGAACCGCTCCTTCGCGGCAGCCGCCGACGCCTGCTGCTCGGCAGCGCGCAACGTGTCGGCGCGCGCTTGCGTTGCTAACAACGCCTGAGCCTGCAGCGACTGCTTGATCTGCAGGGCGAGAAGTTCATTGCCCGACTGCTGGGCCTGCAGGGAGCCGACCGCAGCAGACGACCTTGCCATCAGCGTCCGCAGCGTCTGCCCATCCTGGTCGAGCGTACTGACGATGGCCGATTGAACGGTGAGCGACTGCTTCAGTCCGTCGTAGCTGTTGTCCCAGCGTGCCGTCGCGTCCTGCACCATCTTGTCGGACGAGACGGCTGCCGCGTACTGCCGCGGATAGAGCCGCTGGAAGTCCTGCTGCGTCGTCTGAACATCGAAGGAGATGTTCTTTGCCTGGTTGATCAGGCTGTTCATCTGATTGATCGTCGATGTGAGCTGACCTACGACGCTCGTGGGAAGGCTTGCGAGATGCTTGGCCTGATTGAGCAGCGACTGCGCCTGGTTTTCGAGGCTCCTGATCTGATTGTTGATCTGCTCGAGCGCGCGCGCAGCGGTCAGGAGATTCTGGCCGTAGTTCGAAGGATCGAATACGATATCGAATGCGCCGAGCCGTCGCGACCCGTTCACGGCGATGACGAACGATAGTATCGTTGTTACAACAATTCTTGAGGTTGTACCCATGAACATGCGGCCGATAGTTTCGAGCATGGAAGACTCCAGGGATTGAGGGTGAGGTCAGGCCTTGTGGGCCTGTTCGAAGGTGCTGATCAGGTTGGCGGCCCAATGCAGACCGCGTTCGGCGAGGTAACGCTCGGCGAAATGGTGAGGCCCGGTGCGGGCCAGGACCGCGTCAATGGCGCGCTGATCCTCTGGCAAGGACGCCCCGACGAGCGCGAGCGCGACCGGTCCAAGGCCCAGTTCGAACAGGCGGTTGCCGGCACGGGACTGCAGATAGTAGTCGCGCTTGGGAAAGGCTTCTCCGATCAGGCGCACCTGCCTGTCATTCAGGCCGAAGCGCCGATAGGTCTCGGTCTGGGTCGGCTCAAGGGCACGGGGATTGGGCAGGAAAATCCGGCTCGGACAGGATTCGATGATCGCTGGCGCAATCTCGCTGTCGGCGATATCGGCGAGCGATTGCGTGGCAAAGATCACCGCCACGTTCTTCTTGCGCAGCGTCTTCAGCCATTCGCGAATCCGGCTCGCAAACAGCGGGTCGTCAAGAAACACCCAGGCTTCATCGAGCACCAGCAAGGTGGGCCGACCGTCAAACCGGCTCTCGAGGGTGTGGAAGAGATAAGTCAGAACCGGCGCCACCAGGCCTGGCAGCGTCATCAGCTCTTCCATCTCGAAGGTCAGCACGTCCGCCCCTGACAGTCGATCCGCATCGGCGTCGAGGAAACGGCCGTAAGGTCCCTCGAGCGTGTAAGGCTGCAGCGCCTGCCGCAACGTGTCGCGGGCAAGCAGCGCCACAAGCCCGGTCACAGTCCGCTGCGAAACCGGCGCGGAACCGAGGCTCCGCAGCGCCGACCAGAGCGTCTCCTTGACGTCAGGCGTCACGGTGACGCGCTCATGGGCCAGCACGCCGCACAGCCAGTCGAGCGCCCAGAGTCTCGCCCCCTCCTCCGCGACGTCCTTGAGCGGCTGAAATGCGATGCCGCCTTTGACACCCAGCTCATACCAGGCACCCGACAAGGCGAGTGTGGTCGCGCGTGCCGACCGCCCCTTGTCAAACGTGATCAGTTGGGCGTTTGGATAGCGCCGGAATTGAAGGGCGAGTATCGATAGCAGAACCGACTTGCCCGCCCCGGTCGGACCAACAACGATCGTATGCCCAACGTCGCCGGCGTGGAGCGACAGCCGGAACGGGGTCGCGCCCTTGGTCTTGGCAACCAGAAGCGGCGGTCCACCGAGGTGCTCGCACCGTTCAGGTCCAGCCCATACCGCTGACAATGGGCACATATGGGCGAGGTTGAGCGTGTGAACGATCGGCTGGCGGATGTTGGCATAGGCCTGGCCCGGCAAACCGCCGAGCCAGGCTTCCACCGCATTGACGCTCTCGCGGATCGCCGTAAAACCCCGGCTATTGATCACCCGCTCGACAGCGCGGATCTTCTCGTCCGCCTGATGCGAGTCCTCATCGTTTACGGTGACCGTCGTGGTTATGTAGCCGAAGGCAACTAGATCGTCGCCAAGCTCGGAAAGCGCCGCGTCAGCGTCGAGCGCCTTGTTGCTGGCGTCGGTGTCGAGCAACGCCGCCTGCTCGTTGAACATGACCTCCTTCAAGATCGCGGCAAGCGACTTCCGCTTGGCAAACCACTGCCGGCGGTAACGCGACAGTGTCGCGTTTGCCTGGGTGCGATCGAGCGGAATGAAGCGGGTTGCCCAGCGATAGGCAACGCCGAGCCGGTTCAGCTCGTCAAGCAGGCCGGGAAAGGTAACGTGCGGAAACCCCAGCACGGTCAGCGCGCGGAGATGGCTGCGGCCGATTGCCGGAGACAAACCGCCGGTCAGCGGTTCATCGCTCAGGAAGCAGTCGAGATAGGCCGGAATCTCGGGAATGCTAACCGGATGGCGCTTGGTCGAGACGCAGCTGTGAAGATAGGTGAGCGTCTCCGCATCGTTGAGGGGCCAGATTTCCGGCAGGACCGACGAGAGCAGATCGATCGCACGGTCGGTTTCCTGGACGAAGCGCTGGAGATGGTCGCGATAGCCCTGCTCGCTTCTCTCAGCCTGCCCGGTCTCGGCGTCGCGGACGTCGATCTTCGCTGGATCTTCGCCTTGATCCACCTCCGCGACCGATTGATGCCGATGACGGCGCCGGTGCCGCGTTGCTGCTCGATTCTTCTCCTTGGGACGCTCCAGGAACAGGCCCTCGAACCGCGAGACCCTCTCGGCCGGCGGCAGGTACATCAAGGTCAGATGCAGCACACTCTCAAAGTGCTGCCCCGCCGGGACGTGAGGGATCCTCCCATGTCGCCCCGGCAGTGCCCGCAAAGGCGGCGCGTCGCTCCTCATCAACCAGCCAGGACACCGAATCCGGAAACTCCGATCGCGGATATTCGCCAGTTGGGATACGCGTCGCATCAAAGAACAGAGCCCAGCCCGATCCAAAGCGCTTCAGAACGTTGTTGACCCGTGACGCGACGCTCATCAGTTCGGCCTCGGTCGCGCTGTCGAGGTCCGGTCCGCGGTAGCGGATCGTCCGCTGGAAGCTGCCATCCTTGTTCAGGATGACGCCCGGCGCGACCAGGCATACCCATGGCAGCCAATCGGCCAGCCGATACGCATTGCTGCGGAATTCTCTCAAGTTCAGCATGCGAGCCGCCCCTTGTGCTTGGTGTGCCGGATGGCGACCTCGACAAAGGCTGGATCGCGCTTGGCGAGCCAAACGGCCAAGCTGTGTCCGACGACCCAGAGCACGAGGCCGGCCAGCCAAAGCCGCAAGCCGAGCGCCAGCACGGCGGACAGGGTCCCGATCAGGATGGCGGCGGCGCGTGGCGCCCCGCCAATCAGGATGGGTTCAGTCAATGAGCGGTGGAGCACGAGTTCGAAACCTTCCGCGCGCATCAGATCAGTGCTCCACCGCCGAACGAGAAGAACGACAGGAAGAAGGAACTCGCGGCGAAGGCGATCGAGAGGCCAAATACGACCTGGACCAGCTTGCGGAATCCGCCGGAGGTGTCGCCGAAGGCCAACGATATGCCGGTCACCGTGATGATGATGACGGCAACGATCTTGGCGACGGGTCCCTGCACGGATTCCAAGACGCGTTCGAGCGGAGCTTCCCACGGCATGCCCGAACCGGCGGCGTGCGCCGCCGTGACGCCGAGGAGCACGCAAGCCGACGCCATGCCGAGCGTGACAAGTGGCAATCCGCTGACCGAGCAGAAGCCGCGAAGGCTCGAACGCAGGTTGAGAGGTAGTCGAATGGACATATTGCAGTCTCCTTGGGCTCAAAGACGGTGGGCAGTGTTTGGAAGTCCGGGCGGAGTCTCAAGCAGGTAGTCGCCTGACGGATCGAGGCCTTTGAGTTCGGCGACGGCCTCGATGCGCCGAGCGGGCCCCCTCCCCTTGATGAAGACGATCAGGTCGATCGCCTCGGCGATGAGCCGGCGCGGCACGGTTGCGACCGCTTCCTGAATGAGTTGCTCGATCCGATAGAGCGCAGCTCGGGCTGAGTTGGCATGGATCGTGGCAATTCCGCCCGGGTGGCCGGTATTCCAGGCCTTCAGCATGTCGAGGGCTTCGGCGCCTCTGACCTCGCCGACCACGATGCGATCTGGACGCAAGCGCAGCGTGGAGCGGACAAGATCGGCAAGGCTCGCTACGCCCGGCTTGGTCCGGAGCGCCACGGCATCCTTTGCGTCGCAGCGCAGTTCTCGGGTGTCCTCGATGATGACCACCCGCTCGTCGAGGCCGGCGATCTCCGCAAGAAGCGCGTTGGCAAGCGTCGTCTTGCCGGACCCGGTGCCGCCGGCAACCAGGATGCTGCGCGCCTCAGTGACCGCGGCGGTCAGCACCTTCGCCATCAGAGGCGAGGCAATCTGCGCCTTGACGTAGTCGGACAGACGGAACGTGGTCGTTGCCGGTTTGCGGATGGCAAAGCAAGGCGCGAGCGAGACCGGCGGCAAGAGGCCTTCAAAGCGCTCACCAGTTTCCGGGAGTTCCGCCGAGACGATCGGAGACGAACCGCTCGCTTCCGCCCGCACATGGTTCGCAACAAGCCGGATGATCCGCTCCGACTCCTGCGGCGTCAGGACGACGCCGGTGTCAGCGCGTCCCGTCCCATACCGGTCAAGCCAAAGCCTTCCATCGGGATTGACCATGACCTCGACGACATCAGGCTCTTCCAGAGCGAGCGCAATTGCGGGGCCCATCGCGGTCCGCAGCATGCCCCGGCGCCGTTCGCGGGTTTCTGGCGAGAGGAGATCAGACATTGCCGACCTCCTCTCGCCCTGCCGGAGAATGCTCCGGCGGCTCACCCGTCGCGCTCTGCGCGCGGGATTCAGTATCCCCAGTTTGGGCAGCCCCCAGAGGGGCGCCCTCCTCGAGGTTGCGCATGAAGAGATCCGGCTTGACGGCGCTGACACGGTCCATGACGTCGGCGACAAGCCGGCCGCCGGAGGCGACGCGTTTGCCGACTTGCGCGACAAACATCTCGAACCGCTCGCGGCCGAGCGCTCGCGCTGCATCCTGATCTTGGGACGGCAGCGGCGGGGTGATCGTCAGGTAGTAGCGGATGAAGAGCGCGATGGTCTCCGCCATCACCGACAGATCGCGATCGGCTCGATCGAGCTGACGGTTCATGCGATCGAGCCTTCGGATCAACGCCGCATCGCCGCTGGTGTCCCGCTCAGGGTTGAGAAAGCGATCCAGCGCAGCATCGACAATGGCCGATTTGTTGGATCCGGGACGCTTGGCGGCGAGTTCGAGCCGCTGCGCCACGCTATCGCTGACATAGGCCGACAGTTTCGGTTTCATCGATGGTACTCTTCAGAACGAGGGAAGAAGGTCGTCGTCGTCACGGGTGACGGCATGGGCACGTCGTACGGTGCTTGACGCGCTTGCTGCCTGCTGCATCTGGCTGCGGTCGGCGGCAACGTCGGTCTCGTCGTCGAGCAATCGCTCCTCGAAAGCGCGCAGCTCGTTCGCAGCGGGTGCGGCCTCGTCGAACAACGCCAATTGCTGCTTGAGGCCGCCTTCCTCGCCGCCCGTCTGCATGAGCTCGCGATACGGCAGGGTCGCAAGGCGAATATCGGTGGAGCGCACTTCGCCGCGCCAGTCATCAAGGCGAGCTGGCGGCCGATCGGCGTACGCATCGCCTCGCAAGGTCGGAGGCTGGCGCAGACGGCTGACGAAATTTGCGTCCTCATAGTGCCGCAGCTTGATTGCGCGGACCGGTGCGAGCCCCGAAACCAACACGATCGCCTGGTCTGGCGGCAGCTGCATCACTTCGCCCGGAGTCAGCAAAGGACGCGCAGTCTCCTGCCGGCTGACCATGACATGGCCTAGCCAGGGAGCCAGCCGATGGCCGGCATAGTTGCGCTGTGCGCGCAGTTCCGTCGCGGTACCGAGGGCGTCCGAAATCCGCTTTGCGGTGCGCTCGTCATTGGCGGCGAAGGCGATGCGGACATGGCAATTGTCCAGGATCGCGTTGTTCTCGCCATATGCCTTTGCGATCTGGTTGAGCGACTGCGCGATCAGATAGGCGCGGATGCCATAGCCGGCCATGAATGCGAGCGTGCTTTCGAAGAAGTCGAGCCGGCCAAGTGCGGGAAACTCATCCAGCATCATCAGGAGCTGGCGGTGCGTGCGGTCGCCTGTCTTGGTATTCAGCGTCTCGGTCAGCCGGCGGCCGATCTGGTTGAGGATCAGCCTGATCAGCGGCTTGGTCCGGCTGATGTCCGACGGCGGCACGACGAGATAGAGCGTGACGGGCTTGTCGGCGCTCACGAGGTCGGCGATGCGCCAATCACAGGATTCGGTGTTTCGGCTGACGACGGGATCGCGGTAGAGTCCGAGAAAGCTCACGGCGGTCGACAGAACGCCGGAGCGTTCGTTTTCGGACTTGTTGAGCAGCTCTCGTGCGGTCGCGGCGACGACGGGATGCACCTTCGGCTCCGCCTCGGTGCCGAGGTGATTGGTTGCCAGCATGATCCTGAGCGTCTTCTCAAAGGACTGCGCAGGGTCGGCCAGGATCTCGGTAACGCGGGTGAGCGTCTTCTTCTCTTCCGCGTAAAGGACGTGAAGGATGACGCCGACCAGCAAGGAATGGCTGGTCTTCTCCCAATGGGTGCGGCGTTCGAGCGCCCCCTCGGGGTCGACCAGGATGTCGGCGATGTTCTGGACGTCGCGGACTTCGGCCGTCCCCTTGCGCACCTCGAGCAGCGGATTGTAGCGGGCGCTTCGCGAGTCCGTGGGATTGAACAGGAGGCAATGCGAGAAGGTCGAACGCCAGCCGGAGGTCAGTTCCCAGTTTTCGCCCTTGATGTCGTGCACTACCGCCGACGACGTCCATGAGAGCAATGTGGGCAAGACCAGTCCCACGCCCTTGCCCGACCGGGTCGGCGCAAAGCACATGACGTGCTCCGGTCCGTCGTGACGCAGATAGTTGTTCTCGAAGCGTCCCAGGAAAACGCCCTTGGATGCAAACAGACCGGCTGTCTTGATTTCCTTGACCGTCGCCCACCGAGCCGAACCGTAAGTCGTCACCAATTGGCTTTGGCGGGCGCGCCACACCGAATTGACGATCGCAAACAGCGCGCCTGCGATGCCGCCGGCGGCGGCGATGGCTCCGCCCTCCTCGAATATCTGGGGCGCATAGGCCTCGTAAGCGAACCACCATTCGAACAATCGCCAAGGCAGATAGACGGGGTAGCCGACGATCAGAAACCAGGGCTCACCGAGGCGCTGCTGATAGCCGAGTGCAGCGGCGGTCCATTGCGTCGCGCCCCATGTCGACACCACGACGATCCCGAGCACGACGGCGATCTGACCGACATAGATTTTTGCTGGAAACATTCCGCTCGCCCCACTCACTCACCCCACGTGAGCGGCGCGATGAAAGGGACCAATGCGGCTTGAGTTCAATCGAAATAAAATTGGCGTTCCGAAAGCTAGAGCAACGTCGATCAAGCCTACGAAGGAGAGAACGATTTGCGTCCAGTCTCGGCGAGGTTGATCCAACGCCTCAACAAAAGGTGAGTGACCTGCTCAAGGCGGATGACTCTTGATGGGCACAAGAGCGTGCCGAGGCAGGCAAGGAACGAACCAGCGTGGAACCGGCAACCATCGCAAGCGATCAGGCCGATGCGCCGATTCGACGCCGGAACAGTGGTTAACCGCTCTTATACTCACCTCGCAAAGTGAGTATAAGCCGCTGGACGCTAGGTTCCATCTCCGTTATACTCAAACCGCAAACTGAGTATAACCCTGGAACCGCCATGCCGGCCCCTTCCCTGGTGAGCCAGACGACCTATGCCGAGCTCCTGGAGCGCACCGCGAACGCCGCCTTCCAGGACGCATTCGCGGACAACGGCTCGTTCACGGCCAAGAGCATCAATGGCCGCAAGTATTGGTACTTCCAGACCGGCACCGGTGCCGAGCGGTCGCAGCGCTATGTGGGGCCGGAGACGCCCGAGCTGCTGGACCGTATTGCTCACCATCAGGAAGTTCGCGAAGACGAGCGCGAACGCCGGGCGCTCGTGTCCACCCTCGTCCGCTCGTTCAGCTTTCCTCGCCCCATTCCCGAGATCGGCGACGTCATCGCGGCGCTTGCCAAGGCCGGCGTGTTTCGACTTCGCGGCGTGCTCGTTGGAACGATCGCCTACCAAGCCTATGGCGCCATGCTCGGCGTCCGCCTCTCCGCCGGCTCGCTCCAGACCGGCGACGTCGACATTGCCCAGTTCAAGAATGTCTCGGTGGCCGTCGAGGACTCAACGCCCCCTGTTCTGGACGTGCTGAAGGAAGTCGACAAATCCTTTCGTGCCGTCCCTCACGTATCTGATGGCCGGCGCGTGACCAGCTATGCCGCCAAAGGCGGCTTGCGCGTCGACTTTCTCACGCCCCACGAGGGCAAGGAGACCGGCCGCCCCCAAAAGCTGCCCGCCCTGAACACGGACGCCCAGCCGCTGCGCTTCCTGGATTTCCTGATCCGCGATCCCGAGCCCGCGGTCATCCTGCATGGCCCCGGCATCTACGTGTACGTGCCGGCTCCGGCGCGCTATGCCGTCCACAAGCTCATCATCTCCCGCCGGCGCCCGGAAGGGTTTGCAAAGCGCGACAAGGACCTGCAGCAGTCCGAGGCCTTGCTTTCGGCCCTGGCTGAAAAGCGTCCCCATGAGCTGAAATCCGCTTGGGAGGAAGCGCATGGTCGCGGTCCCAAATGGCGCCAATTGATGCTCGAAGGGCTTGCCTTGCTCTCGGCCACCGTTCGGGACGCGGTGCTCAAGACCATTGGCGCGCCTCGCTCGATCATTCCGGGCATCGATCTTTCCTTCGACAATCCTCCTGCGCGCTATGACTTGAGCCGCGACGTCGTGACGTTCCAGGGAAAGGAGCTCGGCGGCGCCGTCAACTGCGCCGTCAGCCGCGAAGCGCTGGACGACCATTTCGGTGCCAATGGGCTCGGACAGGAGGGGCGGGTGGAAGCGTTCCTCAAGAACAGGGCGAGGATCGAGGAGATCGCGCGCGCCAAATACCTCTCCTCGCCGGTCGACGAGCCCGGTGCCGTCCTGGTCAAGACCTCCGACGTCGAGAGTTTTTCGGCGCGACGGGCGCCCAAACGAAAGTAAGTCCCGCGTCATCGTCCGATCCCGCGCTTGATGCCGATCGCCCAGGAGATGCCCTCCCCGCCGACCTGACCGGTGACCAATTGCCCGCGCGCTCGCTCCAGCACCGGCCGCCACGGCACCAGCACGAACTCATGGGATCGCTCGATCAGGGCGAACCGCCCGCTGTTCAGGGTCAGCATGCGCCGGTAGACGCCCTCGATCTTATCGCCGGCCTTGACGTCGACATGTTCAAGGCTGCTGCGCGCGGATATGTCGGCCGCAGTCATTGCCAGTTCGCGCGCCTCGAGCGTCTCGAGCATGTTCCGGGCAAAACGCATCTGGCCGCCTTCCTCTCGCGCCAGCCCCTGCTCGATCAGCCATTGCCGTCTTGTTCGGAGCGCCGTCTCGACCTCCGCCCCAAAGCCGGTCGACGCGAGCTCATCGGGCTCCTTCCCAACAAGCTTGCGGTCGAGCCAGGTGGCACCCAGCGCCTGCGGCAGATCCTCGAGCCGTTGCCATGACAGCACCGCGGCCCGGACCGGATTGCGTGTTTGCTGAAGACTCTCGTACTGAAGCGCCCGGTCCAGATAATCCCGCCCCACGTTCCAGCTGCCATCAGCAAGGCGGCTGACCATCCCTTCGCGCCGCATAGCCTCCAGGCGCCGCACGTGGGATCCGACATATTCGCCGGATGCCTGCGGATCGAATTCCCGGTGCACACGGTCGCTGTAGACGCCGCCATGGCGAGCGGCGACGCTAGCGATCGTGCGATCGATTGCGCGCGGCTCAGCGGCGCGCGACCGGAGCTCCAGGATCGTGTTCCGGACAGGCGCTTCTTCGTTGGCACGAAGGCTACCAATCTCGACATAGTGCGTTCGTCCGTCCACCCCGTCGATCACGACATAGCGGCGCTCCGTCAGTTCATCGGCGAAGCCCTCGCCGACGACCCGCCCGACCAGGCGATGCGCGCTTCCTTCCGGATCGAAGATCGCATAGTCGCCTGCCGCCCGCGTAACTCCTGCCGCGGCCATCTCGCGGTGCATGGTCTTGATTATGTCGCCGCGTTCCCCCATGCGTCTGAGCTTCGGCTCGAGCTCAGCGTCGATCCGCCAGCGCCCCGGCTCAGTCTCGTTCGCCAACCCCATCCGCTCCAGGGTTCGCAGCCGTCCGATCCGCGCCGTTCGCCAGGCAGGCTCCCGTCCAGACAGCGCACCCAACTCAAGAGCTCCGCTAGAGGCATCTCGCAGGATGCTTCGGTCAAGCCGCGTCAGCCGCTCGGCCGTGATCTCCTGCTGAAGCTTACGCGCGATCTCGATTTCCGTTTCAGGACCGAGCTCTCGGGTGATGAGTTCCGCTGCCCGCGATCGGAAGCCATGAGCGATATAGTCGCGTGCGATGACGAGGTCGTTTCCTTCACCGTCCCTCCCGCGCAGGACGATGTGGGTATGGGGATGGCCGGTGTTGAAATGATCAGCAGCGACCCAGTCGACCCTGGTGCCGAGGTCCTGCTCCATCTGCCGCATGAGATCGCGGACGAAGGGTTTCAGGTCCGCCAGCTCCGCGCCGTCCTCCGGCGCCACGATAATCCGGAACTGATGGCGATCGCCGGCGCTGCGCTCCGCAAAGCTCTTGCCGTCGGCGCGATCGTTCCTGGCGTCGTATAGCTCCCCCAGCTCGCCCTCGCGTGTGACGCCGTCGCGCTGGACGTATCGCAGGTGAGCTCGCACGGCACCTAGGTCACCTGGCTTGATCCGCACGATCCGTGCCTTGATCACGACACGGCGCTGCCCCTGGCTTCGTCCGCGCCCGGCCAGCACCGCGCCTTGCGCGCGGCCGCGGCCGATGCGGCTACCGGTAAACGACGAACCCGCCCGCGCACTGGCACCGGCCTTCGTCGCCTCCTGGCGGACGCGTCGAAGATAGCTGGTCGCTCTCCTGGTTTTGCGGTTGCCGATCCGTCCGAGCTTTACTTCGAATTCGTCGTCGTCGACGCCGGCCATGAGCAAGTCCCCGTTGCAAGAGCGCGGATATGCGAACCCTGCGCTCGGCTGCCAAGCCGCAGACGCAATCAATGAGCGCGATCGTTGCTTTAGAACTCGCTTGGCGACATCGCGGCTAGCCGTGTCGCCAACACTTGGATGTGCAGACAATGGCTTAGGCGCCCCATAGCGCCAGTGCTTTTATCTTGCCCTCCCGCTTAGCTGCCCACTGATTGCTTCACGCTGGATAACGGATCGATTTGTAGAGCATCGCTGCGCGGCGATACGGCGTTCCGCAACAGGCGACGGCACCTTCGTCCAAGTTGAGAGCGTGCAAGCTTGAGCGTAAAATCCGTTCCCGGAAATCGCCGCGTCGGCCTCGCGAAGCCGTCCGTGTCCTCTAGATCTCCGGAAACAGGCGTGGAAACAGCACGTCGAGCGCAGCAATCGGAAAGCGCAGCGACACCGGCCCCTTGGGCGTTTCGGACGCAAGAAGACCGGTCGCGACGACGTCGTTGAAGACGCGCCGTGCCGTCCGTTCGGGCAGGCCGGTGATGCGCGGGACTTCGCCGCGCTCGAATTGTCCGCGTATGAGCGCTTCCTCCAGAAGACGGGCGGCTTCAGGCTTGAGCTTCTCGCTGCGGTCGACGAAACTCCGCAATCGCTGAGCCAACGTGTCGATCTCGAACAAGCCTGACATGAACGTCACCTGATCGAGGCACACGCGCAGGAACCAGAGAATGAATTCGCTCAAAGCGCGTTGCGAGAGGTTGCCACGGCCATCGAGATCGCCCTGCCGGGGCGTGTCGGCGTGGTCCATCATCCGCCTGTAATCGCCTGGGCCGGTAAGACCACGTGCCAGTCCGCGCGAGACCGACCACAGCCCACGGGCTCCGATGCCGGCCTGATGCGCCATGGCGTGGCTCATCAGGCGGCTGACACGACCATTGCCGTCCGCGAACGGATGAATGTAGTTGAAGCGATGATGCGCCGCTGGAATGGCGATGATCCGCGCCGCCTTGCCCAGGCGTTCGAAGCGATAACGCTCCGCGAAATATTCCATAAAGGCCGCGACACGCTCGCTGGAAGGTGGCTGATGCCGGCCGACCGCAACGTCGTGCTCGTTTCGCGACCGCCAGGTGCCGGGCTCCATCGTGAACTCGGTGCCATTGCCGCAGATCCGAAGCATTTCGGGGGAAGCGTCGCGATAGAATTCGCGATGGAGCCAGAGAATGAAATCGATCGAGGCCGGTTCAGGCAGGCGATTGTCGAGCGCCATGGAATCGATTTCGGACTGCACATGGACGTGGGCGGCCGCCTCGATCTGCAGATTGCGCCGCCCTTCGTCGTTGTCGAAATGACCGCCGATCGCGCGTTCGATATCCCGTGGCCGGGTGTTATGACCTTCGATCAGGTTGCTGTAGTAGGTGTTCATGATCCGCACGAGATCCGCCAGATGGGCCGCGGTCTGCGGATGGAGCGCGTAACCGAGCTTGGCGGTTGCCGCCGAAAGCTCCGCCACCACGTCCGAGATGGCTTCGGAAATCTCCTCCAGCCTAGCGGGCTCGATGCGTTCGACGGTTTCGAGACGTAGGTTCATGTCGGCCGATTTTATGTTATGCTAAGGCATTAAAAATGAATAATTTTCTTCTTGATGGCGGCCGCTTTGGCCGATCCTGTGGCCGATTTTAGCGAGAAGCTTGGAAGTCAATTTTGGCCGATCCATAGCTCATATAAGTAATTTAAACAACTGAAGAAAATCCTACCTGATGGCTATTTTGGCCGCTTACTTGGCCGATCCCGCGAGATCCCGCCGGCTGCCCGCCCGGGGCACCCGGCTCCTGCGGCACATGATGCCGCGCTCCGCGGTGACTGTTAGAGCATGATCCAAAAACGTGGAAACCGGTTTTCCCTCGCGACAAAGGCAAAGCGTTTGCGTGGGAAGATCATGCTCAAACAAAGAGGGATGACGATGCGAAGAAAAGTCACCCGGCTTTAGCCTGCTGGATTCCAGGTCCAGATCGGCCGCGCCACGCCGACAATATCGCACCTCAACACCGGCCCGAAATATCGCGAGTCGAACGAATGCGGGTGTGGCTGCAGCAGAAAGAACTCGCCCTCGACGAGCCTCAAGCACCCCTCCCAGGCCGGCAGCGGCCGCCCGTCGCGGTCCTTGTCGAGCACCTCGGCGATGACCTTTCCGTTGATGGCAATGGTGCCAATCGGGTCCTTGGCGCGGCAGACTTCGTCACCGCCGATAGCGGCGACCTGTTTCAGCAGCGGCACCGGCACGGGCAAGATTTTGTGCGCGATGATGAACAATTCGATCGCCGGCGGCGGCTTGAATACTGCGAGCTCACCGCGCTTCGGCAATCGTGGCTCCAGATAATAGAAGCCCAAGGGCGCGCTGCCCGAGGCGTTGTAGATCAGAAGCGGTACCGCGGGTGCGGACGACACCAGCATGGCAATGATGCCGGCGCACATGGTCGAGAGAACGCCGACCTGGCGCGCTAGTTGGGTGCGATCAATCGGCATTGGAGGTCGACCTCCGCTTGTTGGCCTGCGACCATTCAACGAGATCTTCGATGTGGTAGCGGACATAGCGTCCGTGCTTGCGGTAGGCGGGCCCTCGCCCCTGCACCCGCATCTTCTCCAGCGTGTTCTTGGTGAGCCTCAGCCAGGCGGCGGCCTCGACGGTATTGAGGAACGGCTTGTCCGGCACCTTTTCTTCATTCTTGGTCATTTCGACGCTCCCTATTCCATACCTCCCTGGGGTTGAGGTAGGAGAGGAAGCGTCGTCTGATTGTGAGCGGTTTTGGGAGTGGTGAAGATGAGAGGCGCCCGTTTCGCCATCCCGCGCGAGCCAAGCTCGTCAAGCGGGCGACGATCGGCGTGCACAAGACCGGCATCCGACAACGGCCAGCCAAGTTCTAAAGTAGCTTCAGTTCTGATTGAATCAGAACCGAAGCCCTCGATTCCTGTTTTGATGCGTGTTCTTCACGCGAGCCGGTACCGACTTCGCTTGAAACGTTCTAATACAGCAGATCGCGATAGCCGCCCTTCATCAACTCGGTTCCCTTGGCGACAAGCCGGCGCGTGCGATCCTTGAGAAACTGACTGGGACCGAGCCATTCCTCGGCAACTTTTTTCTCTCCGAAGATCGTGATCGCGATCTGCCGGTAGGTCTTGCCGTTGAGGCTTTCATCGAGCGCGATCAGCGCGTGATGGAGGCGTTCATCGCCGCTTCCCGCCTGCCTTGGAACCGTTCTCACGTCAGCTTCAGTGAAGCGCTGCAATCGCTTCAAGAGCTCGGTCTGCGCCGCAAGGTCAGCAAGGTCGTGCAGTTCGAAGACCGGCGCAAAGGAGGCGGTCAGGACGGAGAGGCCGTGGATTTCGACGGCGACATAGGCACCGTTTCCCTTGATCAGCACGAGTGGAATGCCGTCCACGTTAATGACGGCCCTGCGTTCGACCTTGAAGCCGGCCAGTGAGAACCGGGCGGCGTCTGCATCTGACCCCGGCTTCCGTGCATCCAGGCGGACGATCCGTTTCAGCGCATGGGCGTGCCAGAACACCGGCACCTTGGGTGCATCCAGCCCCGGGTCGGCAAAGGCGGAGAGACCCCATTTTTCGGCGCGGGGAAAGCGTCGCGGTAGCCGCAAGACCTGCGTGCCGTCCTTCAAGGTAATGCAGGGCAGATGTCGCGGAACGGCGCTGCGCCATTCGCCGATGTAGTCGGGATTGCGGCGCAAGAACTCCCAGGCCCAGTCGCTGGCGTCGAAGCCTGTCGCGTCAAGAGACGCGGCGCGGGCGCCTTGGCGCGCTTGATTGCTGGCGTCGTTCAGAACCGCCCCCGGGACGCTGACGTCTTCTCGAGCCGATCGTTTCGATCAAATGGGGCGAGAGGACGGCCCCCGCGAGCAGTTGTCGCGGGGGCCGTTTGGCGTCAGTCCGCCGGGTTCCAGATCAGGGCGAACACGCTGTCGTCATCCTGGCCGGCGGCGCGGCCGAGATTGGCGTAGAGCTTGCGCGGACCGAACTCGGGCGCGGCGAGCGACAGGCTCACATAGTCCCTGCCGCTGTTCTCGCCCCGGCGGATCCAGCCCGCGCCGATCTCGACGCCCTGGGTCACGACGCGGAAGTCGGGATGGGTATCGGCGGTCTTGTCCCGGTTCGGGATGATGTCGATGTCGGCGCGGATGGAGACGGTCCGGAGCTGGCCCTTGTAGCTGCCGTTGTCGTTCTTGGTGACGTATCCGATGGCGGTCATGGTCTTGTCCTCATCTGTTGTTCGCGAGGAGCCGATCCCCTCGCGATGGCGAGACCGTGATGGCGGGCGCAACGCCTTCGAACCCGCATCCACGCGGGGCAGAGCGAATGCGGAGCACCCGAGCCGGCAGCTTTTTTGAGAGCGAAGCGGCCGCGAGGAGCCGGAACTGTTCCGGCGGGGAAAAAAGCCGACGGTGAGGGTTTTGAAGAGGCGGGGCGCTTGCCATAGGTCTGTTTGCCACGCGCAGGGAGATCGGACCCGCAGTCAACGGATAAGGACAAGGCCCTGCCCGATCGGGCCGTCGCAGCGCGACATGCGGCGAGCAAGACCAGCACAGGACCGTTTCCATCCGCGCCGACATCGACCTCATCCCGAACCGGACGACAGCGAAAAGCCCTGCCCTGTTTTGCGGAAGAACACCGCGCGACGTCAGCGCAAGGCCGGTTCGCAGCCGTGAGAACGGCGGCAGGGACAATGTGAGCCTGTCGCCCAAAGCGCCCGTGTCGGCCTCCGCACGCGCCCTGCCGATTTCGTGGGGCGCTGCATCGGGTGACGACAATGTTTCGTCCTGATCTAAAATCCCGCGGACTGACGCCATCACCGCGGTGACGACTGCTTGGCGGGGCCATTCTGTCGCCCTGACGCATGATCTTTTCATGCGGGACGACTCCACGCCATTCACGCGGCGCGATGAGGGCCTCCCGATATCAAGCCGGCAAATTCGATGCTATGCTTTCTTCATGCAGGCCGATTCACGGGGCCCGCGCCTTGATGATTTTCTTTGAACGATTGATGGAAGGCCCCATGGCCAAGAAAGCGAAAAAGGCGAAGAAGACCACCGCGAAAAAAGCCAAGAAGAAAAAGAAGTAGTTCGTTCGCCGACGGGCCCGACGGCCTGTTCGCGCTACGCGTCGGCGTCCGGTGGAATCCGCTGTGACCACCATCTTGATCGCCTGGTCAAACGGGTCGCGCCGACGGCGGGGACCGACCGACATTCAATATTTGCCGTGAATGTGTCGGCGGTGGAGAGCCGCCGGCTAGACATGATCCGATGAGATGGAATCGGACCATGATCTCATCTCTCTGTTTAAGCATGATCTTCCCACGCAAACGCTTTGCGTTTCTCGCAGGGAAAACCGGTTTCCACTTTTCCGGATCATGCTCCAAAGCGAGCCTCCCCTGTTGATAGTCGCAATCGCGGACTGATATTGTCTGATCTGGTCAGTCGCATTCGGATCGATCTTCAACTGCCATGCCGTTCTATCGTCCCGAGGCAAACGATCTCGGCTCCGCCGATGCCGCCGGTTTCTCTCCCGAGGAGGTGCCACGCGCCGTCGTCGCCGTCGGCGTCGACATGGTCACCAAGGGCATGGAGATGGCCATTCACGCGCATCGGAAGGCCCAGCTTGTCCTGACCTTGCGGGGCGTCGTCAGGTGCGAAGCCGACCAAAGCGTCTGGATCGTGCCGCCGCGCTGTGCGGTATGGATTCCCGGCAATCTTCCCCACAGCGTGACCCTCGCCGGAAATGTCGAGGTATATCTTCTGTTCGTCGAACCGGATGCGGCCTCGCCGCTGCCCAGGCAATGCTGCACGCTGTCGATCTCGCCATTGCTGGAGCGTTTGCTGATGCACGTCACCGAGATGCCGGTCCTGTACGATGTCGACGGCGCCGACGGCCGGATCGCCACGGTGCTGCTCGACCAACTGTCTGTAGCGCCCGTCGAGAAGCTGAACTTCCCGATGCCGGTCGACGCCAAGCTGCGCAAGATCGCCGCCGCGATGATGGCCGATCCCTCCGACCGCGCAACGTTAGACGAGTGGGGCCGGCGCATGGCCGTTGCCCCGCGGACCCTGACCCGCGCCCTGAAACGCGAGACCGGCATGAGCTTCGGCCGCTGGCGCCAGCAGCTCCATATCCTCATTGCCCTGCAGCGTTTAGACCAAGGGGCGTCGGTCCAGACCGTGGCGCTCGATCTCGGCTATGAGGGCGCGAGCGCCTTCGTCACCATGTTCCGCAAGGCCCTGGGCAAGCCGCCCGCCCGATATCTGTCGGAACGCCGCATCGCCGCGTGATCTCCGTCGTATCGCGCGAAGCCCCACGCGCGCACTGACCGGAAATCGCAATATATTGTCCCGTTTGCGGAATGCGGTCAGGCGGGCGATCTCCTATCCTGCCTCTGAGCACTGACACCCCTGGCGCGCCGGCTATCCGATTCACACATTTTTGAGCCTCAAAGTGGTGCCGTATTTGATGCGACGGAAGGCTTCGAGGCCCAGGCGCATCACCTTTGGACCAGGCTTTCCATAGTAGGCGGTCCATCCTCCAAG
>NZ_JBUYEN020000059.1:0-35937 GCF_055229415.2 Bradyrhizobium sp. Leo114 | reverse complement strand
AGAAAAAAAAAAAACACAGAGAAGGGGCCCCCCCCACACCCCCGTATTAGGGGGGGCGGGGGTGGGGGGGGGCCACACACCCCCCAAAGAGGGTGAGAGACGTGCTCGGGGAGGCTCCCCTCACCCGGAATTCAAGCTGCGCTTGAATTCCGACCTCTCCCCGCGTGCGGGGAGAGGTGAAGGCAGAGCGCACGCCCTCACTTGTCGCCGAGCACGTCGCCGAACAGGACCCATGACTTGCCGTCGAAGCGGGCCATCTGGATTTGCCGGATGGGCGTGACGTTGGTCGGCTCGGTCGTCACCTTGATGCCCGGCAGCAGCATCGGCAGTTCGAGGCCGTTGAGGTTGGTGGCCTGTTTGATGATGTTGTCGCGGCTGAGATCGTCCTTGCAGTTCTTCAGCACCGCAGCCATCACGCCGGCAACCGTATAGCCCTGCACATTGAAGAGATCGCCGGGGCTGGCATTCGGCTGATACTTCATCATCCAGGCCGAGAATTCCTTCTGCGCGGGATCGTTAGCCCAGCGCGGATCAGTCGGGTCCTTCAGATACAGGCCAGTAACAACACCGACGGCGTTCTCAAGACCAGCAGGTTCGAGCACGGCGGATACGGAATTGGAGACGGTCGGCAGGATGATCAGCGGTTTCCAGCCCATGCCGGCGGCCTTGCGCAGCGCTTGCGCCGCGAACTTCGGCGTCGCCTCGGCAAAGAACACGTCTGCGCCGGACTCGCGCATCGACACCATCTGGGAATCGATGGTCGGATCGCTGGTCAGATAGGTCGTCTCGGATACGATCTGGCCGACATGCTCGCCGAGCCCTTCCTTGAAACCCCTCAGATAATCCTTGCCGGCGTCCTCGTTCGGCGTGATCACGGCGATCTTGGCGTCCGGCTTGGTCCGCAGAATGTACTTGGCGTAGAGCCTGCCTTCGAGTTCGTAGGTCGGGTTGAAGCCGACGGTCCAGGGGAACTGTTTCGGGTCGTTCCACCGCGTCGCGCCCGATGAGACGAAGAGCTGCGGCACGCGCTTGATGTTCAGGTATTTCTGAACGGCGATGTTGGGCGCGGTGCCGACGGAACTGAACAGCGCAAGCACCTCATCCTGTTCGACGAGCTTGCGTGTCTGCTCCACCGTCTTCGACGGCGAATAGGCATCGTCAAGGCTGTCGAATTCGATCTTGCGGCCGTTGATGCCGCCCTGGTCGTTCAACATCTGAAAATACGCGGCTTCCGCGCGCGCGATGGTGCTGTAGGCCGATGCGGGCCCGCTGTAGGGCGCGGTGTTTCCAAGCTTGATGGTGGTTTCGGCACTGAGCGAAGCTGACATCGTCAGCATCGAGAGCGCGGCGGAGGCGAGAGCGCCCGCCAGACATTTGCGAGTTGTCACGGTCTATTTCCTTTTTGGTTTTTTCGACCGCGCGCACCATACCAATCACGCCAGATGAGGCAATCGCGCAAGAATTCCGCGTGCCGGCAATTCGTGAGACACACGATCGCTGCGTAGCCCGGGTGGAGCGGAGCGTAACCCGGGGACGGCTGCATCTGTATTTACGAGAGGTCCCGGGTTACGATGACGCTTCACCCGGGCTACGGCTTCGACCGCTACGCCACTGCGGGCAGGATGCGCGGGCTCACGACATATTCCTTCAGCACCTTGTCGTGAGTGTCGACCTCGGTGAGAACCACGTCGTAGCTCCAGAGGTCGGCGAGGTGCTGCAGCACGCGACGCGCATCGGTTTCGACCAGTTGCGATCCCTTGACGACGGTATGGCGCAGCATCAGCCGGCGATCGCCTTCAAGGTCGACATCGACGACCTCGATGTTGGGATCGATGAAGCCGACATCGTATTGCCGCGCCAATTCGCGGCGCACCCGGCGATAGCCGCGCTCGTCATGGATGGCATCGACGCGGATGCCAGCGGTCTCCGCGGGATCGTCATGCAGGTGGAACAGGCGCAGGCGCCGTACCAGCCGCGGGCTCAGGAATTGGCCGATGAAGCTCTCATCGCGGTAGTTGGCCCAGACCTCGCGCAACACGCCCATGACATCGCCCCTGCCCGCGATGTCAGGAAACCATTCGCGGTCCTCGTCCTCCGGCTCGGTCACAATCCGCTCGATGTCCTGCATCATCGCAAAGCCGAGCGCATAGGGGTTGAAGCCGGAGAAGCGGGGATCGTCGAATTCCGGCTGGAACACGACGTTGGTGTGCGACTGCAGGAATTCGAGGAAATTGCCGTCGGAAATGCGGTCCTGCTCGTGCAGCCGGTTCATGATGCGGTAATGGGTGTAGGTGGCGGTGCCCTCGTTCATCACCTTGGTCTGGCTCTGCGGATAGAAATACTGCGCGATGTGGCGAACGATGCGCAGCACTTCGCGCTGCCAGGGTTGCAGCCGCGGCGCGGTCTTCTCCAGGAAGTACAGGATGTTTTCCTGCGGCAGCCCGAGCAGGATGCGGCGGCGCTCCGCAGTCAGCGCGGCCCTGGTCTTCGCAGGTCCCGTCGGCACCGTGCGCCAGAGATCGTTGAAGGCGCTCTCCTCATGCGCGCGGCGCTCGCCGGCGCGTTTCTCCTCGGTGCGCAGGTCGAGCTTCTTCTTGCCGGGATAGCGATCGATGCCGTGCGACATCAAGGCATGGGCGGCGTCGAGCGTATGCTCGACCGCCCGCCGGCCGTGGCGATCCTCGCAGTGCGAGATATAGCCCTTGGCGAATTCGAGATAGTCCAGGATGCCGTCGGCATCGGTCCACTGCTTGAACAGGTAGTTGTTCTTGAAGAAATGGTTGTGGCCGAAGGCTGCGTGCGCGATCACCAACGTCTGCATGGTCGCGGTGTTTTCCTCCATCAGGTAGGAAATGCACGGCGAGGAGTTGATCACGATCTCGTACGCCAGTCCCATATATCCTTTGCGGTAGGACGCTTCCTGAAAGGCGAAGTGTTTGCCGAACGACCAGTGTTTGTAGAACAGGGGCATGCCGACCGACGAATAGGCGTCCAGCATCTGCTCGGCGGTGATGACCTCGATCTGGTTGGGATAGACGTCGAGACCGAGCTCCGATTTCGCGATCTCCTCGCAGGCATCGTGGACGCGCTGCAGCGTGCGGAAATCCCAGTCGGCGCCGTCGAACAGCCGCTCCCCTGTCTTCGTCATGGCGTGGCCTTCTCCTGCTTGCCGCGGCGCTTGAACAGGTCCTGGAACACCGGGAAGATCTCGCTACGCTCGCTCACCTTGCGCATCGCGAGCGGCGCGCCCTCGTTGCGCAGGCGCTCGTAAAGGGTCCAGAGCGAGGAGTCCGGCATGTCGAAGGTATAGTTTGCGGCCTCGCCGACCTCGAGATAGGCAAAGAACTGGGTGACCGGGAGGATCTGCTCGGTGAGCAGCCGTCCGGTCAGGAGGCTGTCCGAGGTCATGTTGTCGCCGTCCGAAGCTTGCGCGGCGTAGATGTTCCAGTCAGCCGGTCGAAAGCGGGTGCGTACGATATCGTGCATGGCCTGCAGCGCGCTCGAGACCAGCGTGCCGCCGGAAGCGGGGCCATGGAAGAACGTATCCTCGTCCACCTCTTCGGCGCGATCGGTGTGGCGGATGAACACGATCTCGACGTGGCGATAACGCCGCTTCAGGAACACGTAGAGCAGCATGTAGAACCGTTTCGCCAGGTCCTTCATGTGCTCCGACATCGAGCCTGACACGTCCATCAGGCAGAACATCACGGCTTGCGCCACCGGCTTCGGCACAGTCTCGAAACGGCGGTAGCGGATATCGATGGGATCGATGAACGGGATCCGTTTGGCCTTGGCCTTCAGCGCCGCGATCTGCGCCAACAGTTCGGAGCGTCGCGGCTCCTCGGCCTCCGCCGCCTCCGCCTCGAGCGCGGCGATCTGTTCGGGTCGCGGCCGGCGCAGCGCGACGCGACGCGCCAGCGCGAGCTTGACGGTGCGGCTCACGGAGATGTTCGCGGGCGAGCCCGAGGTGGTGTAGCCGGCGCGATGCAGGCCTTCGCTCTCCGCCTCCGCCAGCTTGCGCTTGGCGAGGTCGGGCAATTCCAGGTCGTCGAGGAACAAATTGACGAACTCGTCGCGGCTCAGGACGAAGCGGAACGCGTCCTCGCTGTCGCCCTCGCCCGGCCCCGTTCCGCGGCCACCGCCCTGGTTCGGACGCGGCAGGATATCGCCTTCGATGAACTTCTTGTTGCCGGGCAGCACCATGTCGCGGGTGCCGCCCTCGCGGCGGAAGCGCGGCTCATCCATGCCGTCGAGCGGTATGGAGATCTCACCGCCTTCCAGCACATCCTTGATGTCCCGGTCCTGCGACGTCTTCTTGACTGCTCCCTGAACCAGGGCCCTTGCGCGCCTCAAGAACCGCTGTCGGTTCTCAAGGCTCTTGCCGCCCGGATTCAGGCGCCGATCGACAATGTGCATCGTCACTTCGCATCCCGCCTCAGCCAGCCTGCTTCACCCGCATATACCATTCGACGAGACGGCGGACCTGCCGCTCGGTGTAGCCACGCTCCACCATCCGCGCGACGAAATCGTCGTGCTTCTTCTCGGTCTCGCCGTCCTTCTTCGAACCGAACGAGATCACCGGCAGCAGATCCTCGACCTGCGAGAAGATCCGCTTCTCGATGACGTCGCGAACCTTCTCGTAGGAGGTCCAGTTCGGGTTCTTGCCGCCATTATGCGCCCGCGACCGCAGCGAGAATTTGACGACCTCGTTGCGGAAGTCCTTTGGGTTGGCGATGCCGGCGGGCTTCTCGATCTTAGTCAGCTCCTGGTTCAGAAGCTCGCGGTTGAGCAACTGGCCGGTGTCGGGATCCTTGAAGTCCTGATCCTCAATCCAGGCGTCGGCGTAATCGACGTAGCGATCGAACAGGTTCTGGCCGTAATCCGAATAGGATTCGAGATAGGCCTTCTGGATCTCGTTGCCGATGAACTCCGCGTAACGCGGGGCGAGATCGGCCTTGATGAATTCGAGATAGCGCTTCTCGACCTCCTCGGGCAGCTGCTCGCGGCGGATCGAGTGCTCGAGCACATACATCAGGTGCACGGCATCGGCCCCGACCTCTGTCGTGTCGTGGTTGAAGGTGGCGGCGAGCACCTTGAACGCGAAGCGCGTCGAGACGCCGTCCATGCCTTCGTCAACACCGGCGGCATCGCGATATTCCAGGACGCTGCGCGCCTTTGGATCGGATTCCTTCAGGCTCTCGCCGTCATAGACCCGCATCTTGGCGAACAGCGTCGAGTTCTCGTGCTTGCGCAGGCGCGACATCACCGAGAAGCGCGCCAAGGTCTCCAGCGTCGCCGGCGCGCAAGGTGCGCTGGCAAGCTCGGAGCCCTGGATCAACTTCTCGTAGATCTTCTGCTCCTCGGTGACCCGCAGGCAGTAGGGTACCTTGATGACGCAGATGCGGTCGATGAAGGCCTCATTGTTCTTGTTGGCCTTGAAGCTCTGCCATTCCGCCTCGTTGGAGTGCGCGAGGATGATGCCGCCGAACGGGATCGCGCCGATATTCTCGGTGCCGATATAGTTGCCTTCCTGGGTCGCCGTTAGCAACGGGTGCAGCATCTTGATCGGCGCCTTGAACATCTCGACGAATTCGAGGATGCCCTGGTTGGCGCGATTGAGTCCGCCCGAATAGCTGTACGCGTCGGGATCGTTCTGCGCGTAGGTCTCGAGCTTGCGGATATCGACCTTGCCGACCAGCGAGGAGATGTCCTGGTTGTTCTCGTCGCCGGGTTCGGTCTTAGCGACCGCGATCTGCCGCAGCCGCGACGGCTGGATCTTGGCGACGCGGAATTGCGAGATATCACCGCCGAAGGCCTCGAGCCGCTTGTAGCACCACGGGCTCATCAGCCCGGTGAGGCGCCGCTGCGGAATGCCGTATTTCTCCTCCAGCATCGGCCCGAGTTGATCCGGATCGAACAGGCTGAGCGGGCTTTCGAACACCGGGCTCAGTTCGTCGCCGGCCTTCAGCACGTAGATCGGATGCACTTCCATCAACGCCTTGAGCCGCTCGGCGAGCGATGACTTGCCGCCGCCGACCGGCCCGAGCAGATAGAGGATCTGCTTGCGCTCTTCCAAGCCTTGCGCGGCGTGACGGAAGAAGCCGACGAGCCGCTCGATCGTGTCTTCCATGCCGTAGAAGCCAGCGAACGCCGGATAGGTGCGCATCGTGCGGTTCATAAAGATACGGCCAAGGCGAGGGTCCTTGGCCGTGTCGATCATCTGCGGCTCGCCGATCGCGGCCAATAGTCGTTCTGCTGCATTCGCATATCGCATCGGATCAGTTCGACACGACTCGAGATATTCCGCCATCGACATATCGCTCTGGCTTCGAGCCTCGAACGACCTAGCGAAAGCGTTGAACAGAGAATCGTTGTACATGATCCCTCTCCACGATATGTTGCGCCGCCTTACGAGAACGAGCCGGTTTGCCGAAACGTTCCTCGAATCATGCTCGACATGCTGGTCCTATTGGACACTCGCCAGCCTCTCTTCCGCAATGCGCGGCGCAAGCAGCTGCTGCCTTATCAACAAGCAGCCAGCCTAATAGTTCATCAAAAACGCGATTTGTCATTTACTTTCTTGGCCATGTAGCTGGTCCGCCACATCCGTGATTCTACCGGAATGCATGCCGGAGGACCGACAAAGACCAGGCTTCCCTGCCATCCGCAAATGCCATTCTGACCGCCTTTTGGCCGCCATCGCGCTGCTCCTTCACGCCTACGAACTGCCACAGGTTTGAACGCATCGGCTTCTGCCGCGACTAAGCCAAACCTGCCGGCACATCGTGACGCTGCGTCGTTGCCGCGCCGATCGAGGTGGCGTGTATCATTTCATATAGATCGCTTGCGTTCGCTGAACAGATCATGAAGCGTATTTTATTCTCCGTTCACCTTGTTGTAGCAGCCGCAATGCTCGCGGGAATTGGCCACACTCGCGCCGAAGATGGCGTCGACAGCGCCAAGACCGCAGCTTTCGACAAGAGGATATTCGCAGGCCCCCCTCGCCGAAAGAGCTACGCCTGCTTCGTGCGCGGTTATGACGCCAATCATCTGACGCAACGTCCGAAGCAGAAAGTGAGCGCGATGAAATTATTGGTGACGGCGGAGAACGCGCGGGAGGAAAAAACCACCAGCCACTCCTTCCGCCTTGGAATTAAGTACCGTCACCGCACCGGCAATTTCGACTCCAGCGGCTTTTGCGGCCATGTTGTCACAGAGGACGCGAGCAATGAAATCCGTTTCGATTGCGGCGTCGATTGTGAAGGTGGCGGTATCAATGTGGCATTGTCGAAAGACGACAAGTCCACCATCATCCGTCTTGAGCGGATCAGGACTTGGAATCGCAACAAGCCGGACCAAGAGGCCGAAGACGCGCTCGTCGCCGGCGCGGACGACAGGCTCTTTCGCGTCGATCGCGCAGGCGCGGAAGAATGTGCCGAGCTTGTGACCGACCGCCGGGAACTCGCCGCCATCAGGCACAAATGATACGCTCGCGAAGTGGATAATACGCTCGTCGGCCAGCCAACTCAATTGAGGGAGGGTGCCATGCATCGCCGCAGCATCTTAGCCGGCGCGCTTACGACTTTAGGCGCCCTAGCCGGCTCACGCGCCCGCGCCGCCACCGAGGCATCGCCTCCCGCCAACCTCAAGGTAGTCTATCACCTGAGCGACCTCGAAAAGGTCGACTTTGTGCTCGGCAACATCCAGAACCATTTCGACGGCGTCGTCGGACCCGAGAATGTGACCATTGCCCTCGTGGTCCACGGGCCGGCGCTGCGCGCGTTCCACGCAGCCTCCGCCAATCCCGACCTGTCGCGGCGCGTTCAGCAATTTTCCGGGGATGGCGTGGAGCTTGCCGCCTGCGGCAACGCCATGAAATCGCAGAATGTCAGCCTGAAGGAGCTCCTCCCCGGCTTCGCGGTCGCCGACAAGGGCGGCGTCGTCCGCCTCGCCGAACTGCAGTCGCAGGGCTACCTGTATCTCAGGCCGTGAACAGTGCACCGCACCGTCATAAAATTGTTCAGAGTTCGCGGTTGCATCGGATCAAATCCGAGGGATCGAACCTGTCAGGGTGGAGTTGTCTCTTTTTGATGCGCATATTCATTTTTGGCAGCCCTTTCCGCCCCGTGTTGACAATCCGGTCTCGCCCCAGAAAGCTGCTGGGGAACCCGTCCACCGACCCGATCGAGCAGAAACAGGCATCATGAACCCCGTCAAAACACTCGAAAACCGCGGCCAATCGGTTTGGCTGGACTTCCTGGCCCGCGGCTTCGTCGCCAAAGGCGACCTCAAGCAGCTGATCGACGAGGACGGCGTCAAAGGCGTCACCTCCAACCCCTCGATCTTCGAGAAGGCGATCGGCAGCTCGGACGAATATGACGGGGCGATCGGCCATGCGCTGAAGAAGGGCGATCGCCCGGTCGCCGAACTGTTCGAGCATCTCGCGATCACGGACATCCAGCACGCCGCCGACGTGCTGCGTCCGGTCTATGACCAGCTCGACGGCAAGGACGGCTTCGTCAGCCTCGAAGTGTCGCCCTATCTGGCGATGGACACCAGGGGCACCATCGCCGAAGCGCGGCGGCTCTGGAAGGAGGTTCGGCGCAAGAACCTGATGGTGAAGGTGCCGGCGACGCCGGAAGGCCTACCCGCGATCGAGCACCTGATCGGCGAAGGCATCAGCATCAACATCACGCTCCTGTTCTCGCAAAAGGTCTATCTCGAGGTCGCCGAGGCCTATCTGAAAGGCCTGGAGAAGTACGTCGCCGGCGGCGGCGACCCCTCGCATATTGCGAGCGTGGCGAGCTTCTTCGTCAGCCGTATCGACACCGCCGTCGACAAGCAGCTCGACGACAAGATCGCGAAGGCCAACGATCCCACCGAGAAGGAGCGGCTGGCGTCGCTGAAGGGCAAGGTCGCGATCGCCAACGCCAAGCTGGCGTACCAGGATTACAAGCGGATCTTCGCCGGTCCGCGCTGGGAAAAACTGATGGCAAAGGGTGCCAAGCCACAGCGGCTCTTGTGGGCCTCGACCGGCACCAAGAACAAGGACTACAGCGACGTTCTTTATGTTGAGGAGCTGATCGGCCCCGACACGGTCAACACCGTGCCGCCGGCAACGCTCGACGCCTTCCGCGACCACGGCAAGGTGCGCGACAGCCTCGAGGAGAACATCGAGGACGCGCGGAGCGTGCTCGATGAACTGGAAAAATCCGGGATCTCGCTGGATGCGATCACCGCCGAACTGGTCAAGGACGGCGTCAGGCTGTTCGCCGATGCCGCCGACAAGCTCTATGGCGCCGTCGCGTTCAAGCGCGCCACCTCGCTCGGCACCGGCATCGACGGCCAGAAGCTCAAGGTCGGCGGCGAGCTTGCCAAGGCCATCGAAGAGAATACCGAGGAATGGCGTGCCTCGGCCAAGGTCCGCCGGCTCTGGCAAAAGGACAAATCGGTCTGGACCGGCGAGGATGAGGACAAATGGCTGGGCTGGCTGACCAGCCCGGCGAAGGCCGACATCGCCGACTACGAGGATTTCGCCGAGCGCGTGAAGGGCCAGAAATTCACCGACGCGGTCGTGCTCGGCATGGGCGGCTCCAGCCTGGGGCCGGAGGTGCTGGCGGAGACCTTCGCCAAGAAGGCAGGCTTCCCCAAGCTGCACGTGCTCGATTCCACCGACCCGGCGCAGGTGCGGGCGATGGAAGCGGCGGTCGATATCTCGAAGACGCTGTTCATCGTCTCCAGCAAATCCGGCGGCACCACCGAGCCGAACGTGATGAAGGACTATTTCTTCGACCGCGTCTCCAAGACGATTGGCGCCGCCAAGGCCGGCCACCGCTTCATCGCAGTGACCGATCCCGGCTCGTCGCTGGAGAAGACCGCAAAGCGGCAGGGCTTTGCCCGCATCTTCTACGGCGAGCCCACGATCGGCGGCCGCTACTCGGTGCTCTCCCCCTTCGGCCTGGTGCCGGCGGCAGCCGCCGGCGTCAATGTCCGCACCCTGATCAAGCATACGCTGTCGATGGTGCGCTCCTGCGGCGCCGACGTGCCGCCGCACGAGAACCCGGGCGTGCAGCTCGGGCTCGCGATGGGGCTCGCCGGCCTCGAAGGCCGCGACAAGGTGACGATCACCTCGTCCAGGAAGATTGCCGATTTCGGCGCCTGGGCCGAGCAGTTGATCGCCGAATCCACCGGCAAGGACGGCAAGGGCCTGATCCCAATTGACGGCGAGACGCTGGCCGAGCCGGCTGCCTATGGCGACGACCGCTTCTTCATTGATCTCCGCACCGAGGGCGAGGACGACGCCGAGCATGACGCCCGGCTGGCCGCGCTGGAGCAGGCCGGCCATCCCGTGGCCCGCATCGTGCTGCCGTCGACCGACCATATCGGCCAGGAGTTCTTCCGCTTCGAGATCGCGACGGCGGTCGCAGGCTCGGTGCTCGGCATCAACCCGTTCAACCAGCCGGATGTCGAGGCGGCCAAGATCAAGACGCGCGAATTGACCGCAGCCTTCGAGAAGTCCGGATCGCTGCCAGCCGAACAGCCGGTGGTCTCCACCGCCGAGGCCGACCTCTACACTGACGCCCACAACGCCGCCGAGCTGCGCAAGGCCGGCGCCGACGGCACTCTCGGCTCATGGCTCAAGGCGCATTTGTCGCGCTCGCACCGCGGCGACTATGTCGCCCTGCTCGCCTATATTGAACGCGACAAAGCGTTCATCGACGCGCTGCAAAAAATGCGGCTTGCCGTGCGTGACAGCAGGCATCTTGCCACCTGCGCCGAGTTCGGTCCGCGCTTCCTGCACTCGACCGGCCAAGCCTACAAGGGCGGCCCCGACAGCGGCGTGTTCCTGCAGATCACCGCCGATGATGCTGCGGACCTGCCGGTACCAGGCCAGAAGGCGAGCTTCGGCGTCATCAAGGCAGCGCAGGCGCGCGGCGATTTCGACGTCTTGACCGAACGCGGCCGGCGCGCGCTGCGCGTCCATCTCAAGGGCGGACTCGGCCCGGCGCTAGCCACGCTGGACGCCGCACTTAACGAAGCCCTCAACTAGAGCATGGTCCCGAAAAACCGGACACTGGTTCTCGGATCACGCTCAACAGTCAAGGACATGACAACATGCAGCTCGGCATGATCGGCTTGGGGCGGATGGGTGGCAACATCGTCCGCCGGCTGATGGCCCACGGCCATACCGCCGTGGTCTACGACAAGGATCCGAAGGCGGTCGCCGCGCTTGCCGCCGACGATGCCTTAGGCTCCGCCTCGCTGGAGGAATTCGTGCTCAAGCTGGAGCAGCCACGCACCGCCTGGGTGATGCTGCCGGCCGGCAAGATCACCGAAGCGACGATCGAGGCGCTGTCCAAGCTGATGCAGCCGGGCGACACCATCATCGACGGCGGCAACACGTTCTGGCAGGACGACGTCCGCCGCGGCAAGGCGCTGAAGGAACGCGGCCTGCACTATGTCGACGTCGGCACCTCCGGCGGCATCTGGGGCATCGAGCGCGGCTACTGCATGATGATCGGCGGCGAGAAATCCGTCGTCGACCGGCTCGACCCGATCTTCAGCGCGCTCGCGCCCGGCCTCGGCGACATTCCGCGCACCCCGCACCGCGAGGGCCGCGATCCCCGTATCGAGCAGGGCTACATCCATGCCGGCCCGGTCGGCGCCGGGCATTTCGTCAAGATGATCCATAACGGCATCGAATACGGTCTGATGCAGGCCTATGCCGAGGGCTTCGACATCCTCAAGAATGCGAGCAGCGAGGCGCTCCCGGCGGATCATCGCTTCGATCTCGAGATCGCCGATATCGCCGAGGTCTGGCGCCGCGGCAGCGTGATCCCGTCCTGGCTGCTCGACCTCACCGCGATCGCGCTCGCCGAGAACGCCACCCTCGATAATTATTCCGGCTTCGTCGAGGATTCCGGCGAGGGCCGCTGGACCGTCAATGCCGCGATCGACGAGGCGGTGCCTGCGGAAGTGCTGACGGCGGCGCTGTTTGCCCGCTTCCGCTCGCGCAAGGACCACACCTTCGCCGAGAAGATCCTCTCCGCCATGCGCGCCGGTTTCGGCGGCCACCGGGAGCCGCCACAAAGCGCCAAGAAGAGCTAGGGAAGGCCTAATGATGACGAACGGTCACGCGCAAAAGAAACCCGACCCTTGCTCCTTCATCATCTTCGGCGTCACAGGCGACCTCGCGCACCGACTGGTGATCCCTGCCCTCTATAATCTCGCCGCGACCAATTTGTTGCCCGACAGATTCTGCATCGTCGGCGTCGCCCGCGGCGGCATGTCGAACGAGGAATTGAACGCGAGCCTGATGAAGGGATTGCGCCAGTTCGCGACCCGTCCGGTCGATGAGACCGTCGCCAAACGCCTGTTCGAATGCGTCACCGCAGTGGAAGCCGACCCGAAGGATCCCGACTCCTTCGACAAGATGGCGAGCGAACTCAAGGAAAGGGAAGCGGCGCGCGGGACCGGCGGTAACAGGCTGTTCTATTTGGCCACTCCGCCGGGCGCCTTCCTGCCGATCACCAAGCAATTAGCCCGCACGGGCATGCTGGCCGAAAACGGCTATTGGCGGCGGATCGTGATCGAGAAACCGTTCGGTACAGACCTCGACTCGGCGAGGCACCTCAATGCCGAGTTGCTGAAGCTCGTCGACGAGCACCAGATCTACCGGATTGATCATTACCTCGGCAAGGAAACCGTCCAGAACATCCTGGTGCTGCGCTTTGCCAACGGCATGTTCGAGCCGATCTGGAATCGGAATCATATCGACCACATCCAGATCACCGTCGACGAGAAGCTCGGCGTCGGCCATCGCGGCAGCTTCTATGACTCGACCGGCGCGCTGCGCGACATGGTGCCGAACCATCTGTTCCAGCTGATGTCGCTGGTGGCAATGGAGCCGCCGATCCGCTTTGACGCGCATTCGGTGCGCACCGAGAAGGCCAATGTGCTGGCCGCGATCCAGCTCCAGAGCGAACAGGAAGCGCTGCACAATTCGGTGCGGGGGCAGTATCGCGGCGGCAACATCGGCGACACCGTGATCGAGGACTATTGCAAGACCACGGACGTCAAGCCCGGCAGCGCCACCGAGACCTACGCCGCGCTCAAGCTGATCATCGACAATTGGCGCTGGGCCGGTGTGCCGTTCTACCTGCGCACCGGCAAGGCCTTGGCCGCCAAGCGCACCGAGATCGCCATCAAGTTCAAGCAGGCGCCGTTCGCGATGTTCCGCGACACGCCGATCGACCAGCTCTCGCAGAACTACCTCGTGATCTCGACCGAGCCGACCGAGGGCATCGAGCTGCAGTTCAACACCAAGGTTCCCGGCCCGACCATCGACATCGACGGCGTCGAGATGAAGTTCCGCTACAAGGACTACTTCAAGGCCGAGCCGTCCACCGGCTATGAGACGCTGATCTATGACTGCATGATCGGCGACAATATCCTGTTCCAGCGCGCCGACAGCGTCGAGGCCGGCTGGCAGGCCGTGCAACCCTTCCTCGATGCCTGGAAGAAGGCTGGCGGCGCCGGCCTGCAGCCCTACAAGGCCGGCTGCGAGGGGCCTGAGGCGGCCAACGCGCTTCTGACCCGCGACGGCCGTAGCTGGCGAAAGCTGAGCTGACCATGACCGCCGTCGGTCGCCGCCAGATCATCACCGTCGCCGATCCCGCGGCGCTGGCGAAGGCCGCCGCTGAGCGGGTGCTGGCGCGGATTGCCGCGAACAGCGGCCGGATCGCGATCTGCCTGACCGGCGGATCGAGCCCGAAAGCGCTTTACCAATTGCTCGCGACCGAGCCCTACCGCGCCAGGATCCCGTGGGACCGCGTGCACTGGTTCATCGGCGACGAGCGCTTCGTGCCGGCTGGCGATCCCAGGAACAACATGGCGATGGCGCGCGCGACATTCCTGGATCGCTACGCGCCCGCCCCCCACATCCATCCGATCCCGACCTATGCCGCCAGCCCCGATGAAGCGGCGGAGCGCTATGCGCGCGAGCTGCAATCGTTCTACGGCGCGGAAGATCTGGACGCCGCCCGTCCGCTGTTCGATCTGGTGCTGATGGGTGTCGGGCCGGATGGACACGCCGCCTCGCTGTTTCCGAACTACCCCGCGATCGAGGTGATCGACCGTTGGGCGGTCGGCATGCCCAAGGCCAATGTCGAACCGTTCGTGCCGCGCGTCAGCCTGACCCTGCCGACGCTGGCTTGCTGCCGCGAAATGCTGTTCGAGGCCGCAGGCAAGGAGAAGCGCGCAATCCTGACCCGCGTCTTCGCCGGCGAGAACCTGCCGGCGAACCGCGCGCAATCGATCGGCGAGACGGTCTGGTTGATCGACGAGGCGGCGCGGCCGGAGAATTTTAGTGGCTGATCCGGCAACCCTCTGCGCCCTCGTCGTGATGGGCGTCTCCGGCTCAGGCAAGAGCACGATCGGCGAGACGCTCGCGGGGCGGCTCGGCTGGCGTTTCGAGGACGGTGATCGCTTTCACCCCGCAAGCAATGTCGCGAAAATGAGCGCAGGCCAGCCGCTCACCGATGACGATCGCCGCCCCTGGCTGCAGGCAATCGCCGATGAGATCGACCGTGTCTGCAAGGCTGGCGAGCGCCTGGTGGTCGCCTGCTCGGCGCTGAAGCGCGCCTACCGCGACATCCTGCTGCATGGACGCAGTGACGTCGGCATCGTCTTCCTCGACGGCACCGAGGCGCTAATCGCGAGCCGGCTCGCCCATCGCAAGGGCCATTTCATGCCGCCGGGCCTCCTCGCCAGCCAGTTCCAGACCCTGGAGCCGCCGGGCTTGAGCGAACATCCGATCACCGTCTCGATCGACGCGACGATCGAGACCATCGTCGACGCCATCATCCGCCAAATGAAGTAGCCCCATGACCCGCATCGCCCTGCTCGTTTCCGACGTCGACGGTACGCTGCTGACCAAGGACAAGGTTTTGACGGCCGCCGCCCGCGCAGCCGCGCAAAAACTGCATGCGGCCGGCATCGGCTTCACCATCGTCTCCAGCCGCCCCTCGATCGGCATGGGATTTTTGATCGAGCCGCTGGCGATCACGCTGCCGGTCGGCGCCTTCAACGGCAGCTCGATCATCGATCCAGAGCTCAAGCCGATCGAGCAGCACCTGATCCCGCCGGCGACCGCGCGGCGGGCCATCGATCTGCTCCGCGAATTCGGCGTCGACATCTGGCTGTTCACCAACGACCGCTGGCTGACGGCCAATCTCGACGGCGAATATGTCGCGCACGAGCGGCACACCATCAGGCACGAGGCGACCATCGTTACGGATTTCACGCCCTATCTCGACCAGGCCTGCAAGATCGTCGGCGCCTCTTCCGACGCCCCGCTGCTCGCGCGCTGCGAAAGCGCGATGCAAGAGGCCGTCGGCACCGAGGCGACCGCCGTCCGCTCGCAAACCTATTATCTCGACGTCACCCCGCCCGGCCACGACAAGGGCACCTTTGTCGAGGCGATGGCAAAACGATTGGGCATTCCGACCGAGGCGGTGGCAACCATCGGCGACATGCGCAACGACTTGCCGATGTTTGCAAGGAGCGGCGTTCAGTTTGCCATGGGCAACGCCACCGATGAGGTCAAGAGCCACGCCAAGTTCGTCACCGACAGCAACGAGCATGACGGCTTCGCCAAGGCGATCGAGATGGTGCTGAACTATAACGAGACCGCGTGACGGCGAATGCACCGCCGTCCCGTCAGCTCTCCTTGCTCCCCGCGCCCTCGACAAAATCCACCGGCGTTTCTTTCTTGACGCTCGTGCCAAGCAGCGTTGCGTCCCAGTTGGTCAGACGGACGCAGCCATGGGATTCCGATTTGCTGATCTTCGATGGTTCAGGCGAACCATGGATACCGTAACCCTCCCCTGAAAGCCCGATCCAGTATAGCCCGACCGGATTGTTCGGGCCGGGCTTGATGACGAACGGCCGCTTGGCGTGCACGCCCTTGAACTTGTAGGCCGGGTTGTAGCGGTAGAAGGGATTGGCGTCGGACGAGATCACCTTGAGCGTGCCGCTCGGCGTCGGCTTGTCCTCGCTGCCGACGGTTGCCGGAAAGAAGGCGACCAACGCGCCGCCGCCGTCGAAGGCCTTGACGGTCTGCCGCGACTTGTCGACTTCGATCCGCGCCACGTTCAGCTTCAGCTGGGGATCGCGACCGTTGACGACAAGAATGGTCTCGCCGGCGCGGTCGAACTTCTTGCCGGGGTTGAGCTGGGCCAGCAGCCCCTCGCTCATGTGGAATTTCTCCGCAAGCGCCTCGCGCGCGCTCTTGTAGCCGAGCGCCGGCAGCGATTTCATCGCCTCCAACTTGGCGGGAATCCTCCTGATAAACGGTCCTTTCACATCCTTTTCGGAGATCGTGTAGCTCGTGATGATGTCGCCTTGGGCAGTCTCGTTCAGCTTTGCCCAGATCTCCGGCGTGAGCGTCTTCTGAAAGGACAGGCCCTTGGCTTCCGCGAACGCCTGTAGCGCCTTGCGCGTATTCTCGGCAAACTTGCCGTCGATCTCTCCGGGCGAGAACAGCGCGCGCTCGAGCAGCACCTGGGCCTTGATGATTGTCGCGTCGGCCTTTTCCTCGGACGCGGGGCGAGCCCGGTACCCGACCTTGTTGATCGCCGCGGCATCAAGACCGGCAGCGAATGCGTGCCCCGACATCAGACATGCAACCAGCACTGCGGCGAACAGGCGAGCCATTGCCGATCCTCCAACCAGATATTTTCAGACAATGATCGTTGACCCCGCCGGTTCCTTCGCGCGGGTCCGGGCGGTAGCCTATTTCGACCGCTGCACGGCCGGCTTCTCGGCCGCCCGCTTGGCGTCGCTGAGATTGTGCGCGGTGTTGATCAGCGCGATATGAGTCAGCGCCTGCGGGAAATTGCCGGTCTGGCGGCCGGCGATGGCGTCGTACTCTTCGGCGAGCAGGCCGAGGTCATTGGCAAGCGCGATCACGCGATCGAACAGCGTTTGCGCCTTCCCGACCTCGCCCGCGAGCACATAGGCATCGGCAAGCCAAAGCGTGCAGGCGAGGAAGGCGCCCTCGATCGGCTGCTTCTCTTCGGAGACTTCGCGCGGATCGTGCCGCATCACGAAGCCATTGCGCATCAGGTATTGCTCGGTCGCGGCCAGCGTACCGCGGATCCGTGAATCGGTCGGCGGCAGGAATCCCACCGCCGGCAGCAGCAGGATGCTGGCATCAAGCAGCTTGGAGCCGTAGGATTCGACGAACGAGTTGAGCTTGCGATCAAACCCCTTGGCGCAAACATCGCGGTGGATGGTCTCGCGCAGCACCAGCCATTTGTTGAGCGGCGCCTTGAGGCCAAATTTCTGCGCGCTCTTGATGCCGCGGTCGAAAGCGACCCAGGTCATCACCTTCGAAAAGACATAGTGCTTGCCCGCGCCACGACGCTCCCAGACTCCGTGGTCCGGCCGGTCCCATTCTTCCGCAAGGTGTTCGAGCACAGCGCATTCCAGCGACCAGCTCGCATCGTCGAGCTGCAACTTCGCGACGCGCGCCTGGTGGAAGGCGTCGATCAATTCGCCGTAGACGTCGAGCTGCAGTTGCGCATGCGCGGCGTTGCCGATGCGCACCGGCTGCGCGCCCTCATAGCCGGGCAGCCAGACCGCTTCCCACTCCAGAAGCCGCCGCTGGCCCATGATGCCGTACATGATCTGCATGTTGGCCGGCGCCCCCGCGGCCGCGCGCAACAACCAATTGTGCCAGGCCAGCGCTTCCTCGGTGTAGCCCGAGTTCATCAGCGCCAGCAGCGTGAAGGTCGCATCCCGCAGCCAGCAGTAGCGGTAGTCCCAGTTACGCTGGCCGCCGAGTTTTTCCGGCAGCGAGGTCGTAGGCGCCGCGACGATGCCGCCGGTCGGCGCGAAGGTCAGCGCCTTCAGCGTGATCAGCGAGCGCAGCACGAGGTTGCGACCAAACCCCTCATAGGTGCAGCGGCTCGACCATTCGGTCCAGAACGCTTCGGTGTCCTGCAAGGCTTGGGCGGGATCGATCGGCCCGGGAACCGGCAGATGCGAGGGTCCATAGGTCATCACGAAAGGCAAGCTCTCGCCTTCGCCGACCGTGAATTCGGCCACCGTGGTCATGTTATGGCCGCGGGTCTCGACCGGCGAGCGGAGCACGATCATGTCCTGCCCGGCGATCGCCAGCAGCGCCGACCCGTCCTCGCTCTTCTTGACCCAGGGAATATCAGCACCCAAGCCGAATCGGATGATCAACTCCATCCGCAGCTTGACGCTATCCTTCACGCCGCGCACCAGCCGCACGATGTCGGAAGCATTGCCGCGCGGCGGCATGAAATCGATCAGCTCGACGACGCCGCTTTCGGTCTCGAACCGCGTCTCCAGGATCAGCGTGTTGTCGCGGTAACGGCGGGAGGTCTTGATGATGGCCTCGGCCGGCGCGATCAACCAGCGGCCATGCCTGTTGTTGCCGAGCAGCGCCGCGAAACAGGCATCGCAATCGAAGGCGGGCCAGCACAGCCAGTCGATCGATCCGTCGCGGCCGACGAGTGCCGCCGTCTCGCAGTCGCCGATCAGTCCGTAATCTTCGATCCTGCAAGACACGGTGGCGACTGCTCCTCTTAGGCTGGTGCGGACGACCGCTCGCGAGTGGCGTTCCTCAGTGCTTCGACATCGATGGCGGAGGCGATGTGCTCGATCGACACCGGCAGCCGCCGCCGCCAGTTCGGATGTTCGTCGACGGTGCCGGGGATGTTCGGCTGATTGACCAGGCCGAGCAGGTCCTCCAGCGAGATCGTCAGCAGGCGGGACCTGGTCCGGGAGAGGAAAGTAGCGACCGAATAAAGATCATGGCGGTCGATGTCATTCTGGCGCAGCACCTCGTCCAGCATGCCCAGCGCATGCCAGCGCGCCTGGTCGCTTTCGCCCGGATCGATGCCGAGCGAACGCTTCAGCTTCAAATCGCTGAACGAGCGCCAGCCGGCATAGGTCGCAAGATCATGGGTGTTGAAGGTGACGAGCGCATTGGCGGCGTAACGGTCGGTGCCGCGAAACGCCCCGGTAGCGTCGCGCTCGAACATCATCACGAGATAGGACCAGATGCCCCAGTCGTTCATCTGCTCACGAAAACCGTCCGGCACGGTGCCGAGATCCTCGCCGATCACGACGCAACGATGCGCCACGCTCTCCTGCGCGGTTGCGGCCAGCATCGCCTCGAACGGCATCTGCACATAGGCGCCATTCTCCGGACCGAAGCCGTGCGGCACCAGGTAAAGCCGCTTCAAGCCGAGCACATGATCCAGCCTGATCGCGCCGGCGTGGCGCATCGAGGCACGCAGCATTTCCCGATACGGCTCGAAGAAACGCATTTCGAGGCCAGCGGCGTTGAAGCCGGCAAGACCCCAATCCTGCCCGGCAGTGTTGAGCGGGTCCGGCGGCGCGCCGACGCCGAGCAGGCGCGAGATCGCGCCCTGCTCGTTCCAGGCATCGAAGCCGTCGGACTGCACGCCGACGGCGACATCGAGATAAAGTCCAACCTTCATGCCGAGCTGGTGCGCCAGCGCCTTGCATGCCGCAAGCTGCCGGTCAGCGTTCCATTGCACGAACTCGACGAATTCGATCTCGCCGAAATCGGCGCCCTTGCGCAGGCGGCTGCACTTGCCGTCGTCCGGCCGCCGCCATTCTTCGGGCCATTCCCACCAGGGCTGGTTGAACTTTTTCCGCAACACCTCGAAACACGCGAAGCGCGACAAGAGCGGCCCGCGCTCGCTCCTGAAGCGTTCGAAGTCCTGACGGCGCTCGAGCGTCGGGCTCGCCTTGAAGCTCGCAAACGCGGAGCGCAGCGCCTGCCATTTTGACGCCGCAACCGCACGATAGTCGACGATGTCCCCGGCGCGCAGTTGCGCGAGCTTGTCCTTCGCGCTGGGATCGACGCGGAATTCCGGCAGCTTCTCGACGTCGATATAGAGCGCGTTGAGGAACAGTCGGCTGTTCGGCGAATAGGGGCTACAATCACCGGGGCGGTCATCGAACAGCGCATGCAGCGGGTTAAGTCCGACACCACCGGCACCCAATTGATGGGCGAGTTCGATCAAGCCCCGCAGATCGGTGAAATCGCCCATGCCCCAATTGCGCGCGGAACGCACGCTGTAGAGCTGAACCGCAAGCAGCCAGCAGCGGTCAAAATCGCCGCCAAAGGCACGTTCCGGTGCGACAATCAGCGGCAGCTCTTCGGTCGATCCGGCAGCATCGTTCAGGCTGAGCTGGTACACCCCGACCGGCAAATCCTGCGGCCAGGATATTGCCCGGTCGCCCGCTTCACCCTTCGCCATCATTTTGCCACCAGCCGAAATCGTCCATCCGACCGGCAACTTGGCGTCGATCGAAAGCTCCGAGGGCGCCGGGCGGCCGCGCCGCACGACAACCGGCTGATCGATCCACCGGCGCGGCTCGCGCGGCGGCAAGGCGTCGAGGATCGTTTTCAACGCAGCCGCGTCTGTCACACGGCGGTGGCCCTGACCGTCGATATATTCGGTCGTAATTCCAAGGTCTCTGGCTTTGGCGTAGGGGTCCATTCGGCACGCGCTTTGCACATGACCCGGGAGAGTGGGTCACGAAATTATGTAGATGCGGGAAGGGGATAGATGACGTGTAACTCGCTGTCCTTCGAGGCGTTCCATGGGAACCAATGTCCCATGAGCGGCTTTCTATATCAGTCCGGAGCGTATCCTTCACGCAACGGGGGCGTCATTTCCTTGTCAATGGCGGCATCACCGTGAACAAAACCGCTCAAACTGTCGAGAGTGCCGCCGGCACTTTCCATATCGAAGACGTCTATCCGCTGATCGATGGCGGCCGCTACCCCGTGAAACGCATCGTGGGGGAGCCCGTTGAGGTCTGGGCCGACGTCTATCGCGACGGGCATGACATCGTCGCTGCAGAACTGATCTGGCGCGGCGAGCTCGACCACGAATGGCGGCGCGAGCCGATGACCATGCACGGGAACGATCGCTGGTTTGGCTCCTTCGTCGCCGACACGCCCGGCCGTTATTTCTATGCGATCGAGGCCTGGACCGACGAATTCGCCACCTGGCGGCACGGCTTTGAGCTGAAGCAGAAGGCCGGCACCGATGTGACGCTCGATGCCATCGAAGGCGCGGGCATGCTGACCAAGGCGCAGGCCGGCGGACGGGCGGCGGCGGCCATCATCCTCAAGCAGTGCGAGACCTATCTCCAGTCCGGCGATCCGGCTGCCCTGCTCACACCTGAATTGCAGGACGCGATGGCCGAAAGCCAGTCGCGACCCGACCTGACGCGCTCACAGCTCTTCCCGTTCGTCGCCGATCGGCCGCGGGCGCGCTTCGGCTCCTGGTATGAGATGATCCCGCGCAGCCAGGGCAAGGTCGAGGGACAGCACGGCACCTTCCGCGACTGCATCGACCGGTTGCCTGACGTCGCGGCGATGGGGTTCGACGTCGTCTACTTCACGCCGATCCATCCGATCGGCAAGATCAACCGCAAGGGACGCAACAATGCGGTGACCGCCAAGGAAGGCGATCCCGGCAGCCCCTACGCGATCGGCTCGGCCGAAGGCGGCCACGACGCCATCCATCCGGAATTGGGCACGTTGCACGACTTCCGCGCCTTCGTCGCGGCATGCAGAGAGCACAACATGGAAGTCGCGCTCGACTTCGCGGTGCAATGTTCGCCGGACCATCCCTGGCTGAAGGAACATCCGCAATGGTTCAAGAAGCGCCCCGACGGTTCGATGCGCTATGCGGAGAATCCGCCGAAGAAATATGAGGACATCGTCAACCCGGATTTCGGCTGCGAGGATTCAGGCTCGCTGTGGAATGCGCTGCGGGACGTGATCCTGTTCTGGGTCGACCAGGGCGTGAAGATCTTCCGCGTCGACAATCCCCACACCAAACCGTTCCCGTTCTGGGAATGGCTGATCCACCAGGTGCAGTTGCACCATCCCGACGTGATCTTCCTCGCCGAAGCCTTCACCCGGCCGAAGCTGATGAAGGGATTGGCAAAACTCGGCTTCACCCAGTCCTATACTTATTTCACCTGGCGCACCCAGCGTTGGGAGCTGGAGCAATACCTGATCGAGCTCACCCGCTATCCGGAGCGCGACTTCTACCGACCGAATTTCTTCGTCAACACGCCCGACATCCTGCCCTTCCATCTGCAGGGCGGCGAACCCTGGATGTTCAAGTCGCGCGTGGCGCTGGCGGCGACGCTGTCCGGCACCTACGGCATCTACAACGGTTTCGAGCTGCTGGAGCACGAGCCGATCCCCGGGCGGGAGGAATATCTCGATTCCGAGAAATACGAGATCAAGGTGCGTGACTGGGACAAGCCGGGCAACATCAAGCCCTATATCCGTGACCTCAACCTGGCGCGCCGCGCCAACGCAGCGTTGCAGCAGACCAGCAATCTGCGTTTCCTGCCCATCGAGGACGGCAACGTAATCGGGTTCGTCAAGGAATCCGTCGACGGGAGCAACACGGTTGCGGTCGCAATTGCATTGTCGCGCGACGCCCACGAAGTCTGGCTGCCGCTCGGCGATGTCCAGACGGGCACCGGCGATGAGCGCCGCCACGTCGCTGCGGTCGAGAACCTGATCACGGGCGAACGCCATGCACTCGACTGGGGCGGCATCCGGGTGCGGATCGATCCAATGCGCGATCCGGCGGTGCTGTTCCGCTGCCTGGCCTGAAGGGGGCGGTGCCATGAACGTGCTTTCAGCGGTCGAGACAAAGGAACTGGTGGCCACCGAGACGGCGGACGAGCTCTGGTACAAGGACGCCATCATCTACCAGCTCCACGTCAAGGCCTTCGCCGACAGCAACAATGACGGCATCGGCGATTTCGCGGGGCTGACCGAGAAGCTTGGCTATCTGCAGGATCTCGGCGTCACCACGCTGTGGTTGTTGCCATTCTATCCGTCCCCGGGGCGTGATGACGGCTACGACATCGCCGACTATGGCGACATCAATCCCGATTTCGGAACGATGAAGGACTTCAAGCGCTTCATCCATGAAGCCAAGAAGCGCGGCCTTCGTGTCATCACCGAGCTCGTCGTCAACCACACCTCCGACCAGCACGCCTGGTTCAAGCGCGCGCGCCGCAGCCATCCCGGCTCGAGCGCACGCAACTGGTATGTCTGGAGCGACACCGACCAGAAATACCAGGGCACGCGGATCATCTTCACCGATACCGAGAAGTCGAACTGGACCTGGGATCCCGAAGCGGGCCAGTTCTACTGGCACCGCTTCTTCTCGCACCAACCGGACCTGAACTTCGACAACCCGCGCGTGGTGCGCGCCATCGTGCAGGTGATGAAGCGCTGGCTCGACACCGGCGTCGACGGTTTCCGGCTGGACGCCATTCCCTATCTCTGCGAGCGCGAAGGCACCAACAATGAGAACCTGCCCGAGACGCACGCCATCATCAAACTGCTGCGGCGCGAGCTCGACACCTACGCCAGGGGCAAGATCCTGCTCGCCGAAGCCAATCAATGGCCGGAGGACGTGCAGGAATATTTCGGCCGGGAAGACGAATGCCACATGGCGTATCATTTCCCGCTGATGCCGCGCATCTATATGGCGATCGCGCAGGAGGACCGCTTTCCGATCACCGACATCCTGCGGCAGACGCCCGACATCCCGGCCAGTTGCCAATGGGCGCTGTTCCTCCGCAACCATGACGAGCTGACGCTGGAAATGGTCACCGATGTCGAGCGCGACTATCTGTGGTCGACCTATGCCAACGATCCCCGCGCCCGCATCAATGTCGGCATTCGCCGCCGCCTCGCGCCATTGATGGACAATGACCGGCGCAAGATCGAATTGATGAACTCGCTCCTGCTCTCGTTCCCGGGCACGCCGATTATCTATTACGGCGACGAGATCGGGATGGGCGACAACATCTATCTCGGCGACCGCAACGGCGTCCGCACGCCGATGCAATGGAGCCCGGACCGCAATGGCGGCTTCTCCCGCGCCGATCCGGCGCGGCTCTACGCACCCATGATCATGGACCCCGTCTACGGCTACGAGGCCGTGAACGTCGAAGCACAGTCGCGCAGTCTGTCATCGCTGCTCAGCGCCACCAAGCGGCTGATCGCGGTGCGCAAGTCGACGCTGGCCTTCGGCCGCGGCTCGATGACCTTCATCCGCCCCGAGAACCGTTCGGTGCTCGCCTATGTCAGGCAGTATCAGGACGAGGTCATTCTCTGCGTCGCCAATTTGTCGCGCTCGGCGCAGGCGACCGAGCTCGACCTTTCCGCCTTCAAGGGACGCATTCCCCTGGAGATGCTCGGCCGCACGCGCTTCCCGACGATCGGCGAACTGCCATACATGGTCACGCTCGCGCCGTATGGCTTCTACTGGTTCCAGCTCCAGGAGCCGGACAAGTCCATCGCCATCCCGCGGCGCGCGGTGCCGGAATTCGAGACGCTGGTCGTGCCGCTGAACTCGACCTGGGTGTCGCTGGCGCGCGCCCGCGGTGTGTTCGAGCGCGACGTGCTGCCGGGCCACCTGTCGCGGGCGCGCTGGTATCCCGAGAGTTTGTCGAAGGCGATCCAGCCGCAGCTCGTCTCCGCGATTCCCTTCTGCGATATCGGCGACAACCGCCCCTGGCTCGCTTTCTTCGAGACGACTCAGCGCGGCGCCACCTCACGCTACGTGCTGCCGATCCGGATCGAATGGGTGCGCTTCGACCGCGAGCGCTACAATCCGCGCGCCCTGGCCGCGGTACGGCAAGGCGCGCGCGAGGGCACGCTGCTCGATGTTGCGACCGACGAGATCTTCATCGCGCTGTTGCTCCGCAATCTGGCGCAGTCGCTGACGGTCGAGGACGAGGAGCTCGGCATCGCGCTGCGCCTCGAATTCCGCCCGACCAGCCGCTTCACGGACAAGCCGATCAAACAGCCCCAGCGCATCCGCGCGGTGGAGACCGAGCAGTCCAATAGCACGGCGCTGGTCGACGAGGATTACGTCGTCAAAATCTACCGCAAGCTCGAGCCCGGCATCAATCCGGAGATCGAGATGGGACGCTTCCTCACCGACGTCGCGGGCTTCGCCAACACGCCGGCGCTGCTCGGCACGGTCGAGCTCGTCGAGGGCGAGAAGCGCAGTGCGATCGGCATCGTTCACGCCTTTGTCACCAACCAGGGCGAGGCATGGACCGTCACATCAGCCTATCTCGACCGCTTCGTCGAGGAGCAGCGGCTGCTCGCGACGAATCATGAGACGAAGCAAAGCGAACAGCAGATCTCCTATCTGCGCTACATGGCGCAGACGGGAAAGCGGGTCGCCGAACTGCACATTGCGCTGGCGAGCAACCGCGACCTGCCCGAGTTCGTGCCGGAGCCGACCAGGCCGGAAGACGTGCAGCGCTGGATCGACGACATCTTGGCCCGTGCCGATCGCGTTTTCGAGACACTGACGCAGCGACGGGATACGCTGAAAGAGGCCGATCGCCCGCTGGTGGCTCAGTTTCTGGCGCAGCAGGATAGCTTGCCGGCCCGGCTGAAGGCGCTGCTGCCCGGAGACATCGACGGCCTCAACATCCGCCATCACGGCGACTTCCATCTCGGCCAGATGCTGATCGTCAAAGACGACATCTTCATCATCGATTTCGAGGGCGAGCCGCGGCGGAGCATCGCTGAGCGGCGGCGCAAGGCGCCGGCGGCGCGCGATGTCGCCGGGCTAGTCCGCTCGATCGACTACTCCGTCACCGCTGCGCTCGATCGGGCGCTCAAGGTCGCACCCGACGAACAAAGCAAGCTCGCGCTGGCGCTCGCCGACTGGCGGGATCGGGCTACCGCGACGTTCCTGGCCGTCTATCGCGAGACCATGGCGGGCCAGCCCTTGTGGCCGGCCGATCCGGAAGCCGCCGAGCGGATGCTCAACTTCTTCCTGCTTGAGAAAGCATTCTACGAGATCGAATATGAGCTGGCGCACCGGCCCGACTGGCTGCGCGTCCCGCTGACCGGGATGCTCCGCATCCTGGCGCAACAACCGCATGAGCCGCAATGACCAGATTGCCTGCTGAAGCCTACGCGATCATCGAGGGCCGCCATTCCGACCCCTTCCGCTATCTCGGGCTCCACTCCGAGGGCGACCAGAGCGTGGTGCGCGCCTTCCTGCCGGAAGCCTCCAATGTCGAGGCGATCGGCGAGCATGGCGAAACCGCGCCGCTCGCGCGCATTCATGATGCTGGCCTGTTCGCCGGCGCGCTGCCGAACGGCTCGCGCCGTTACCAGCTCCGCGCCCGCTTCGGCGACCATGTCGTCGATCTCGACGACCCCTATCGCTTCCCGCCCGTGTTGAGCGACTTCGATCTCTATTTGCTCGGCGAAGGCACCCACCAGCGCATCTACGACAAGCTCGGTGCGCATCCGATGACGCTCGACGGCGTGGAGGGCGTCGCCTTCGTGGTGCTGGCGCCGAACGCGCGGCGGGTCAGCGTGGTCGGCGATTTCAACTTCTGGGATGCGCGGCGGCATCCGATGCGGGTCCGCGGCCCTGGCTATTGGGAATTGTTCATCCCGCATGCCCGCGCCGGCGACCACTACAAATTCGACATCATCGGCCCCAATGGCCAACATCTGCCGCTGAAGTCCGATCCGGTGGCATTCGGCGCCGAGTTGCGCCCGAAGACCGCCTCGATCGTGGTCGACCTCGACCACATTCCGCATCCGCAGGCAGCGCCACCCGGCATCAACGGCATTGGCGCGCCGATCTCGATCTACGAGGTCCATCTCGGCTCATGGCGCCGCAAAGGCAACAATGAGTGGCTGACCTATCGCGAGCTCGCCGAGCAGCTTCCGGCCTATGCGCGCGACATGGGCTTCACCCATCTCGAATTCCTTCCCGTCAGCGAGCATCCGTTCGACGGCTCCTGGGGCTATCAGCCGACCGGCCTGTTCGCGCCGACCAGCCGGTTCGGCTCGCCGGCCGACTTCGCTGCGCTCGTCGATGCCTGTCATCGCGAAGGGTTAGGGGTGCTGCTCGACTGGGTGCCCGGACACTTCCCGGACGATCCGCACGGCCTCGGCCATTTCGACGGCACCGCGCTCTATGAGCACGCCAACCCGCTGCAGGGTCGCCATCTCGACTGGGGCACGCTGATCTACAATTACGGGCGCACCGAGGTGACCAATTTCCTGGTCTCGAACGCGCTGTTCTGGCTCGACCGCTATGGCATCGACGGACTGCGCGTCGATGCGGTCGCCTCCATGCTCTATCTCGATTACAGCCGTCCGCCGGGCGGCTGGATCCCGAACAAATATGGTGGCCGCGAGAATTTGGAGGCGATCGACTTTCTGCGCCGCTTCAACACCGAACTGTTCGGGCGCTTTCCGCAGGCGACGACCGCGGCGGAAGAATCGACCGCCTGGCCGCAGGTGTCGCGCCCTGTCGAATTCGGCGGGCTCGGCTTCGGCTACAAGTGGAACATGGGCTGGATGCACGACACCTTGCGCTACATCGGCAAGGAGCCTATCCACCGCAAGTATCACCACGGCGACATCCTGTTCGGCCTGCACTACGCCTTCTCCGAGAACTTCATCCTGCCGCTCTCGCATGACGAGGTCGTGCACGGCAAACGCTCGATCCTGGGCCGCATGCCCGGCGACGACTGGCAGCGCTTCGCGAATTTGCGCGCCTACTACAGCTTCATGTTCGGCCATCCCGGCAAGAAGCTGTTGTTCATGGGCTGCGAGTTCGGCCAGGAGCGCGAGTGGGCTCACGAACATTCACTCGACTGGCATCTGCTCGCGCAGCCGAAATATGCCGGCGTGCAGGCGCTGATCCGCGATCTCAACCGGCTCTATCGCGCGCTCCCCGCGCTGCATGAACTGGATTGCGATCCGGCCGGCTTCGAATGGGTCATCACCGATGACGCCGACCACAACGTGTTCGCCTGGATCCGCAAGGGCAACAGCGCGCGTTCACGCTGCCTGGTGGTGGTCAACTTCTCGCCGAACGTCTATCACGACTATCGCATTCGTGTTCCCTTTGCCGGGAAATGGCGCGAGGTGCTGAATTCGGATTCCTCCCACTATGGCGGCAGCAATGTCGGCAATATCGGTGAGGTGGTCACGCATGAAGGCATTGTGCCCGAGCTCAGCCTGACCATTCCGCCGCTGGCTGCGATCTTCCTCGTACCTGAAAGCTGACGTATGCGACTGACTGGGGGAACGTCGTCCCGGCTGGGCGCCAGTTGGGACGGAAGGGGTACCAATTTTGCGTTGTTCTCTGCGAATGCGGAGAAGGTCGAGCTGTGCCTGTTCGACAGCCAGGGCCGGCGCGAGCTCGAACGCATCGAACTGCCGGAGCGCACCGAGGACGTCTGGCACGGCTATCTCAACGACGTCTCACCGGGCCAGCTCTACGGCTATCGCGTCTACGGCCCCTACGCGCCGGAGCGCGGCCACCGGTTCAATGCCAACAAGCTCCTGCTCGATCCCTATGCCAAGCGGCTCGCGGGGCGGCTGGTGTGGAGCGATGCACATTTCGCCTACCGCACCGGCAGCGCGCGCGAGGACCTATCCTTTGACCGGCGCGACAATGCCCGCGGCATGCCGAAGGCGGTCGTGGTCGATGAGACCTTCAACTGGGGCCGCCGCGAAATCCGTCCCCACATCCCCTGGGAAGACACGATCATCTACGAGGCGCATGTCAAGGGACTGACGCAGAAGCGCGAGGACGTCGCGCCGAACCTGCGCGGCACCTATGGCGGACTGTCCTCGCCCGCGATGATCAATCATCTGAGGCGGCTCGGCGTCACCACGATCGAACTGTTGCCGATCCACGGCCTGATCGACGACCGCATCCTGGTCGAGAAGAAGCTCGCCAACTACTGGGGCTACAACACGCTCGCCTTCTTCGCGCCGGAGCCGCGCTACGCGCAGGACAATGCGCTCGATTCCTTCCGCACCACTGTGGCGCGACTGCACGATGCCGGCATCGAGGTGATGCTCGACGTCGTCTACAACCACACCGCCGAGGGCAACCATATGGGCCCGACGCTGTCGTTCCGCGGCATCGACAACGCCTCCTATTACTGGCTGAAGCCGGACAATCCGCGCTACTATGACGACTTCACCGGCTGCGGCAATTCGGTCAGACTCACCCATCCGCGCGTGCTGCAGATGGTGATGGACTCGCTGCGCTACTGGGTCGAGGTGTGCCACGTCGACGGCTTCCGCTTCGATCTCGCGACCACGCTGGCGCGCGTACCGAACGGCTATGACCGCGCCGCGTCCTTCCTCACCGCGGTCAGGCAGGATCCGGTGCTCTCCACCGTCAAGCTCGTCGCCGAACCCTGGGACCTCGGCCTTGGCGGCTACCAGGTCGGCGCGTTCCCCTCGCAATGGTCGGAATGGAACGACCGCTATCGCAGCGCGATGCGGCGCTATTGGAGCGGCGAAGGCAGCCTGATCGGCGAAGTCTCGCGCCGCATGACGGCCTCATCGGACCTGTTCAATCACGACAATCGCGCGACGCGCGCTAGCGTCAATCACATCACCGTGCATGACGGCTTCACGCTGATGGACCTCTTCAGCTACAACCAGAAGCACAATGAAGCCAATGGCGAGGACAATCGCGACGGCTCCAACGACAATCACAGCAATAATTGCGGCGTCGAGGGCCCGACCGACGATCCTGACATCATCGCGCTGCGCCGCCAGTTGCGGAAGAACCAGCTCGCCTGCCTGCTATTGGCGCAGGGCACGCCGCTCTTGCTCGCCGGCGACGAGGTCGGCAATTCGCAGGATGGCAACAACAATGCGTACTGCCAGGACAACGAGGTCGGCTGGGTCAATTGGGACAATTTCGGCGACGAGGTCGAGGACTTCACCGATTTCGTCGGCCATTTGACCGAGCTGCGCCGCAAGTTCGCCCAGCTTCGCTCGCAGCGCTGGCTGGATGGCCGCCGCGCCGACGGCTCCTACGGCGTGCTGTGGCTGACGCCGGCGGCGGAAGAGATGAAGGAGTCCGACTGGAATTTCCCGGAAGGGCGTTTTCTCTCTTATGTGCTCGGACCGATGGAACCAGGGCAGGCGCCGATCTTTATTGTGCTGAATGCCGCACCGGAAGAGATCGCGTTCAAGATGCCTGTGATGCCCGAGTACAGGAACTGGCGGCAGGTGCTCAACACCACCGAGAACAAGCAGATGCCCGTTGATTTCGCGTCGGGCGCCGACACCAAGGCGCCTTCCCGCTCGGTGCTCGCCTTTGCGGGCTCGGCATGAATGAGCGGCATTTCGGTCCCCTGCTGACGAAGGACGGCGCGCTGTTCCGCCTGTGGGCGCCGGCGGCCAAGCGCGTCGACGTGCTGCTCGACAAGCCGCATGCGCTGAGCCGCGGCGACGATGGCTGGTTCAAGGTCGAAATCCCTGACGTCGCCGCTGGCGCGCGCTACAAGTTTCGCATCGATGATGAGATCGACGTCCCCGACCCGGCTTCCGCGTTCCAGCCCGACGACGTCCTCGGCCCGAGCGAGGTGATCGATCACGACGCTTTCCCGTGGCGCGCCACAGACTGGCGCGGGCGGCCGTGGCATGAGGCGGTTGTCCTCGAAGCGCATGTCGGCACCTTCACACCCGAAGGCACCTATCGCGCGATCATCGACAGGCTCGACCATCTCGTGGAGAGCGGCATCACCGCGCTCGAATTGATGCCGCTCGCCGATTTCGCGGGAACACGCAACTGGGGCTATGACGGCGTCCTGTGGTACGCGCCCGACAGCGCCTATGGCCGGCCGGAGGATTTGAAGGCGCTGATCGACGCCGCCCATCAGCGCGGGTTGATGGTGATGCTCGATGTCGTCTACAACCATTTCGGCCCCGAAGGAAATTATCTCGGCCGCTATGCGCCCAGCTTCTTCACCGACGCGCACACGCCCTGGGGCAGCGCCATCGATTATCGCGTCAAGCAAGTGCGCGACTTCGCGATCGGGAACGCGGTGCATTGGCTGCGTGACTACCGCTTCGACGGCCTGCGGCTCGACGCCGTCAACACCATCGTGGAAACAGGCGAAATTCCGATCCTGCATGATCTCAGCATCGCGGTCGGCAGGCTTGCGGCGAAGGCCGGCCGGCACATCAACATGGTGCTCGAGAACAGCGACAATCGTGCGAGCCTGCTCGATGCTACCGAAGACCCGCCGCGCGGCAAATATCGCGGGCAGTGGAACGACGACTATCATCACGTCTGGCACGTGATGCTGACCGGCGAGGCGCAAGGCTATTACGGCGACTACCAGCGCTCGCCGCGTGGCGATCTCGCCCGCGCGCTCTCGTCCGGCTACGTCTACCAGGGAGAGGTCTCGATGTTCTGGGGCGGCATTCCCCGCGGCGAGCCGAGCGGCGCGCTGTCGCCGACCTCTTTCGTCAACTTCCTGCAGAACCACGACCAGATCGGCAATCGCCCCTTCGGCGACCGTCTCGAGAGCTTCGCCGATCCAAAAGCCATCGAGGCCGCGCTGGCGATCACGCTGCTGGCGCCGATGACGCCGATGCTGTTCATGGGCGAGGAATGGGGCTCGAAGGCGCCGTTTCCGTTCTTCTGCGATTTCCACGGCGATCTCGCCAACGCCGTCCGCAAGGGCCGGCGTGAGGAATATGCCTGGGCCTATGCCAAATATGGCGATGAGGTTCCCGATCCGCTGCAGCAATCGACCTTTCAGTCGGCCGTGCTGGATTGGACGGAGCGCGACCGCGAGCCGGGACGGACACGGCTGGCGCTGGTCAGGAGCCTGCTTGCGATGCGCCGCCGCGAAATCATGCCACGGCTCGCCGGCGCCAGCTTCGGCGACGCGCAGGCGGAGGCCGACCTGCTGACGGCGCATTGGCGCATGGGCGACGGCAGGCAACTGTCGCTGACCGCCAATCTCGGCAACCGAGAGATTGCAGCGCCGAAAGACCGGCCCGCGGGAACTTTGATCTGGGGCAGCGCGTTGGGCGATAACATCCCCGCTTGGTCGGTGTGCTGGCACATCGGATAGAAGAATGCCCCCCGCGATTCCGATCGCGACCTATCGGTTGCAGCTCACCGCCGATTTCGACTTCGATGCCGCCGCCGAAGTCGTGCCTTATCTGAAGGCGCTCGGCATCACACATCTTTATGCCTCGCCCTTCATGAAGGCGCGCAAGGGTTCGACCCACGGCTATGACATCGTCGATCACACTAAGTTCAATCCGGAACTCGGCGGCGAAGCCGGTTTCGAGCGCTTAAATGCGGCGCTCAAACAGCACGATATCGGGCTGATCCTGGACTTCGTGCCCAATCATGTGGGCGTGCATTTCGACGACAATCCCTGGTGGCTCGACGTGCTCGAGTGGGGCCCCACCTCGCCGCACGCCGCCTCCTTCGACATCGACTGGGAGCAATTGCCCTACCGCGCCCGCGGCGGCGTGCTGCTGCCGATCCTAGGTTCGTCCTATGGGCAAGCGCTGGAGCGCGGCGAGATCGAGCTCCGCTACGATGCCGGCGAGGGCAGCTTCTCCGCCTGGTATTTCGAGCACCGCCTGCCGATCGCACCCGAGCGCTATGGCGAGGTGCTTCGAACGATCGTGCGCGAGGCTGACGCCGCCGAGAGCGATGCCGGCAAGGGCATCCTCGCGCTGGCGTCGCGCTACACGGGACTGCGGCATCCCAATCGGAAGGAAGCCCCGGGGTTCAAGGCGGAACTGAAGGCAATCGCAGATGCCGCCGAGATCATCGCGCGCGGGCTATCGGCCTACCGCGCCGGCGAGGGCCGCCCGGCGCAAACGCTCGCGCTGCATCATCTGCTCGAACGCCAGCACTACAAGCTCGGCCATTGGCGGCTCGCCTCCAGCGACATCAACTATCGCCGTTTCTTCGACATCAACAATCTCGCCGGCATCCGCGTCGAGGATGCCGCCACATTCGAGGCGATCCACCTGCTCGTGCAGCGATTGATCGCCGAAGGCAAGCTGCAGGGATTGCGGCTCGATCATATCGACGGCTTGTGCGATCCCGCGCAATATTGCCAGCGGCTGCGCCGCCTGATCCGCCATGCGCAAGGCGGCGGCAGGCCGTTCTATCTTGTGATCGAAAAGATCCTCGGCGAGCATGAGAAGCTGCCCGCGCTTGCCGGCGTTCACGGCACCACAGGTTATGAATGGATGAACGCGATCGCCCAAGTCCTGGTCGAGGGCAAGGGCCTGGAGCCGCTCGACGAGATCTGGCGGCAGATCAGCAACCGCTCGCCGAGGCTCGCGCCGGTGCTGAAAGAAGCTAAGCGCCGCGTGCTCGAGACGCTGCTCACCAGCGAGTTCACGGTGCTGTGGCGGCTGCTCGCGCGGATCGCGAACGGCCACTACTCGACGCGCGATTTTTCCGCGGACAGCCTGCGGCAGGCGCTCGAGCTCTATGTGCTGCACTTCCCGGTCTATCGCACTTATCTCACTGCCTCCGGCCCGACGCCGCATGATCGAGCCTTGATCGCCCACACGATCGAGCGGGCGCGCGGCGACTGGTTCGCCGCCGACGAAGGCATTTTCGATTTCCTCCAGGACGCGCTGACCATGGACCTGATCGAGCCAGGCCGCGCCACTCATAGCGCGCCGCGCGTTCGGCGCTTTGCGCAGAAGGTGCAGCAATTCACCGGTCCGATGATGGCAAAGTCATTGGAGGACACCACCTTCTACCGCTATCATCGCCTGCTCGCGCTGAACGAAGTCGGCGGCGATCCGGCCGCGAAAGCGCTGTCGGTCGACGCATTTCACCAGATGATGCAGAGGCGCGCCAATGAAGGGCCACACGGCATAACCGCGACCGCGACCCACGACACCAAGCGCGGCGAGGATGCTCGTGCCCGCATCCTGGCGCTGGCTGAAATTCCCGGTGAGTGGACCAGCGCGGTATCGCGCTGGAAAGTCCTCAACGCGCCGCACCTTGTGGTCGAAGGCGAATTTCGCGCACCATCGGCGACATCGGAATACATGCTCTACCAGGCGATGCTCGGCGCCTGGCAACCTGATGATCCCCGCTTCCTCGAGCGCATGCAGGCCTATGCGCTGAAAGCGTCGCGCGAAGGCAAGCAGGAGACGAGCTGGCTCAATCCGCATGAGGTCTATGAAGCTGGCGTCAAGACGTTCCTCGAGCGCATCCTGGACCGTTCCCGCTCGGCCGACTTCCTGAACGCGCTGGAAGCCCTAGCACGGCGGCTGTCGCTATTGGGCGCGCTGAATTCGCTGAGCCAGCTCACGCTGAAGGCGACGCTTCCCGGCGTGCCGGACTTCTACCAGGGCACCGAGTTCTGGGATTTTTCCCTCGTCGATCCTGACAATCGCCGTCCGGTCGACTTCGCCGCGCGCACATCCGCGCTTGCCGTGTTGGAAGAGCCGGACTGGGCGCAGCTTGTCCAGCAATGGCCCGACGGTCGGTTGAAGCTCGCCTGGACCCGGCACCTGCTGCGGCTTCGCAGCGAATTCCCCGACGTGTTCACGCAAGGCAACTATCTGCCGCTGGAGACGAGTGGAGCACACCGCGATCACATCATCGCCTTTGCGCGACAATGGGAACGGGATGCAGTCATCGTCGCCGTTGCAAAGTCCTTCGCGCCTTTCACCGAAGTCGGCCGTGTCTGGCCGAAAGCAGAGGCTTTCGACGGCGCGGTCACGATTAAAGGTTATGTCACCGACGCCGGCGAGAACGAGCTGCAGCTCTCCACGCTCTTCAGGCATATGCCTGTTGCCGTCCTCAAGGCGAAAGTCGCCGCCGTCTTAAAGCCAACCCGAAAGCGCGTCCGCGCCTGAATGAGGGACGCCACCTCTCCCGCTTGCGGGAGAGGTCGGCGCGCAGCGCCGGGTGAGGGCTCTCTCCGCGCAAAGATAATCTCTGCTCTTTTCGCGGAGACACCCTCACCCCAACCCTCTCCCGCAAGCGGGAGCGGAGCGCAGCGTTCACTGCGGATACGCCGCGCTTCAATTGCGTTTCGTCAGCAGCAGACGGCCCCGATTGCGGATCGCGGTTTGCGCGACTTCGGCAAAGCGTTGCAGCAGCCAGGGTAATGTCACTTCCACATTGACATTATCTTCGTTGACATCGACGTGACCGGTTGCGGCCTGTCCGAGCGCGCGCACGCGAAAGATCATGCGATTGTCCTCCCAGCGCTCCTCATCGACCTTGAGCACCGGCACGCTGTTCGCAGCGCGCGAGAGTCCCGTCTTCAGGCGACGCATGGCTTCCTCGCGGCCAAGGCTATGCGGAATCGAAACGACCAATGGAGCAGACATTGCAAAATTCCTCCTCTGATCAACTGCATGTAGTGCCACGTCAGCTAAACAGAAGGCCGATACGTGCGGCCCGAGAGCCGGAACCTTCATGAATTAGGTTCGTTTTCCTCACGAAGGGCAGAAGCGGCAACCAGGCCCTCCGGGCTGAGGAGAGACTTATATGTCAATTGGAACGATCATACTCATCATTCTGATCATCCTGCTGCTGGGCGGCTTCAGCGGCGTAGGCGGCGGGCCGTTCTATGGCACCGGCTACTACGGCGGCGGCGGGCTCGGACTCGTGATCGTCATCCTGCTGATCCTGCTATTGCTCGGGAGGATCTGACGCTCACACGAAGCCGCTGACTTTTTCCCTGTCATTGCGAGCGCAAGCGAAGCAATCCATCTCTCCGCACGTGGAGCTGTGGATTGCTTCGTCGCTTCGCTCCTCGCAATGACGACTCGCAGAATCGTAGGGTAGGCAAAGCGCAGCGTGCCCACCATCCACACTCCGCAAGAAATGGTGGGCACGCTGCGCTTTGCCCACCTACCTTGTATCTGCACGGCCATGATCTGTGCGATGGAAGCGACCTAGCGCCTTGGCCGGTGGCCACCGGCCAAGGCGCGTGGCGAAGTCGCCCGTTACCCCTCCGGCCACAACCGTGGATGAGCTTTGG
>NZ_JBUYEN020000058.1:0-38467 GCF_055229415.2 Bradyrhizobium sp. Leo114 | reverse complement strand
TGCGCAGGCTCGCGCTCAACATCCTTCGGTCTTGTCCTGGTCCCACCTCCATACGTCGAAAAATCAAGCGCGCCGGCTGGGACGACAGCTTCCTCCTCACCTTGCTCGGCCATATGCGATAGCCCTGGTTCTTAAGGGGAGAGGGTTGGGGTGAGGGGCTCTCTCCGCGAGCACGGTGACAGAAGGACTCGCGGAGGCTCCCCTCACCCGAAATTCGAGCTGTGCTCGAATTTCGACCTCTCCCCGCAAGCGGGGCGAGGTGAACCCGGGCTCGCCGCCTCACAGCGTAATCTCCCGTTCGATCCCGATCGCCTGCAGGAATGCCCTGTCGTGGCTGACGACGACCAGCGCGCCATCGAAGTCGCGGAGCGCGCTTTCCAGTTCTTCGATCGCGGCGAGGTCGAGATGGTTGGTGGGTTCGTCCAACAGCAGCAATAGTGGCGGCTCCGGCCGTGCGAACACGCAAGCCATACCTGCGCGAAGGCGCTCGCCGCCGCTCAACGTATCCACGATCTGCAATGCGGCCCTGTTGCGGAAGGCAAATCGCGCCAGCGCGGCATGCGCTTCATTGGCTGACAATTCCGGGTTGAGCCGGCGCAGATTGTCCAAGATGCCGGTGCCGGCATCGAGCAGGCCGACATGCTGGTCGAGCATCGCGATCCGCTCGGTGCGACGATGGATCATGCCGGCGGTCGGCTGCGCCTCTCCGGTGATCAGGCGCAGCAATGTGCTCTTGCCCGTGCCATTGGCGCCGCCGATCGCAACGCGCTCGGGGCCGCGCAGTTCGAACGACAGCGGCCCGAACAGGCGGCGGTTGGCAAAGGCCATCGCCACGCCGTCGAAGGCGACGAGCTCGCGATTGGAGGGAAGGGCGGTCTTCGGCAGGTCGATCGACAGCGGCGTCACGATCTCCACCCGCGCGCGGGCTTCCTCGAATGCATCCGCGCGCTCGCCGATCAGGCGCTCGGCAAGATGGCCTTCGCGGGCGGCGCTGGCCTCCGCGCGTTCCATCTCGCGGTCCATGAACATCTTGTCCTCGATGCCCTTGGCGCGCCAGGCTCGGCCCGCCTTGTCGCGGCGCGACTTTCTTTCGCGCGCCTTCTGCGTCGCGCGCTCGGCGCTGCGCAGCGCGTCAGCTGCCCGCTCCAGTTCGGTTTCCGCACGCGAGCGCGCCGCGTCGCGCTGCTCGGCGAAATCAGGCCACGCGCCGCCGAAAATCGTGACGCCAACCGGCGTCAGTTCGACGATGCGGTCGACATGCTCGAGCAGCGTACGGTCGTGGCTTGCGACCACGATGCCGCCTTGCCATCGCCCGAGCAATTGCGCCACCGCCTCGCGGCCGTCGGCGTCGAGATTGTTGGTGGGCTCGTCCAGCAGCAGCACGTCAGGCGCCTGGATCAACAGGCGCGCCAGCGCGACGCGCGTTCGCTCGCCGCCGCTGAGCGATGCCACCGCGCGATCGAGCGATAGCGTGGGCAGGCCCGCTTCCGTCAGCGCGGTCTGTAGTCGTGGTTCCAGTGTCCAGTCAGCCGCGGCGGCATCCTCGAGTGTGCCGTCACCGCGCTCGAGCCGGTGCAGGCACGCGAGCTCGCTATCGACGCCGACGGCTTGCGCCACCGTCGCCCGTTCGTCGGCGATCTGCGCGAGCATGCCGATCGATCCGGCACGGTAAACCGATCCGGCTGCCGGTTCGATCTCGCCCGCGATCAGGCGCAGCAGTGTCGATTTGCCGCAGCCGTTGCGTCCGACGATGCCGGTGCGCTCGCGTCCAATCGCGAGCGTCAGCTCATCGAACAGGGAGCGGCCGTCAGGCGCGTGAAGCGAGATGGAATCCAGGACGACAAAGGCAGGCATGGAGAGCTTCCGAAATGGACAGGTTTCGCGGCGCGGTTAGCTTGGCGATATCCATTTCGCTCTCCACTCAGGTTTGTCGGTGAAGCCGGTGCCTGAGCACCGGCTATCTGCAACGGATCAGGCTTGCGGCCTGTTGTCCGGTGCCTGGACCGTCGTCGCGGCGACCGCGCGCGAACGGAAATACTCCAGCACGAAAAGCCGGATCGCCGACGACAGATTGCCCTGCTGGCGATTGCTGTCGATTTCGCCGACCAGCTCCGACAGCGTCATGTTCCGGAGGCCCGAGATTTCCTTCATGCCATTCCAGAACGCTTCTTCCAGGCTGACGCTGGTTTTGTGGCCTGCGACCACGATCGAACGTTTGACGACGGGCGATTTCATGATGCGTCTCCGCCGTCGATACGATGCTGATCCAACAGCTTCTCGTCGCGCGCTTTGCGAAGCTCGTCCGCTTTCCGTTCGGACTTGGTGCGACCAAATCGTGCGCGGTTGGTTTCGGCCTGCTTCGCAGCTTCTTTGCGCTGCTCTTGTTTTCTTGCTCGGTTCAAGTTGATCACGTCCCCCATGCTCGCCCCATCATCCAGCGATCCGAAGGCGCAAATGCCTGTTGGCGAAACAGGCCGCAGCCAAGTTGCGCGCAAGCACTGCACATGCCCATCCGAAATCCCTATATAGCGCCTAGTGATAAGCATCAAAAGGTCAGCTTCGCCCCACGAAAACCTATATTTCGCTGCTGTCCCATGCGTCAACGCAACGCCCGCTGCAACCGATCTTATTCTTTAGGCGTTATGATCCATAATTATATCACGCGCGGGGCTAGCGCTAATTCGTAGCGAGTCAGCGCAACGCATCACCGTTTTTTCCCGGGAAAATTATGCAATTTGCAGTTTCACTTAACCCGGATGTGTCATTTTGTCCGGCTGCACCAGGGAGTCGAATTCACGTTCCGATACATAGCCGAGCCGCAGCGCCTCTTCCTTGAGCGTCGTGCCGCGCGCATGTGCTGCTTTCGCGACTTTCGCGGCGTTGTCGTATCCGATCTTCGGCGCAAGCGCAGTGACGAGCATCAGCGATCGCTGCATCAACTCACCGATGCGTTTCTCGTCGGCACGTATCCCGACCACGCAATGCTCGGTGAAGGAGCGGACAACATCCGACAGGAGCTGAACGGAACTCATCATGCAATACGCCAACACCGGCTTGTAGACGTTCAGCTCGAAGTGTCCCTGGCTGCCCGCGATGGTGACGGCGGTTTCGTTCCCGAAGACGTACGTGCATACCATCGTCATCGCCTCGCATTGCGTCGGGTTCACCTTGCCCGGCATGATCGATGAGCCCGGCTCGTTCTCCGGCAGGATCAGTTCGCCGAGGCCTGAGCGCGGACCCGAGCCGAGAAAGCGGATGTCGTTGGCGATCTTGAACAGCCCGGTCGCCACCGAATTGATCGCGCCGTGCACCAGCACATAGGCGTCGTTGGAGGCCAGCGCCTCGAACTTGTTCGGCGCACTGATGAACGGCAGCTTCGTGATCTTGGCGACGTGCCTTGCGAACAGTCTCGCAAAGCGTGGCTTGGAGTTGAGGCCGGTGCCGACGGCGGTGCCGCCTTGCGCGAGCGGCAACAGATCCTTCGCCGCCGTGCGTAGCCGCGCGATGCCACTCTCGACCTGCGCGGCATAGCCGGAGAATTCCTGACCCAGCGTCAGCGGCGTCGCATCCTGGGTGTGGGTGCGGCCGATCTTGACGATCTTCGCGAACGCTTTCTCCTTGCGGCGCAGCTCGCGATGCAATTCGCCGAGCGCAGGAATCAGCCTCTCGAAAATTCCCTGCGCCGCCGCGATGTGCATCGCCGTCGGAAACGAGTCGTTCGACGACTGGCTCATGTTGACGCGGTCGTTGGGATGAACCGGTTTCTTCGCGCCGAGTTCAAAGCCGAGCAGTTCGTTGGCGCGGTTGGCGATCACCTCGTTGAGGTTCATGTTGGTCTGCGTGCCCGAGCCGGTCTGCCACACCACCAGCGGGAAATGATCGTCGAGCTTGCCTTCGATCACTTCTTTCGCGGCACGCGTGATCGCATTGGTGCGGCGCGCATCGATCAGGCCAAGCTCGCGGTTGGTGAGCGCTGCCGCCAGTTTCACGATGCCGAGCGCATGCACGATCTCGATCGGCATGCGGTCGCGGCCGATGCGGAAGTTCTGCCGGGAGCGTTCGGTCTGCGCGCCCCAATAGCGATCGGAGGCGACGTCGATCGGACCGAAACTGTCGGTCTCGACGCGGATGGTTTTGTTTTTTTGTGAAGAGGATGTTGATCGAGCCATTGCCAATGTCCGTTGCGCCGTGAAGCGGCGTAACGTTCATTCTACAGCGTCGATGATCGGTGCGTGTTTAGATTATTTCTTGCGGAAGCGGTCGAGCCGAACCACCTCGGCGCCTTCGCTCGGCTTGTCCGAGTCTTCCTTTTCTTGCGAAGCAGTCTCGGGCGGCGGTGGCGCAGGCGAAGCCGCAGGCAGCTTGGGCTCGGGCTTCTCGGGCGCGACGTCCTCCTCGGACGGTTCGAAATGCAGGCCGAACTTCACGGAGGGATCGAGGAAGCTCTTGATGGCGGCGAAGGGCACGACGAGCCGTTCCGGAATGCCGCCGAACGAAAGTCCGACCTCGAAACGATCGTCCGTCACCACGAGGTCCCAGAACTGGTGCTGCAGGATGATCGTCATCTCCTGCGGATATTGCGCGAGCAGCCGCGGCGATATCTTCACGCCGTCGGCGTTGGAGATGAAGGTGATGTAGAAATGATGCTCGCCGGGAAGTCCGTGCTCCGCGGCGTCCGCCAGCACGTGGCGTACCACCCCGCGCAGCGCGTCCCGCGCCAGCACGTCATATCGGATGTGATCGGTCGCCATGATGGTCCTGTCGCGTTCAAAAATGGCCGGCCGCATGCCGGTCGCCCGACTCGCCTTTAGCTCTATGGTATCCCGGCCACAAGCCAAGGTCAGCAGGCCTTCCGGATCGAATTTGCGGCACAAGCACCCGCTTGGGATGCACGCACTTTACCATGCGAATGTGAAGTGGAGGCTTCTGTTGCCAGGTGCCTCCGAACCCCGCCTAGCGGAGCTTAACCCGCTAGGGCTTTAAAGTGGTCTTTCAAACTGCGTTACGCAGCCTGAGCAACCGGAGCATAGTTGTCGTTGGCAACTATTGCATTGGCCCGATATCGGCGGAACCATACCGAGAAAAAACACGCCCTTTACGCCCTCGTCGATCCTATTTCGCCCCCGCCGGAACCCACGGCTTGCGTTCCGCATGGGCTCTGGTGGAGGCGCCGGGTACCGCCCCCGGGTCCGAATGGTTTATTTCGACGGTCGTTTATTTCCATAGCCGGCAAGCCGGCACCCCCAATATAGGCTGCAAAGCGACGGAAAAACAGACCCTTGGCGGCCCCATCCCGGCGTTTCGTGCATGGAACGGCTTCGGTTTATCGCCTTGGCCGGCAGGATGCGGCATTTTAGGCTCTTGTCATGTCCTCCGATTCTCCGCCGGCCGCCGCTCCCGTGGCGGACCTTCCTGCCTCGACCCCGCCCATCCAGCCCAGCCTGGGGGAACTGTTCGTGGCTTTTGCAAAAATGTCCCTGGCCGGGTTCGGCGGGGTTCTGGTCTGGGCGCGCCGGGGCATTGTCGAGCAGCACCGCTGGATGACCGCGGACGAGTTCAACGAGACCTTCGCGCTGTGCCATTTCCTGCCGGGGCCGAATATCGTCAATCTGTCGTTCGTGTTCGGCTCTCGCTTCCGGGGGCTTGCCGGCGGGATCGCGGCCTTTGCCGGGCTGGTCGGCCCGCCGATGCTGATCGCGATCGTGCTCGCGGCGCTCTACAAGAACTATGGCGAGATCGAAGCGCTGCGGCGGACGCTCGCCGGCGTAGCCTGCGTCGCCGTCGGCCTTCTGCTGTCCGTGATGCTCAAGATGACGATGCCACTGGTCAAGCGGCGCGATATCGCCGGCCTCGTGGTCCTCGTCGCGGTCTTCGTCGCCATCGGGGTGTTGCGGCTGCCGTTGGCAGAGGTGCTGCTGGTCGCCGTTCCCACAAGCCTGGCCGTGACACTGCTGATTCGCCAGCGGGGGCGGGCATGAACGAGCATACGAACCCGATTGCGACGCTGATCTGGACGTTCGGCCTGATGTCGCTGTTTGCCGTCGGCGGTGCCAATGCGGCCATCCCCGAAATGCACCGGATCGCCGTCGAGGTCCGGCACTGGATGACCGACAAGGAGTTCGCCGACGTCTTTGCGATCTCGCAATTGTCGCCGGGGCCGAACGTGCTGATCGTGACCCTGATCGGCTACTCCGTCGCCGGCATTGCCGGTGCGCTGGCGGCGACGCTTGCGATGTGCGGGCCGACCGCGCTGCTTGCCTATTATGTGAGCGGGCTGCTTACGCGCTCGCGCCATTCGCGCTGGCCGGCGATCATCCAGGCGGCACTGGTTCCGCTTTCGATCGGGCTGATGGCCGCGAGCGGGTTCATTTTGGCCCGGACCTCCGACCAAAGTTGGATTGCCGCTCTGACGACGGTGATAACGGCCATTGTTGCCTTTGCGACGCGGCTTAACCCTTTTTGGCTGCTACTGGCCGGGGGCGTCCTCGGTTTCGCTGGCGTTATCTGACGAAAATCGCTAGGCAAGGCCGGGGCAGGTCGCAAATCCAGCCGATAGAATAACAGGGCCCGCGGTGCGGGCACGGAGGAGACATGCATGGCCGAAACGATGGGCCAAACCGCATCAAGCACACGTAACACGAACGCCGCCATCGGCATTTTCGTGCTGGCATTGGCGCCGCAGCTTTTCGAGCTTGTGTGGTCGCTCGGCACGATCATCGGAGTGGGTACGGGCCGCGGGCCGGCGCAGGTGCTGCTCGCCCATGGCGGGGCGCTACTATCCGCCGCACCCAACGCGGTGTTCGGATCGATCGCCGTCGACGCCAAGAAGGGCTTTTCCTCGGATGTGCTGCTGGCGCTGATCTATTCCTATCCGTTGTTTGCGGTTGCGATCGTCACGCTGTTCGTCAAGATCCGCGCGCCGCAGGATTATATCGGCGGCATCGTGCTGATGGCGCTTGCGCTGCTGGCGCTATGGGCTTCAAGTGACCTCCAGGGCATGCGCGGCTTCTCCTTCGGCGCTGGCACCGCTCCGCGGATGTTCGGCGTGCTGTTGGTTGCGCTCGGCGCCGGCATTGCGGTGACGGGGCTGTTCAGCGAGGGACCGGGATTGGCGCATTATTCCTGGCGCGGACCGCTGTTCGTAATGGCCGCAATCCTCTTTTTCGCTCTCGCGATCCGTCCACTCGGTTTGGTGGTGTCGGCGTTTGCAAGCTTCATGATCGCGACAGTCGGCTCGCATGAGACGCGATGGATCGAGGCCATCATCGTCGGCGCCTGCCTGACGCTCGCTTGCGCACTCCTGTTCCCCTATGTGCTGGGGCTGCCGATGCCGATGTTCCCGCGTTTCCTGATCCAGTGAGGGCGTGATGGTCGATCTTTTTGCTAATCTCGCCCACGGTTTTGCCGTCGCCTTCTCGCCGATCAATCTCTTGATGTGCCTCATCGGCGCGCTTGTCGGCACGCTAGTCGGCGTGTTGCCGGGCATCGGCACCATCGCCACTGTGGCGATGCTGCTCCCGATCACGTTCGGCTTGCCGCCGGTCGGCGCGCTGATCATGCTCGCGGGCATCTATTACGGCGCCCAATATGGCGGCTCGACCACCTCGATCCTGGTCAATATCCCGGGCGAGGCGACCTCGGTCGTCACTGCCCTTGACGGCCACCAGATGGCAAAGCAGGGCCGCGCCGGCCCGGCGCTGGCGATCGCCGCGATCGGCTCGTTTTTCGCCGGCTGCGTCGCCACCGTCCTGATTGCCATCCTGGGAGCGCCGTTGACGAAACTCGCGCTGGCGTTCGGGCCGGCCGAATATTTCTCGCTGATGGTGCTCGGCCTGATCTTCGCGGTGGTGCTCGCAAAGGGCTCGGTGCTGAAGGCGATCGCGATGATCGTGTTCGGGCTGCTGCTGTCGATGGTCGGCTCCGACATCGAGACCGGCGCGTCCCGCATGGCCTTCAACATCCCCGAGCTCGCCGACGGCCTCGGCTTCGCCACCGTGGCGATGGGCGTGTTCGGCTTCGCGGAGATCATCCGCAACCTCGACCACGGCGCCGAGATGAGCCGCGATCTGGTGCAGCAGAAGATCACCGGCCTGATGCCGACGAGAAAGGACCTCATCGACTCCGCGCCAGCGATCGGACGCGGCACGGTGCTGGGATCGATCCTCGGCATCCTGCCGGGCGGCGGCGCCGTCATTGCCTCCTTCGCCGCCTATACGCTGGAGAAGAAGCTCGCCAAGAATCCGTCGCGGTTCGGCCGCGGCGCGATCGAGGGCGTGGCGGCGCCGGAGAGCGCCAACAATGCCGCGGCGCAGACCTCCTTCATCCCGCTGCTCACGCTCGGCATCCCGCCCAACGCGGTGATGGCGCTGATGGTCGGCGCGATGACCATCCACGGCATCGTGCCGGGACCGCAGGTGATGCAGAAACAGCCGGATCTGGTCTGGGGCATGATCGCCTCGATGTGGATCGGCAATCTGATGCTGGTCATCATCAACCTGCCGCTGGTCGGCATCTGGGTGCGGCTGTTGCGCGTGCCGTACCGGCTGATGTTCCCCTCGATCGTGATCTTCTGCGCGATCGGCATCTACTCCGTGAACAACGCCCCGGTCGACGTCATTCTGGCCGGCGTGTTCGGCCTGGTCGGCTATTGGCTGATCAAGCACGATTTCGAGCCGGCGCCGCTGCTGCTCGGAATGGTGCTCGGGCCGCTGATGGAGGAGAACCTGCGCCGGGCGCTCCTGATCTCGCGCGGCGACTGGAGCGTGTTCGTCAGCCGCCCGCTGTCGGCGGTGCTGCTGGCGATCGCCGCCGGCCTGCTGGTGCTGGCGGTGTTGCCGACCCTGCGCGCCAAGCGCGACGAGGTGTTCGTGGAGTCCGAGGGGTGACCTGAGACCCAGCCTGCGTCGGCGTGTCGCAGGCGGAAGTCGTATCGACTCCCAGAAGTTGGGTATGAAAAGAAATGCCGGCCGTTTGGCCGGCATTTTCGTTTAACGGACCTCAGGGGATCTTGATGAATTGGTATGGTCGCTCGCTTGCGGGTGCTTCTCTCGCGCTGGCAGCCTTGCTGTCGGCTGTTGTCGCGCCGGCGCGCGCGCAGGACTATCCGACGCGCAGCATCACCATGATCGTGCCGTTCGCGGCTGGCGGCCCGACCGACGTCATCGCGCGCATCGTCACCGGCCATATGGCGCAAACGCTCGGCCAGAGCATCATCATCGAGAACGTGGTTGGAGCTGGCGGCACCACGGCGAGCGCACGCGCGGCGCGCGCCGCCAATGACGGCTATACGCTGATCACGGGGCACATGGGGACGCACGCGGCCTCGGTGCCCCTCTATCCCAATCTGGCCTACCATCCGGAGAAGAGCTTCGAGCCGGTGGGGCTCCTGGCCGGCACGCCGATCCTGATCCTGGCGCGCAAGGACTTTCCGCCGAAGGACCTGAAGGAATTCGTGACTTACGTGAAGGCCAACGCCGAGAAGGTCAACGCGGCGCATGCCGGCGTCGGTTCGGTCTCCCACGTCTCCTGCCAGCTCCTGAATTCGGTCCTCGGCATCGAGCCGGTCGGCGTGCCCTTCAACGGCACGGGCCCGGCGATGAACGCGCTGGTGGCCGGGCAGGTCGACTATATGTGCGACCAGATCGTCAACGCCGTGCCACAGATCAATGCCGGCACCATCAAGGCCTATGCGATTGCGACCCCCGAGCGGAACCCGTCGCTGCCGAACGTCCCGACCACGGCCGAGGCCGGCCTCCCGGCCTTCCAGGCCCAGGCCTGGAACGCGATCTTCGCGCCCAAGGGCACGCCGGCGCCGATCATCGCCAAATTGAACGCGGCAGCCGTCAAGGCGCTGGACGACGAGACCGTCCGCAAGCGCCTGCTCGAGCTCGGCAGCGTCATCCCGCAGCCCGCCGACCGCTCGCCGGAGGCGCTGGGGACGCTGGTCAATAACGAGATCAAGAAGTGGACCCCGGTGCTCAAGCCAGCTGGCTAATCGCTAGCCCGGGTGGAGCGAAGCGCAACCCGGGACATCTCGCCGTCATTCCGGGGCGTCCGAAGGACGAGCCCGGAATCCATCGGGCGGCATGCGCCGGCGGCGAAATGGATTCTCTGATGTGCAATTGCACATCATAGCTCGCGCTCCGCGCGCCCCGGAATGACGGCGAGAAAAGCAAGTGGCGGAACGCGGGTTCCGCCCTTGTCGTTTAAGAATGGGCCATCATTTTTCGGGGTATAATCGCCAGGGAAGGCCGAATCGCCGTGTCGACGGCCGTTTGCGGCCGGTACATTCGCCGTTCCCGAAAGGCCCGAAGCTCACGCCATGAACCAGTATCACGACCTGCTCGAACGCATCCTCGCCGATGGCGCGGAGAAGCACGACCGTACCGGCACCGGGACGCTGTCGATCTTCGGCCACCAGATGCGCTTCAACCTGTCGGCCGGCTTCCCGATGCTGACGACCAAGCGGTTGCCGCTGAAGGCGATCGTGCATGAACTGCTCTGGTTCCTGGCTGGCGACACCAACATCAAATATCTGCGCGACAACGGCGTCACCATCTGGGATGAATGGGCCGACGCCAATGGCGATCTCGGCCCGGTCTACGGTTCGCAATGGCGCTCCTGGCCGGCGCCCGACGGCCGCAGCATCGACCAGATCGCGAACGTGATCGACATGATCAAGCGCAATCCGGATTCGCGCCGCCTGATCGTCAGCGCCTGGAATCCGGCCGACGTCGACAAGATGGCGCTGCCGCCCTGCCACTGCCTGTTCCAGTTCTATGTCGCAGGCGGCAAACTATCCTGCCAGCTCTACCAGCGCTCCGCCGATGTTTTCCTCGGCGTGCCCTTCAACATCGCGTCCTATGCGCTCCTCACCATGATGGTGGCGCAGGTGACGGGACTGAAGCTCGGCGATTTCGTGCACTCGCTCGGCGACACGCATCTCTATTCCAACCATATCGAGCAGGCGCGGCTGCAGCTCACGCGTCCGACCCGGCCGCTGCCGGTGATGAAGATCAATCCCGAGGTCAAGGACATCTTCGCCTTCCGCTACGAGGACTTCAAACTCGAGGGCTACGACCCGCACCCGCATATCAAAGCGGAAGTCGCGGTATGAGCGCTTAAGGATGTCGCTGACAATCCGCCGCGCGCGCGCCGATGAAGCCGGGCTCGTCCATTCGTTGGTTCGCGAGCTTGCCGAATACGAGAAGCTGCTGCACGAGATGAAGGCCAGTGAAGCCGATATCGCCGGCGCGCTGTTCGGCGATAATCCGCGGCTCATTTGCGATATCGCGGAGTGGGACGGCGAACCTGCGGGCTTTGTCGTCTGGTTCGTCAATTTCTCCACCTTCGCTGGAAGCCACGGTATTTATCTCGAGGATCTGTTCGTCCGCCCGGCGCTGCGCGGCAAGGGCATCGGCAAGGCGCTGCTCGTCCATCTTGCGAGGGAATGTGTCGCCAACGGCTGGGCGCGATTGCAGTGGGCCGTGCTCGACTGGAATACGCCCTCGATCGAATTCTACAAATCGCTCGGCGCCGTGATGATGGACGAATGGACGCTGTGCCGCGTCACCGGCCCGGCGCTGCAGGCGCTGGCGGACGGGGCGCGCTGATGGCGGCGCTGCCCAGAGGAACACTGCAGCGTTTGGCGCTGGCTAAGATTGAGGATGCCCGTCTCTTGTACGAGAATAGTCGCTTCTCGAACTCCTACTATCTTTATGGTTACGGCATCGAGCTTGGCCTGAAGGCCTGCATAGCGCGCCAGATGGTGGCCGAGACTGTACCGGATAAAGCGGTTTTGCGCGGCTTTCTCGATCATGAAATAACCAAACTAGTAGGTCTGGCAGGTCTTGCTGAGTTCCTCAAAACAGAACGTGAAAATCGTGAATTCGACGTTCGCTGGGCTATCGCGACCGAATGGTCGGTCGAGTCCCGATATGATATGATTGATGCGGTAACGGCGGCTGCCATGAGAGATGCTGTCGAGAATCCAGAATTCGGGGTCATGAAATGGCTGCAGCAGTTTTGGTAGACGCAGATATCGATATGGGCAGTGAACTCGTCCGAATTCTCGACGAAGCAAGATTTCCGGTGACTGGTGCTGCCTGGATATTCTTTCCTGACGTCGAGGAGTGGCGGCTCGTTATCCGTACCCCGAAGGCAGAGAAAAACTTGCAACAAGCTTTGCTTGAGATGGCCGTCGCTCTCGATGACCGAGGCGATTTGAGAAAGCGGCTCGACCTATCGAGAGTAAAGCTCGTTCCACCCCAGGACGAAATGCTTGCCGCAATGGGTAGTATTATCAAGGTAGACGGCATTTCGACGATTCGTTTCAGTCGAAATCTGATCAACGGTGTGCTTATAGACGATGCATTGGTGTATCGCCTCGCTGCATGATTGCCGCGGAATGAATTCAGTTCTTGAGATCGTGCTGATCGCAGCGGTTGCCGAGAACGGCGTGATCGGGCGCGACAATGCGATCCCGTGGCGCTTGAAGAGCGACCAGCAGCGCTTCAAGGCCATCACCATGAACAGGCCGGTGGTGATGGGGCGCAAGACCTTCGAGTCCCTGCGCAGGCCGCTCCCCGGTCGGACCAACATCGTGGTGACGCGCGACGTGGACTATCGCGCTCCCGGCGCGATCGTCACCCAGTCGTTCGAGAACGCCCGTGCGATCGCGCTCGGCGATGCGCTGCGGCGTTTCGCCACCGAGATCGCCGTCATCGGCGGCGCCGAGATCTACGCGCAATGGATCGATAGCGCCGACCGGCTCGAAATTACCGAAGTGCATGCGCGGCCGGAAGGTGATACGTATTTCGCCACAATTGACACGGCGAAATGGGAAGAAGTGGCGCGGGTGCGAAATCCGGCCGGGCCGCATGACAGCGTCGATTTTTCCTATGTGACATATCGCCGGCGGATCAAGCGTTAACCCCGCTAGCCAATGTTTGCATTGACAATTATGTCCGCAGGCATAGCTCGTTCAGCTTGGAAGCTTGCGTTGTAAGGGGCCATCCGGTCCCCTATAAAGCCGGGCGACTGACGAGGCCGGGCGTCCATCATCCATCCCGGGCTTGCCGAGGAGAAGCGTTAATGCCGTGGAAGAATCAAGGCGGGGGGCCGTGGGGCTCGGGTCCGAAGGGACCATGGGGCACCGGACCGCAATCGCCCGGACCGCGCCCGCCGGATCTTGAGGACCTCCTGCGCCGCGGCCAGGACCGCCTGCAGCAGCTCTTGCCCGGCGGTCATTTCAGCAGCATGGGGATCGCGCTTGTCGTCGTCGGCGCGCTCGCGATCTGGGGCCTGTCCGGCTTCTTCCGGGTGCAGTCGGAAGAGCTCGGCGTCGTCCTGCGCTTCGGCAAGCATGTGCGCACGGTGCAGCCGGGCCTGAACTATCATTTGCCTTATCCGATTGAGACAGTGCTGCTGCCGAAGGCGCTGCGCGTCTCCACCATTTCGATCGGCATGACCCTGATCGACGACCCGGCGCGGCGCGGCCGCACCATGCGCGACGTTCCGGAAGAGAGCCTGATGCTGACCGGCGACGAGAACATCGTCGACGTCGATTTCACCGTGCTGTGGCGGATCAAGCCCGACGGCGTCGGCGACTTCCTGTTCAACATCCAGAATCCCGAGGGCACCGTGAAGGCGGTGGCGGAGAGCGCCATGCGCGAGGTGATCGGCCGGTCGCAGATCCAGCCGATCCTCACCGGCGCGCGCACCACCACCGAGCAGAACGTGCAGGAACTGATGCAGAAGACGCTCGATACCTACGGCGCCGGCGTCATGATCACCCAGGTGCAAATGCAGAAGGTCGATCCGCCGCAGCAGGTGATCGACTCGTTCCGCGACGTGCAGGCCGCGCGGGCCGACCTCGAGCGGTTGCAGAACGAGGCACAGACCTATGCCAACCGTGTGATCCCGGAGGCGCGCGGCCGCGCCGCCCAGATCGTGCAGGCGGCCGAAGGCTACAAGGAGCAGGCGGTGGCGGAGGCCAAGGGCCAGAGTGCGCGCTTCCTGAAGGTCTATGACGAGTACAAGAAGGCCCCCGACGTGACGCGGCAACGCATTTATCTGGAGACCATGGAACGCATCCTCGGTGGCTCCGAGAAACTGGTCTATGACGGCGGCGCGTCGGGCCAGAACAGCATCGTGCCTTATTTGCCGCTGAGCGAGCTGACGCCGCGGCGTCCGTCCGCCACCACTGGTCAGCAGCAGGGCGGAGGCACGCGATGAGGTCCCCCGTCACCGGCATTGCCGCGCTGATCATTCTGCTGGTGCTGGTCATCATCGGCTACAGCTCGGTCTTCACCGTGCAGCAGACCGAGCAGGTCCTGGTGGTCCGGCTCGGCGAGCCCGTCCGCGTCGTCACCGAGCCCGGCCTCAACTTCAAGGCGCCGTTTATCGATTCCGTGATCTCGATCGACAAGCGCATCCTCGACCTGGAAAACCCGTCGCAGGAAGTGATCGCCTCCGACCAGAAGCGACTGGTGGTTGACGCCTTCGCTCGCTACCGCATCAAGAACGCGCTGCGCTTCTATCAGAGCGTCGGCACGATCCAGGCGGCCAACGTGCAGTTGACGACGCTGCTCAACGCGGCGCTGCGCCGCGTGCTCGGCGAGGTCACCTTCATCAACGTCGTCCGCGACGAGCGCGAGAGGTTGATGGCGCGGATCCGCGACCAGCTCGACCACGAGGCCGACGGCTACGGCATCCAGGTCGTCGACGTCCGCATCCGCCGCGCCGACCTCCCGGAGCAGAACAGCCAGGCGGTCTACCAGCGGATGCAGACCGAGCGTCAGCGCGAGGCCGCCGAATTCCGCGCCCAAGGCGGTCAGAAGGCGCAGGAGATCCGCTCCAAGGCGGATCGTGAGGCAACCGTCATCGTCGCAGAGGCCAATTCGTCCGCCGAGCAGGTGCGCGGCGAGGGCGACGCCGAGCGTAACCGGCTGTTCGCCGAGGCCTATGGCAAGGACGCGGATTTCTTCAGCTTCTACCGCTCGATGACTGCCTATGAGAACGGTCTGCGCGCCAACGACACCCGTTTCCTGTTGCGCCCGGACTCCGATTTCTTCAAATATTTCGGCAGCGCGGCCGGCCGTCCGCCGTCCGTCGGTCCGTCGGCAGCGGCCGCCGCGCCGAAGCAGCAGTAACCGCATCACGAGGGCGAAGCATCCGCTTCGCCCTTTAGCCAAGAAGAAACGCCCGGACGAGAGGTCGCCATCCGATGAGGTCCATAGCGTTCGCCGACTTCCTCATCGGTGTGGGAATTCTGTTCGTGCTCGAGGGCCTGATGTTCGCGGCAAGCCCGAGCTGGATGCGGCGCGCGATGAAAAGCGCGCTGGCAACCCCGGACAATGTCTTGCGCGTGGTCGGGATCGGATCGGCAGTGGCTGGCTTGATCCTGATCTGGCTGGTGCGGCGGTAGCGGTCGCTGCGAACGCAGGCATCGTCATGCCCGGGCTTGTCCCGGGCATCCACGTTCTTGGCCGCCACAAAGAAAGCGCGTGGATGGCCGGGACAAGCCCGGGCATGACGAAAAAAATTGGCTGCCCGGAACTTGTCGGTCCAACGCGATCGTGAGCCGCAAGGCGCCGGTTTTTCGCCGAAATGGTTGTCTCAAATGCTTGCGCGGCCACCCCGTTCGGGCGCACTGTGGCCCTATATCATACTTCCTGGAGAGAAGCTGACATGACCGGTGCCAGACCCGCCTTGAGCCGTCGCCTGCGCCTGATGGGAGCCGCGATCGCCATTGGCGCCGCCGGCATGCTTGCCTCGGTGCCGGCGGCCTTCGCGCGAGGACCCGACGGCATCGCCGACGTTGCCGAAAAGGTGATCGATGCGGTCGTGAACATCTCGACGTCGCAGACAGTGGAGGCCAAGGGCGGCGGCGCCATGCCGCAACTGCCGCCGGGCTCGCCCTTCGAGGAGTTCTTCGACGACTTCTTCAAGAACCGCCGTGGCCCCGGTGGCGGCAAGGGCGGGGACAAGAACGGCGAGTTTCAGCCGCGCAAGACCAACTCGCTCGGCTCCGGCTTCATCGTCGACACCGCAGGCATCGTGGTGACCAACAACCACGTGATTGCCGATGCCGACGAGATCAACATCATCATGAACGACGGCACCAAGGTGAAGGCGGAGCTGGTCGGCGTCGACAAGAAGACGGATCTTGCCGTCCTGAAGTTCAAGCCGCCGAAGCCGCTGACCGCGGTGAAGTTCGGCGATTCCGACAAGCTCAGGCTCGGCGAATGGGTGATCGCGATCGGTAACCCCTTCAGCCTCGGCGGCTCGGTGACCGCCGGCATCGTGTCGGCGCGCAATCGCGACATCAGCCAGGGTCCCTATGATAGCTACATCCAGACCGACGCCGCCATCAACCGCGGCAATTCGGGCGGACCGCTGTTCAACCTCGAAGGCGAAGTGGTCGGCGTCAACACGCTGATCATCTCACCGACCGGCGGCTCGATCGGCCTCGGCTTTGCCGTGCCGTCGAAGACGGTCGCTGCCGTCGTGGATCAACTGCAGAAATTTGGCGAGCTGCGCCGCGGCTGGCTCGGCGTGCGAATCCAGCAGGTCACCGACGAGATCGCCGACAGCCTCAACATCAAGCCGGCGCGTGGTGCGCTGGTTGCCGGCGTCGACGACAAGGGGCCGGCGAAACCCGCGGGCATCGAGCCTGGCGACGTCGTGGTCAAGTTCGACGGTAAGGACGTCAAGGATCCCAAGGATCTCTCGCGCGTCGTCGCCGACACCGCCGTCGGCAAGGAAGTCGACGTTGTCGTCATCCGCAAGGGCAATGAGGAGACCAAGCGGGTCACGCTCGGCCGGCTCGAGGACACCGACAAGGTGCAGCAGGCCAACGCCAAGACCAAGGATGAGCCGGCGGAGAAGCCGGTGACGCAGAAGGCGCTCGGGCTCGATCTTGCGGCGCTGAACAAGGATCTCCGCACCAAGTACAAGATCAAGGACAGCGTGAAGGGCGTGATCATCACCGGCGTCGATGGCTCCTCCGATGCCGCCGAAAAGCGCCTGTCCGCCGGCGACGTCATCGTCGAGGTCGCGCAGGAAGCGGTCGCTAACGCCGCCGACATCAAGAAGCGCGTCGACCAGTTGAAGAAGGACGGCAAGAAGTCGGTCCTCCTGCTCGTCTCCAACGGCGACGGCGAACTGCGCTTCGTGGCGCTGAGCGTGCAGTAGGAGTTGTCATTGCCGGGCTTGACCCGGCAATCCATCGCCTTCTTTCAAGTGGATGGATGCCCGGGTCAAGCCCGGGCATGACGGTCGAGGAGCCTACCCCTCCACGAACTCATCCCGCCGATAGCCCTGTGCGTAGAGCAGCGCCGTGAGGTCGCCATAGTCGATCCGCGCCGCCGCGGCGGCTGCGACCGCGGGCTTGGCGTGGTAGGCGACGCCGAGGCCGGCGGCCTCGATCATGCCGAGGTCGTTGGCGCCGTCGCCGACGACCAGCGTGTCGATGGCATCGAGGTCGAAGGCCTCGCGCAGCTCGATCAGCGTGGCGAGCTTGGCGGCGCGGCCGACGATCGGCTCCTTCACTTCGCCCACGAGCTTGCCGCCTTGCGCGATCAGCTCGTTGGCACGGTTCTCCTGGAAGCCGATCTTGGCGGCGATGGCGCTCGTGAACAGCGTGAAGCCGCCCGAGATCAGGCAGGTCCAGGCGCCATTGGCGCGCATGGTCATCACCAGTTCGCGGCCGCCCGGCGTCGGCGTGATGCGCTTCTCCAGGACCTCGTCGACCACGCTGACCGGCAGGTCCTTCAATAGCGCGACGCGCTCGCGCAGCGCCGGCTCGAAGGCGATCTCGCCGCGCATCGCGCGTTCGGTGATTTTTGAGACGTGCTCCTTCATCCCGGCGAAATCGGCGAGCTCGTCGACGCATTCCTGGCCGATCATGGTGGAATCCATGTCGGCGAGAAAAAGTTTCTTGCGCCTGAAGGCGCGAGGCTGCACCACAATATCGATCGGCAGGTCGCCGCGCGCCTCTTGCAGGCGGGCTTCGATCGCCTTGATATCCTCGCTGCCATCAAAGGGGATGTCGATGGCGACTTCGTCGAACAGCCACTCTGCCGCGCCGGGCGACGGCAGGACGGCCAGCGCGCCGTCGACAATGGTGGAGTCGAGCGCCGGATTGGCGGGATTGCAGATGAGGGTGGCGACAAGCGACATGGCGGCGGCTTCGAAAGCTGGGACAAGAGCGGTGCTTATCGCAGGGCCGACCGCCAGCGGCAAGTCGGCGCTGGCGCTCGATCTCGCGCAAAAAGCCGGCGGCGTCGTGATCAACACCGACTCAATGCAGGTCTATCGCGACCTCCGCATCATCACGGCGCGGCCGACGGTCGAGGAGGAGGCGCTGGTCGCGCACCGGCTCTACGGCCATGTCGACGCAGCTACGAATTTCTCCGCCGGCGCCTGGGTCGCGGATGCCGCGAAGGTGCTTTCCGAGGTGCGCGCCGAGAACCGGCTGCCGATCTTCATCGGCGGATCGGGCCTGTATTTCAAGGCGCTCACCCGCGGGCTGTCGGCGGTGCCGCCGATCGCTGCCGAGGTGCGCGAGGTTGTGCGCGAGCGGCTTGAGCGTGACGGCGTCGAGGCGCTGCATGCGGAACTTTCCCGGCGCGATCCCGCCTATGCCGAGCGCCTGAAGCCGCGGGACCGCACCCGCATCGCCCGCGCGCTCGAAGTCGTAGAGGCGACCGGCCGCTCGCTGACCGATTGGCATCGCGACGGCCTGCCGCCGCTATTGCCGCCGGGCGAGTTCTCCGCGCTGTTCCTCGCGCCCGAGCGCGACAAGCTCTATGCCCGGATCGATGCCCGGTTCGAGGCGATGCTGAACGCTGGCGCGCTGGACGAGGTCGCAAAGCTCGCGGCGCGCGATCTTGATCCCTTGCTGCCGGCGATGAAGGCCCACGGCGTGCCGGCCGTGATCCGGCACCTCAAGGGCGAGATCAGCCGCGAGGAGGCATTCGAGATCGGCCGCGCCGACACCCGCCATTACGCCAAGCGCCAATTCACCTGGTTCCGCCACCAATTGCCGGAATTCGAATGGGTGGCGCCGGAAGCGGCGAGGGGATGGGTGGACAACGTCGTTCCGGGGCGCGACTGAAAGGAGCGAACCCGGAACCTCGAGATTCCGGGTTCGCGCTGCGCGCACCGCATTGTGGGGCCAATCTCGCATGGCTGGGAACAACAATTTCACACTCGCCGAACGCCAGGAACCCCGCTACATTACGAAAAGTCGCGCTGAACGCGTCCCTGCCTTGACATTCGGGCATTGGTCGGTATGGTCGCGCAACCTTTGGGAAGCCTGAGCCGGTCCATGCGTAACATTATTACCAAACTCATCGTCGTCGTACCCAGGCACACCGCCGGGGATGGCTAGCGGCCATCTGACAGACAGGCGGTGTGCATGGGGCCTCTCGGGCCCTTTTTTATTTCCCAAATCAAAGACCTAACGCCGCGCAAGAAACCGCGCATCCGGAGCCAGCCATGAAAGACAAGAGCCACGATCCGAACCAGATGACGGGAGCCGCGATGATCGTCCGCGCGCTGATCGATCATGGCGTGCAGCACCTTTTCGGCTATCCCGGCGGCGCGGTGCTGCCGATCTATGACGAGATCTTCCAGCAGAGCGAGGTCGAGCACATCCTGGTGCGGCACGAGCAGGGCGCCGGCCACGCGGCCGAGGGCTATGCGCGCTCGACCGGCAAGCCCGGCGTCGTGCTGGTGACCTCCGGCCCCGGCGCCACCAATATGGTGACGGCGCTCACCGACGCGCTGATGGATTCGATTCCACTGGTCTGCATCACCGGCCAGGTGCCGACCCATCTGATCGGCAACGACGCGTTCCAGGAATGCGACACGGTCGGCATCACGCGCCCCTGCACCAAGCACAATTGGCTGGTGCGCAACGTCAACGACCTCGCAAAGGTCCTGCATGAGGCGTTCTACGTGGCGACCTCCGGCCGTCCGGGCCCGGTCGTGGTCGACGTGCCGAAGGACGTGCAGTTCGCGGTCGGCACCTATCATCCGCCGCGCAAGTCCGACGTTCACATCTCCTACGCGCCGCGTGTCAAAGGCGATGAGGCCCAGATCCGGAAAGCCGTGGCACTGCTCGCGTCCGCCAGGCGGCCGGTGATCTATTCGGGCGGCGGCGTCATCAATTCCGGCCCTGAGGCCTCCAAGCTGCTGCGCGATCTCGTCGAGTTCACCGGCTTCCCGATCACGTCAACCTTGATGGGCCTCGGCGCCTATCCGGCATCGGGCAAGAACTGGCTCGGCATGCTCGGCATGCACGGCACCTACGAAGCCAACATGACCATGCATGATTGCGACGTCATGCTGTGCGTCGGCGCGCGCTTCGACGACCGCATCACCGGCCGCATCGATGCGTTCTCGCCGGGCTCGAAGAAGATCCACATCGACATCGACCCGTCCTCGATCAACAAGAACATCCGTGTCGACGTGCCGATCATCGGCGATTGCGGCAACGTGCTGGGCGACCTGCTGCAGGTGTTCAAGGCGGAAGCGAAGCGGCCGGACATCAAGGCGTGGTGGCAGCAGATCGCGCAATGGCGCGCGCGCAACTCGCTGTCCTACCGCAAGAACAACGACATCATCCTGCCGCAATATGCGATCCAGCGCCTGTTCGAGCTGACGCGCGGCAAGGACACCTACATCACGACCGAAGTCGGCCAGCACCAGATGTGGGCGGCGCAATTCTACGGCTTCGAGGAGCCGCACCGCTGGATGACCTCCGGCGGTCTTGGCACCATGGGCTATGGCCTGCCGGCCGCGGTCGGCGTGCAGGTGGCGCATCCCGACAGTCTCGTCGTCGATATCGCAGGCGACGCCTCGGTGCAGATGACGATCCAGGAGATGTCGACGGCGGTCCAGTACGAGCTGCCGATCAAGATCTTCATCCTGAACAACCAGTACATGGGCATGGTGCGGCAGTGGCAGCAGCTTCTGCACGGCAACCGCCTGTCGCATTCCTATACCGAGGCGCTGCCTGACTTCGTCAAGCTCGCGGAGGCCTATGGCGGCGTCGGCCTGCAGGTGATCAAGCCGGCCGATCTCGACGGCGCGATCAAGGAGATGATCGCGATCAAGCGTCCGGTGCTGTTCGACTGCCGCGTCGCCGCGCTCGAGAATTGCTTCCCGATGATCCCCTCCGGCAAGGCGCACAACGAGATGTTGTTGCCGGAGGAGGCGACCGACGAGGCAACCGCGACCGCCTTCGCCGGCGGCAAGGCGCTGGTGTGAGATGGACTGATGTTCGACCTTGAACAGCTCGAGCGCGCGCAGGCGGTTGTCGGCATGGTGGTGCCGCCGACGCCGGTGTATGCCTGGCCGCTGCTAGCTGAGCGGCTGGGTGCGAATGTCCTGGTCAAGCATGAGAACCACACGCCGACCGGCGCCTTCAAGGTGCGCGGCGGGCTCGTCTATCTCGATCGGCTGAAGCGCGAGCAGCCCGATACGCGAGGGATCATCTCGGCGACGCGCGGCAATCACGGCCAGAGTCTCGCCTTCGCCGCGCGTCGTAATAATGTCCCTGCGACGATCTACGTGCCGCATGGCAATTCGGTCGAGAAGAAACGCGCCATGCGCGCCTTCGGCGCCGAGCTGGTCGAACACGGCGAGGATTTTCAGGCGGCGCGGGAGGAGGCGGTGCGGCGCGCCGAGAGCGCGGGCCTGCACATGGTGCCGGCGTTCCATTCCGACCTGGTGCTGGGCGTTGCGACCTATGCGTTGGAGCTGTTCAAGGCCGCACCGGACCTCGACCTGCTCTATGTGCCGATCGGGCAGGGCTCCGGCATCTGCGGCTGCATCCGTGTCCGCGATCTCCTCGGCCTGAAGACCGAGATCGTCGGCGTGCAGTCGACGGAGGCGCCGTCCTATGCGCTGTCGTTCGCCGCCGGCGCGCTCGTCACCACCGAGACCGCCAACACCCGCGCCGACGGTATGGCGACCCGGATTCCCGAGGCCGATGCGCTCGCGATGATCCGCAAGGGTGCCTCCCGCATCGTGCAGGTTAGCGACGACGAGGTCGGCGCCGCCATCCGGTGTTACTGGACCGATACGCACAACCTCGCCGAAGGCGCCGGCGCCGCGCCGCTCGCAGCGGCGCTGCAGGAGCGGGACAGGCTGCAAGGCAAGCGCGTCGGCCTGGTCCTGAGCGGCGGCAATATCGATTTCGATCTGTTCCGCCAGTGGGTCGGGACGGACGCCGCCATCGCCGAGCGGGCGATGGCGTGACAGAGCAATCCTTGAGGGGACGACCATGAACCAGCCCGCATCCGCCTACTTCCTCGAAGAGCGCCACGATCCGAACGAGTCGCACACGCTCTCGGTGCTCGTGCAGAACGAGCCGGGCGTGCTCGCGCGCGTCATCGGGCTGTTCTCCGGCCGCGGCTACAACATCGAAAGCCTCACCGTCTCCGAGACCGAGAGCCAGAAACATCTTTCGCGCATCACCATCGTGACCACGGGCACGCCGATGGTGATCGAGCAGATCAAGCATCAGCTCGACCGCATGATCCCGGTCTACCGCGTCGTCGACATGACGCTGTCGGGACGCTCGATCGAGCGCGAGCTCGCAATGGTGAAGGTGCGCGGTACCGGCGACCACCGCGTCGAGGCGCTGCGGCTCGCGGATGCGTTCCGGGCACGGGTCATTGATGCCACCACCGAGAGCTTTGTGTTCGAGATCACGGGCAATACCGCCAAGATCAATCAGTTCATCGACCTGATGCGCCCGCTCGGCCTGGTCGAGGTGTCACGCACGGGCGTCGCCGCGATCGGACGCGGGCCGGAAGGGATGTGAACCATGTTGGCGCGCGACTGGTACTACACGCAAAGACGTAGAGTCGGCATCGATACCGCGGTCGCCTCGATCTATGGCCGCGATGACGACAGCGACGTCCGCGCCCGCGAGACGCTCAACATGCTCGGCGTCAAGCCGGGCTGGCGCGTCGCCGATATCGGTTGCGGCAACGGTGTGCTCGCCTGCGAAGCGGCGCTGATGGGCGCCGACGTCGACGCGATCGACATCTCGCCGGCGATGCTGACGCTCGCCAATATCTATGCACGCGACCGCAGGGCGCGCATCCGCACCCAGCCGGCGGGACTTCTCAGCTTCGCCTATCAGCCGAATTCCTATGACCTGATCGTCAGCGAATTCACGCTGCATCATTTGCCGGATTTCTGGAAAGCGGTGGCGCTGTCGCGGATCTTCAACGCGCTGAAGCCGGGCTGCGAGTTCTATCTGCGCGACATCGTGTTCGTCAGCATGCCCGACGGCGTCGAGCGCGACGTCGAGGGCTGGGCCGATTTTTCCATCAAGAACCATGATTTCGAGCGCGAGGGCGTGGTGACGCACATGCGCGACGAATATTCGACCTTCGGTTGGGTCATGGAACGCATGCTGACGGAGGTCGGCTTCACCCTGGTCTCCGCCGACTACCACGCGCCGCTGCACGGCACCTATCTCCTGCGCAAGCCGAAGCCGGAACAGAAGAGCTAGAACCAAAGAGCTGGAAAAGACGAGCCAATGAAACCGGCCGACGTCTGCATCGCCGTCATGGTCGCGGTGATCTGGGGGCTTGCCTTCGTCGCCAGCCGGATCGCGCTTGACGAATTGCCGCCGGAATTGATGACGGCGCTGCGTTTTGGGATCGCGGCGGTGCCGTGCCTGTTCCTGCGCAAGCCGAAAGTGTCCTGGCCGCTTCTGATCGCGATCAGCCTGAACCTGTTCCTCGGCCAGTTCCTGGCGCAGTCGATCGCCATTGCGCATGGCATGCCGGTCGGCCTCACCAGCGTGATCGTGCAGAGCCAGGCGCTGTTCACGATCGCCTTCGCCGCCATCATTTTCGGCGAATGGCCGAGCCGGATGCAGATGGTCGGCACCGGCATTGCCGCGATCGGCCTCTTGATGATCTCCGGCACCGTCGGCCGTGATTTCAGTGCCGGCGCGTTCGCGATCCTGATGATCTCCCCGATCTGTTTCGCAGTCGGCAATCTCCTGCTGCGGCCCGCGCAGGGTGCGCGCATGTTCGATCTGTTCGCATGGCTGTGCCTCTGCGCCGCCGTTCCCCTGTTCGCGCTGTCGCTGGTCACCCTCGGGGTGAAGCCGACCTGGCAAGCGCTGTCGCAGATGTCGATGGCCGGTATCGCCTGCATGCTGTTCGTCGGCGCCGTCTCAACCAGCATCGCCTATTGGCTGTGGGGTCGGCTCTTGCGCGACTATCCGGCGGCGCAGGTGGTGCCGTTCGCGCTCCTGGTGCCGTTCGTCGGCTCCGCCGCCTCCAGCATCGTGTTCGGCGAACGGTTCGGGCCGCTGCGGCTAGCGGGCATGGCCGCCGTCATCGGCGGCATCGCCATCATGCTGTTCTCGAGAAGTCCGCAACCCCAGACGAAGATCGCATGAGTGGTGTCATGTCGCAGTCGGTTCTGATCGCCTTCGTGATGTTCGCCGTGGTGATGTTCTTCACGCCGGGGCCGAACAACATCATGCTGCTGTCCTCGGGATTGACTTACGGCTTCCGCCGCACGGTGCCGCATATGGCGGGCATCACGGTCGGATTTGCGTTCATGGTCGGCGCCGTCGGGCTTGGCCTTGGCACCGTCTTCATCGCCTATCCCGTGCTGCAGACCATCCTCAAATATATCGGCGTCGCCTATTTGATCTATCTTGCCGCCGCGATCGCGATGGCCGAGCCATCCTCGCCGGAGTCCGGTGACGGAAGCGGCCGCCCGATGACCTTCTGGGGCGCGGCCATGTTCCAATGGGTCAACGCCAAAGGCTGGGTGATGGTGATCGGTACCATCACCGCCTATGCGGCGATTGCCGCATTCCCCTGGAATATCGCGATCCAGGTCGGCTTGAGCCTGATCCTCGGCACCTTGTCCTGCATCGCCTGGGCGCTGTTCGGCACCGCGCTGCGGCCGATCCTGACCTCGCGCCAGGCGGTCCGCGCTTTCAATATCGTGATGGCGATCCTGTTGCTCGCCTCGCTCTACCCGGTCTTCATGGACGCATGATGCCGCAGCGCGCCATGCGAGAACAGGGTTTCCCCTGAGCCGAAAAATGCTCTAGACCACGCCGGAAATTCGCGGGCGCCGGCGGTCTTGATCCACCTGCAAGCCCAAATCCATCGGCCGATGTTCGGCCCCCTCAAGAGGAAACTACGATGCGAGTTTATTACGATCGCGATGCCGACCTGAACCTGATCAAGGGCAAGAAGGTCGCCATCGTCGGCTATGGCAGCCAAGGCCACGCCCATGCGCTCAACCTGAAGGATTCCGGCGTCAAGGAAGTGTCGATCGCGCTGCGTCCGGGCTCGGCCTCGGCCAAGAAGGCTGAGGCTGCCGGCTTCAAGGTGCTGAGCGTTGCGGATGCCGCCAAATGGGCCGACCTCGTGATGATGCTCACCCCCGACGAATTGCAGGGCGACATCTATCGCGAGCACCTGCACGACAACATGAAGAAGGGCGCGGCGCTGGTGTTCGCGCACGGCCTCAACGTCCACTTCAACCTGCTCGACCCGCGTGCCGATCTCGACGTCCTGATGATTGCCCCCAAGGGCCCCGGCCACACCGTGCGCTCCGAATATCAGCGTGGCGGCGGCGTGCCCTGCCTGATCGCGATCGCCAAGGACGTCTCCGGCAACGCGCATGATCTCGGCCTGAGCTACGCCTCCGCGATCGGCGGCGGCCGCGCCGGCATCATCGAGACCACATTCAAAGAGGAATGCGAGACCGATTTGTTCGGCGAGCAGGTGGTGCTCTGCGGCGGCCTGGTCGAGCTGATCAAGGGCGGCTACGAGACGCTGGTCGAAGCCGGCTATGCGCCGGAGATGGCCTATTTCGAGTGCCTGCACGAAGTGAAGCTGATCGTCGACCTGATCTATGAAGGCGGCATCGCCAACATGAACTACTCGATCTCAAACACTGCCGAATACGGCGAATACGTCACTGGTCCGCGCATCGTGACGGCCGAGACCAAGGCCGAGATGAAGCGCGTTCTCGCCGACATCCAGGGCGGCAAGTTCGCCCGCGACTGGATGCTGGAGAACAAGGTCAACCAGACCTCGTTCAAGGCCACCCGCGCCAAGCTCGCCCAGCACCCGATCGAGGAAGTCGGCGCCAAGCTGCGCGACATGATGCCCTGGATCAAGAAGGGCGCGCTGGTCGACAAGACGAAGAACTAAGCGGCGATCAAGAAGTAAGGTGGGCAGAACGCAAGTATGCCCACCTTCAGCACTCCGCTCGTGATGGTGGGCACGCTGTGCTTTGCCCACCCTACGGCTTCTGCGAGTGCTCTGTGCCCTCTCCACGTCATTGCGAGCGCAGCGAAGCAATCCATGCCTCCACAAGCGGTGAGATGGATTGCTTCGCTGCGGTCGCAATGACGGCACTGTTGCGGTTTACGGCGCCGCACGCCCTTCCGCCGGCTTCTCGATCCGGTTGTGGAGCTGCCAGAAGCGCACGGTGCGCTGGGCGGTCTCGATCGACAGACGGCGGAAATCGCGCTGGGCCTGCTCCATGGTTTGCGCCGAGATCGGTTGCGCGGCCGGCCGGTTGCTCAGGATCGTCTCCACCGTCGGCCAGTTCAGCCTGGCTGCGCGGCAGGGGATCAGGATCAGGTCGGAGCGGTGCCCCTCCATCAGCCGCGCGATCATCTCGGGCTCGACGTCGTTGAGCAGGGCGATCGCGACGATCACCTCGTCGAACTTGCCCGCTTCGGCGAACTTGAACACCGCCGCGTCGTCCAGCTCGTTCAGCTCCTTCATCAGCTTGACGAGCTGTTCGGCAATGCCGAAGCCGCGTCGCACCGCAGGCTCCTCGCGCGCGATCTCGTCGAGCACCTCGCGGATCTCCTCCTGCAGCGCCGGCGGTGCGATCGAGAGCAGGCGGGCGCGCACGGCATCCTTGGCGCGGTGCAAGAGCTCGCGCAGGAACTTGGTCGGAAGATCGATGCGCAGTCCCAGGATTTCGACCAGCTCGTCGTCGCTTTCCGCGCGCGCGACGATGCCGGAATAGCCGGCCTCCGAGAAGCGCGCGCCGGCATTGTTGGCGAGCCGGCGGATCACGCGCACCTCGCCGCGATCGACGATCACGTCGGTGACCTCCTCGGGGAGGCTCGCGCGGCCGGAGATCGCAAGCAGGTGGTCCTGCCCCTTGGTGCTGGCAACCTCGACCAGGGTCTCCGTCGAGACGCGGATCGAATGCGCCAGCACTTCGCCGGCGACCTCGATCTTGTCGTCCTTTGCCAGGTGCTGGATGACCTCGAACGGCGCGTAGTCGATCGGCGCGAGGCGCTTGCTGAGCTCGGCTTTGGCCCGGCTCTCGACGCGCGTGATCAGGAGGCACAGGACGTCGTCGAACACCTTGACCTGTTCGTCGCTCAAGCGTTCGCCGTCGTGCAGGAAGAGATCGGTCACCCGCCGAAGGGTCTTGATCCGCTTCGCCGACGAGCCGTCTCTCACGGCTTCCTCGAGTTCGGCGATGATCGAGTGGGCCGGCTGTTGCGCCATCATTGGAATTGTTCTTGTTGCAGGTTCTCTGGTTGGTCCGGAAGATGGCAAGCGCGGTCTTACGCCTGCGTTAAGCTGGAACCCGATCGTCGGCTGTGCTCGCGGAGAAGGTTAGCAAGACGTAACCAATTCAACTCAAGATCGCCGGATCGTGCCAGCCGCTCGGCTGGATCAAGCATGCAGCGTTTTCTTCACGCGAAGCCGGCATCCACTTCGCTCGAAAACGCTGTAGATGTCCCCGGGAACATCAGGGGAGACCAGGTCATGAGATCGGTCGTGATCACCGGCGTGTCTACCGGCATCGGCTGGGCGACGGCCAGGTTTCTGCTCGACCGCGGCTTCCGCGTGTTCGGCAGCGTGCGCAAGCAGGCCGATGCCGACCGGCTCACAGCCGAGTTCGGGGCCAATTTCACGCCGTTGATCTTCGACGTCACCGATGAGGCTGCGGTATTTGCTTCCGCGCGCCAGGTTCGCGACGCGCTGAATGGCGAGACGCTTGCGGGCCTCGTCAACAATGCCGGCATTGCCGCCGGCGAAGATCGCTGAGACCATCTTCAATGCGCTGACGGCGCCGAACCCAAAGGTGCGTTACCAGATCGCGCCGGATCGGATGCAGCATATCGTGGCGTCAATCCTGCCGAAGCGTACGCTCGACCGGATCATCGCCAAGCGCCTCGGCCTCATGCCATCAACGTGAGCATGCTGGCGACATGCCCTTGCCGCATTCGCCCGTCACGAGAGTTTGCATGTCCACCATCGGCAAGACCCCTGCGGAACTGACCGCAATCGCCAATGATGCGCTGCGCAGCCAGCCCGGCTGCGAGACAGCGCAGGTTGTCGCCGTCTCCACTCGGCCGCATGCGAGTGCGGGCCGCAATTGGGAAATTCCGAACGTCGTCCTCGGCGACAGCCTGATCAGCGACGTCGACCGCGCCGTCATCACCGTGCATCACCAGCTCGGCCGCAGATTCCATCTCGTGGGGGGCGAGTGAACTCCCGGAGGGGACATCAGCCAGCAGACTACCCCCGCTCAATCGGTCGAAAATGCCCCCAAAGCTGCCTAACCGACGAGTCGGCTCTCCGAGCTAGTTTGGGCAGCCATGCTTGGCGGATAGCCATCGCCGCACCGGATTAGGTTGCACTCACGACAGCTGGTTGCTTGGCAAGGTCTGGCGCGGCGGGAAGGCTGAACTCAAAAATCGCGCCGCGAGGCACATTGGCCTTCGCCGATAATCGGCCCCCATGCGCTTCGATGATCGAGCGACAAATCGACAGTCCCAGTCCGAGACCGCCGGGCTTCGTCGTGTAGAAGGCGTCGAAAAGCTGATTGAGAGTCGCTGGTGCCAGCCCTGGTCCCGTATCTCGCACCTCGACGAGAACGACGTCACGTTCCGTTTGCCGGGTGCTGATGAGCAACTCTCTCGCGTCCTCGCTGGTAGCATTCATAGCTTCGACTGCATTCATCACCAGATTCAGCATCACTTGTTGGAGTTGCACCCGGTCGCCTTCCAACGGTGGTGTGCCTTCTGCTAGAAACGTGTGCACCGAAATGCCATTCTTCATCGTTTCGCCGCGAACGAGCTCAATGACCTCGCGGACTGCATCATTGATGTTCAGGAGTTGCTTCCTCGGTTGCGCTTTTTTGATCATGTCCCGGATCCGGTCGACGACATCGCGCGCCCGCATACCATCGCTAACGATATAACCGAACGTCTGCCAGGCTTTTTCCAGATTTGGCGGTTGAGCGCCCAGCCAGCTCAGTCCGGCCTGCGCGTTGGTCACCATCGCGGCGACCGGTTGCTTCACTTCATGGGCGATAGAAGCTGCGAGTTGGCCCATGGTGGCGACGCGATTGGCGTGCGCCAACTCTGTCTGCATCTCGCGGTATTTCTGTTCACTTTGTCGCGCTTCTGCTTCGGCCTGCTTGCGCTCGGTCAGATCGAGTACGAAAGCGACGCCATGGCCTCGTTGTTCGTCGAACGCGGCCGAGCCAATCAGTATCGGCACTCGGCTGCCGTCCTTGCGGAAATACTCCCTCTCGTACGGTTGGACCGTTCCGGTCTTCTTTAGCTCGGTCACCGCCCGCTCATCGCGGTCGCGCCATTCCGGTGGCGTGAGGTCCGCCCAGCGAACGCTACCCGCGACGAAATCCTCCTGGTCGTATCCCACCATCTGTAGGAATGCGTCGTTGGCCTCCACAATGCGACCTTCAAGATCAAAAATGAAGATGCCAATGATGTTGGCGTCGACCAGACGCCGTACCTTCGCTTCGCGTTGTGCGAGATCGCGGTTGGCGTGCGCAAGCGCCAGCGCGCGTTGCTTCTCGGCTTCGAGCAGGCGTACGTTTTCGATCGCGATCGCCGCCTGGTCGGCGAACGTCTCGAGAAGCGCGATCTGGTTGTCGGAGAATGGTCGGACCTCCCATCGCCGGAACAGAATTACTCCAATGGGGGTGCGCTCGCGCAGCAACGGTGTTCCGAGCGTGGTGCGATGGCCCTGGCGTTTTGCGTCACTGCTGCCCAACGGGTACTCGCTATCCTCGGCGGCGAGATCGTGGACATGGACCGACCGCCGATCGCATACAGCTCGTCCTATCACCCTGTCGCGATTTGCGGGAAATCCCCCACGGGCTTGAATATGCACCGGAAGTTCTCCGTATGAAGCCACCAAGCGGAGAACGTTGTTATCCAGGCGATAGATCTCGGCATTATTCGAGTCGCACAGGCGTGCGGCATGTTCGGCCACCGCGTCCAGCACCGACTGAAGCGGCGAATCCGAGATGATGCGCAGCATCTCGGAGGTGGCAGTTTGCTGCTTCGTAGCCTCGACTAGGCGCTCCCGCGCGTTAGCGATCTCCTGTTTGCATGTTTTAAGCTGTCGTTCGAGATCGGCGCGGCTTTTGCTAGCTCGACCAGCGCGCGCCTTCGCGCCGGTCGAATGAAGCTTGCGACCTCGCGTTCGACTCTTTGCCCAGTTGCGCACCAAGATCACCTCCCGTGCCAGACGCCGTCCAATGCTGGTCGTCGCAGCCGGGGACGGGCCTGCGCTGAGAATATCAGATAGCCCAGAGTGCGCATCACCATATATGACTGCCTTCGACAAACGGTGTCACCGCCCTTCTGGTGGCGCAGGTAAGAAGGCCAGCCCTCAGGGCCATGTCGCCTTCCGGCCCATCGCGTCATTTCGCTGTTGCGCAGCAACTGCGTCGCGTTTAGTGGCAAGCGGACATTAGCTTCGTTGCGTCACGCTTTATGAGCGTGGTTTAGGCTATCGGGCCTCGATGGCGCGCGGCGTCCGCCTCGATGCCATCGCGATCATTCGCAAGCCGAACACCGCCATGAGCGGGATCAGGAACAGCGCATAAAGCGGCATCTCCGGAATCCGCTTGCCGAATGAGACCGTGAACTGCACCAGAAGATAATAGCCGCCGACCAGGTGCAGCGTCCGCCAGGCGCGTGCGCCGAGTGCAGCCGCGGTGCGGTCGAATGAGGTTGCCGTCATCGCGATGATGAAGGCGTAAGCGATGCCGCCGAAGATGTAGGACGCGGCCGAGGTCGCAGCCGCATAGCCGGCTGGGTCCATCAGCGCGAAGCAGCCGATCGCTGCAGCATGGATGGCGTGTGATGCCGCGAAGCTGACGCCGAGTGCACGGCGGTTGCGGCGCTGCCAGCGCGTCCAGGCGTTCGGCCAGAACTGCGCCAGCGCGGACGCCGAGAAGGCAAGGCAGAACAACAACAGCGAAGTCCGCGCCGTGAAGCGGATCACCATCCTGACGCCGTCGACCTCGAACTGTCGCATGCCAGCGATCCAGAGGCTGAGCGCGACCAGGATCGATGTGAGGATGGCGAACAGCCGCCACCCTTCGAACCACCGTGGCCCCATCGGCATGTTTCGCCTCCCTGCTGTTGTTTAATGTAATCACTGGTTACATTGCCTCCCGAGAGGTGATCAATCCGTGTAATCACCGCTTACATTCACGAGCCGGTGATGTTAGGGAAAGACATGCGTCGCGCCACGAAATCCTCAGCCGCAAAGCCGCGCCGCCGCAATCCGTCCGCGGCCGTCGCGAAGCCCTATCACCACGGCGACCTCCGGCACGCCCTGGTCGACGCCGCGCTGCAATTGGTGGACGAGGGCGGGCCGGACGCCGTCAGCGTTCGCGAGGCGGCGCGCCGCGCCGGGGTCTCGCCGGGCGCTCCGTTCCGTCATTTCCCGAGCCGCGACGCGCTGATGAACGCGGTGGCGGAAGAGGCGCAGCGGCGTTTCCGAGCCGAGATCCAGGCGGCGCCGGATACTGCTTCGGCCGGCGACCCCTTGGCGCGGTTTCGCGCGCTCGGATTGGCCTATGTGCGCTGGGCGATGAAGAACCCAGCCCATTTCGAGATCATCTCCAGCCGCCGCTTTTTTGATCATGATCGGTCGGGCGGGGTTTCGCGCGACAATGCCGAGCTGATTGCGCTGACTGAACGGACGCTGGCGGAAGCCTTTGTCCAAGGCCAGCTCCGCGCGTCCGACCTGCAGCAGGTTCAGATCGCCGGCCGCGCGCTGGTCTATGGCTTTGCCCGCATGAACATCGATGGTCATTTTCCGCGCTGGGGCGTCGCGGATGACGATGCCGAACGTACCGCGGAGGCGATCATCGATCTCTTCATCGACGGGATCGCGAAGCGCTGAGCGGCGCGGCGTCACGCCCGCCGCCGCAAATTCATTTGCGCGTTCATGACAGTTACATTACGGTTTTGTGACGCGACGCGGGTTCCGGCTGCGTCGTCCGCCTCCTGGTCACCTCCAGCCAAGGCGAACTACCGCGCCGGGGAATGTTGCGTCGTCACCATGGCGCCCGCGCCAAATCAAGGCTCTTCGATTGCTGCGATCGCGGGCGGCCTGGCCGCGATCGGCATCTGGCGGCTGCTCGCCGTCGCTGCGCCACAGATGGCGGCGCTCGGGATCATGGTGCAGACCGAGACCGATTTCGGCTCGCGACTCTGCTTCCTGTTGTCCTGGGGCATCCTGAACTTCTTCTTCATCGCGCTGCTGCGGCGGCCGGCGCTATCGGGGGCGCTGTCGCTGACGCTGGTGGTGGCGCTGGTGCTGCTCTCGCGGTTCAAGCACGAAGTCGTGCAGATGACTGCGAACTTCGTCGACCTGATGGTGGTCGACCACGACACCGCGTCCTTCCTGCTGACAATCTTTCCGAACCTGCGCTGGTCGTTGATCGGCGCAGGCGCCGTCACGCTGCCCTTGATGTATGCGCTGTGGTGGCTCGATCCGTTCCGCGTCCGACGCCTGCCGGCGCTGGCCTGCAAATTGGCGTGCCTTGCCGCACTGGCAGGATATGCCGTCACCTGGCCGGACGAGGATTGGCGCGGCTATTACGACGACGGCTATCTCTCGAAATTCGCCCGCTCCGCCGTCACGGCGGCTTCCGATTTCATCAACTATGGCTTCATGGAGTCGGACGCGGTCGCGAGCGAGCACCTCAAGATTCCGCTGGTGGACTCCTGCCATCCGGCCGGCCGCCGGCCGAACATCATCCTGATCCACGATGAATCGAGCTTCGATATCCGCGCGGCCGAAGGCGTCAAGGTGCCGCCGGGCTACGGCGCGCAGTTCAGGTCCTATGACGGCGTCGAGCGAAAATTCCTGGCCGAGAGCAATGGCGGGCCGAGCTGGTTCACCGAATACAATGTGCTCGCCGGGCTCTCCTCGCGCTCCTTCGGCCGTTTCGCCTATTTCGTCACCCGCATCGCCTCCGGCCGCGTCGAGCGCGGGCTGCCGCTTGCGCTCCGCCGCTGCGGCTACAACACGCTTTCGCTCTATCCGGCGTTCGGCGCGTTCATGAGCGCGCGCAGCTTCCAGGCCACGACCGGCATCCAGCGCTTCTACGATGCGCGCGATCTCCGCGCCAAGGATGTCGAGCCCGACCGCTTTTTCTACGACAAGGCGCTGCGGCTGATGGCCGAGCAGCCGCCCGGCGCGCCGCAGTTCACCTTCGTCTATCTCGCCGCCAACCATTTCCCGTGGAAGACGCCGTTGCGCCCCGACCTGACGCCGTCCTGGCGCCCGCTCGGCAACGCGCCCGTCATCGATGAATATCTGCGCCGGCAGGCGATGAGCGCGACTGACTACGCCGCCTTTGTCGCGGGACTGAAGAAAAAGTTTCCGGCGCAGCCGTTCCTGATCGTTCGATACGGCGATCACCAGCCGGAATTCGCGCCGCATCTTCTCGACCCGAGCCTCGATGCGGCCGGCATCGGCAAGAAGCTCGAGACGTATGACCCGCGCTATTTCGCGACCTATTACGCGATCGACGCCATCAATTTCGAACCGGTGAAATCAGCGGCCGTGATGGACACGATCGATGCGGCCTATCTGCCGCTGGTGATCCAGGAAGCCGCCGGCATTCCGCTCGATCCCTCGTTCGAGGAGCAGAAGCACATCATGCTCCGCTGCAACGGCCTGTTCTATGCCTGCAAGGACGGCGCCGAGGCCCGCCGCTTCAACCGCCTCCTGATCGACGCGGGTGTGATCAAGGGGCTATGAGAGTCCAGCGTGGAGCGGCGTAGGATGGGTAGAGCGAAGCGAAACCCATCAGCTTCTCGACAAGCCGCCCGAATGATGGGTTTCGCTTCGCTCTACCCATCCTACAGATCCTCACTTCCCCCCGATCCGCTCCCACAGCCAGCGCGCGACGGCGTCCGGCGAGGACGAGCCATCATTGCCGGCGGCGCGCAGATTCGCTTCCCGCATCGTCGCGATGTCGATCCGCCCGAGCAATGGCTGCAATGCCGCGCGCAGCTTCGCATCATCCTTGCGCTTCGAAGCCAGCAGCATCACCGCATCATAGGGCGGGATCGCGTGTTTGGGATCGCCGAGCACCGTGAGATCATATTTCGCGATCAGCCCGTCGCTGGTATAGCCCGCGATCACATCGACCTCGCCGGAGGCGACGGCGGCATACATGAAGTCCGGCTGCATCTGTCGTTGCGTGCGGAACGACAATCCATAGGCCCGCTTGATGCCGGCCCATTCCGGCCGCGAGAAGAATTCGTAATCGCCGGCGATCGACAGTGACGGCGCAAGCGCGGCGAGATCGGCGATGGTATGGATGCCGAGCGCTTCCGCGCGCTGCTTCGGCATGATGAGGGCGTAGGCGTTCGCAAAGCCGAGATCGCCGAGCAAGGTGATGTCCTGTTTCGCCAGGATCGACTTCAAGTCGGCGAGCAGCTCTTCGCGCGGCCGGATGTCGGTGTGGTGGAACTGGTTGGCCCATAGCGTGCCGGAATAGTCGACATAGACGTCGATATCGCCGGCTTTCAGCGCATCGAAGATCACGCTGGAGCCGAGGCCTGCGCGCGTGGTCGCGGAAAGCCCGTCCGCGTTCAGCCGCTGCGCGATCAGGGCTGCCAGCACATATTGCTCGGTAAAGGTCTTCGCGCCGACGACATAGCTCGATGCCGAGCGCGCCATCGCAGGCACCAGCGTCGCTGCGACCAGCGCCGCGATGCCGACGCCGCCGAGCGCGGCACGCAGCCGGCTGCGGTGGCGCAGGCCGTTCTCGATCAGCGCCAGCAGCTGGTCGACGGCGAGCGCGAGCGCGGCGGCGGCGAGGCAGCCGAACACGACGAACACCCAGTTCTGGGTCTGCAGTCCCGCAAAGATATAATTGCCGAGGCTGGTCTGCCCGATCGGCGTCGACAGCGTCGCGGTGCCGATCACCCACACCGCCGCGGTGCGGATGCCCGCCATCATCACTGGCAGTGCCAGCGGCAGCTCCACCATGAACAGCGATTGCCGTTCCGTCATGCCGACGCCCTGCGCTGCCTCCGTCAGCGCCGGGTCGACGCCCGACAGGCCAGTGATGGTGTTGCGGAGCACCGGCAGCATCGAATAGAGCGCGAGCGCCAGCACCGCCGGCAGAAATCCGAAGGCGGAGAAATCGAAGCCGAACCAGGATAGCGTCAGCGCCGCGAGCACCAGTAGCAGCGGATAGAACAGCGCCAGCAGCGCCAGCCCCGGCACGGTCTGCACGATAGAGGCAAAGCCGAGCAGCGCGCCGCGCAGCACCGGCCGGTTGCGTGCGAGGATCGCCAGCGGCAGGCTGACGATCAGCCCGAGCGCGAGCGCGGCGAGGCTTACGCGCACATGGTTGCCGAGATAATCGGGCAGATGCGCGAGCGCTTCGCTCCAGCGCGGATCGGAAAACAGGTTCATGTGGCGCCGTCCCGCGGCAGCAATTTGCCGAGCCTTTCCGCCTGCCGCCGCGGCGTGTGCAGAAGTTTTTCGACGTAAGGATCGTTGCTTTCGGAAAGCTCCGCTGGGGTGCCCTGCGCCAGCAGCCTGCCTTCGTGCATGACAGCGACGCGGTCGGCGAGCAGCAGCGCTTCCGTCATGTCATGGGTGATCATGATCGTGGTCAATTTGAGCCTGCGATGCAATTCGCGGAAATCATCGCCAAGCGCGTCGCGGGTGAGGGGGTCGAGCGCCCCGAACGGCTCGTCCATCAGCACGATGCGGGGCCGTGCGGCCAGCGCCCGCGCGACGCCGACGCGCTGCCGCTGCCCGCCGGAGAGCTCGCTCGGCAGCCGCTCCCGATATTGCCCGCCGTCGAGTTGCACCAGTTCGAGCAGTTCGTCGATGCGTGCTGCGATCTCCGCCGCCGGCCAGCCGAGCAGCTTCGGTGTGATGCCGATATTGGCGCCGACGGAAAGATGCGGAAACAGCCCGCCGCTCTGGAAGACATAGCCAATGCGCCGCCGCAAGCGGATCGGATCGACATTGCGCACGTCCTCGCCTTCGACCGTGACGCTGCCGCGGTCGGCCTCGATCAGCCGGTTGGCGAGCCGCAGCAAGGTGGTCTTGCCCGAGCCGGAGCCGCCGACGATGGCAAGGAACTCGCCCTCGGCGACCTCGAGTGAGACGTCGTCGACCGCGACCACGCCGCCATTGGCGAAGGTCTTGCCGACCTTGGTGTAGGCAATGAGTGGTCCGTTGGACAATGCCGTTCAAACCTCGCGCTGCGCCCTGCCTTAAGAGATCACAGATCAACTAGCATGTCGCGATGCTGCGTTGAACTTGTCCGCACGAGAGGCTAAGGCATCCTCCCGAACAGGGAGGGAACGTGGTGGACACGGCCAGGCCAACAGCGGTGGCGCTTGACGATGCGACGGTGGCGTTTCGTCTCGCCGATGCCCGCGTATATACCGCGGTCGAGAAGGCGCGCCTTGCGGTCGCCCATGGCGAATTCGTCGCGATAGTCGGTCCCACCGGCTGCGGCAAGTCGACCTTGCTGAACGTGGCCGCCGGCCTGCTCAAGCCGGCCGCGGGCGCGGTTAGGATCTTCGACCAGCCGCTCACAGGATTGAACCGCGACGCCGGCTACCTGTTCCAGGCCGATGCGCTATTCCCCTGGAAGACCGCGATCGACAATGTCGCGATCGGGCTCGAGATCAAGGGCACGCCGCGGGCGAAGGCGCTGGAACAGGCGCAGGCCTGGCTGACCTCGGTCGGGCTTGGCGCATTCGCAAACCGCTATCCGCACATGCTCTCGGGCGGCCAGCGCAAGCGCGTCGGCCTTGCGCAGGTGCTGATCCGCGATCCAAAGATCCTCCTGATGGACGAGCCGTTCGGCCCGCTCGATGCCCAGACCCGGCAGGTGATGGGCAATCTGCTGCTCGAACTCTGGACTGCCGACCGCAAGGCGGTGCTGTTCGTCACCCATGACCTGGAGGAGGCGATCGCGCTCGCCGACCGGGTCGTCATCATGTCGGCCGGCCCTTCCTCGCGCATCATCGGCGACTGGCGCGTGGAACTGCCGCGCCCGCGCGACATCTTCGAGGTGCGGTTGGACAAGCAGTTTCACGAACTGCATCGCGAAATCTGGGGCGTGCTGAAGGAAGAGGTGATGAAGGGTTACGCGCAATCATCGCAAGCCGCGGGAGCCGAGTGATGTCCCGCGCTGCGCTCTTGCTCTGCCAGGTCCTGGTCGCCGTCGTCGCGCTGGCGCTGTGGCAGGTCTTTACCACAGTCCCGCTGTTCGGCCGCATCCTGCTGCCGCCGTTCTTCTTCTCCAATCCCATCGACGTCTTCGACCAGATCGTCAAATGGTTCTCGACCGGCGTGATCTGGAAGCATCTTGCGATCACGCTGTGGGAATCGATCCTCGCTTTCGTGATCGGCTCGTCCCTCGGCGTTCTGGTCGGCTTCTGGTTCGCGCGCCAGCCGCGCGTCGCGGCCGTGTTCGATCCTTACGTGAAGATGACGAACGCGCTGCCGCGCGTCGTGCTGGCGCCGATCTTCGCGCTATGGTTCGGCCTCGGCATCTGGTCCAAGGTCGCGCTCGGCGTCACCCTCGTCTTCTTCATCGTGTTCTTCAACGTCTATCAGGGCGTCAAGGAAGTGAGCACGACCGTGCTCGACAATGGCCGCATGCTCGGCATGAGCGAGCGGCAATTGATGCGGCATGTCTATTGGCCCTCGGCGCTGTCGTGGATGTTCTCCTCGCTGCATACGTCCGTCGGCTTTGCGGTGGTCGGCGCCGTCGTCGGCGAATATCTCGGCGCCGCCGCCGGCCTCGGCTATCTGATCCAGCAGGCCGAGGGCGTGTTCGACGTCGCCGGCGTCTTCGCGGGCATGTTCGTGCTGTCGGCTTTCGTGATCCTGATCGACATGGCCGTGACGCTGGTCGAACGACGCCTGCTGGTCTGGCGACCGATGGCGGCGCGCGAAGCGTAGGGTGGGGCAATCGCCGCGGGGCCCCCCGCGAGTTGCCCCCACCGAGTTTGTGGGGCCGGCGCGGCTTTGCCCCCCCCCCGGGCCCCCGTTGTCCAATTAGGGGGGGGCTTCTCCAACCCCCCCCGGTGCGGGATTTTTGTGCCCACCGTACCTCGGACCTAAATATTTTACAATTGTGGCCC
>NZ_JBUYEN020000057.1:0-40867 GCF_055229415.2 Bradyrhizobium sp. Leo114 | reverse complement strand
CGGCTGCGAGATCGGTGGCCGGGACGGAAGAATGGCCCGCAGCGCGACCGAACAAAAGAATGGACTTACGGCGACCTTTGCAATCTTCGTCTCGGCCATGAAGAAAGCGCTTGTCCATCTCATCCGTCGTCCGCAAGTGGTCCCAATGCTCGGCGGGGAATTCGTAGAAGGCCAGCAGCGTCGCGATCTTTCGTCAGGCACGCGACCGTCTTATCGTACTTCGCTCCGTATTTCTCGGCAAAGACGTCGATCGCCACTTCGGCCGAAGCTCGGTTGGGCGCCAAATAGACCTCGCGCAGATCCTTCTTCATGCTGGCCTGTACCGACACAGAGACTTTGTTCAAAATATTCGCGGTTTTGTGCACCCAGCACCGCTGATGTCGCGTGGCGGGAAAGACCTCGTCGAGCGCCTTCCAGAAGCCGAGCGCGCCTGCTGATCGGCGCGACGCCGGAAGGCAAGGAGGAACTCATCGGCTTCCAGGTCGGCGTGCGCGAGAGCGCGCAGAGCTGGCACGAACTGCTCGTCGAGGCGAAAATCCGTGGGCTGAAGATGGCCCCGGAAATCGCCGTCGGTGACGCTGGATCGCAGCGGCCGAACCGAAGGTGCGGCGGATCGCCTTCGACAACGCCTTCACCCGCCTCGATACGCCGCCTATCTCAGGCCGTCATCACCCACCTTCCCGCATAGCTCAACCTCATAGCGCTGGGCCAGATCGGCCACCGTCGCTTGCTCCCGCACAGCTTCCAGCGCGATCTTTGCCTTCAAACGGCGCCGATCCCCGTCTGGATCGTCCGCACTGGACCATGGCCGTGCCGCACGAGGCGATCGCGGCCGTCGGGAGGCTTCAAGCCCTTCATCGCGGCGAGAAACGCCTCGGCTTCCATCTCGACAGCCTGCGCAAGCAGCTGCCGAGCCCCAGATCGCAAAATATTCGTCACACCAGCATGCATTCGCTGTGGTCTTCCATGCGAGCCTGCAGGAAGACGCCGTCCGCCCACACGTATACGTACCGGCGCGCCGACAGATCGCGCTTCTGCCAACGCTCGTACTCGCTCTGCCACTCCGTCGTCAGTCTGGAAACCACCGCCGGAGAAAGATTCGGCGCATCCTTGCCCAAGAGCGCCGCCAGCGCCTCCTGGAAGTCGCCTGTCGAAATGCCTCGCAGGTACAGCACCGGCAAAAGTGCGTCCAAACTCTTCGTGCGCCGTGCCCACAACGGCAGGATCGCCGAGGTGAAGCGAATCCGATCGCCATCGCTGGTCACCGCGCCATCCCGAATCGTTACCCGGGCGACTTCGACGGCGCATCGATCTTGCGTCGTGTCTTCGTCGTCATCATGCCCTCCGTCTAGCAAACGGAGCGGCCCAGTGGATCGTCGATCTCATCGGGCTGACGCAATGGGACAATGTTGCTATGCTCGTTCATGGCGTATCGCTCTCATGTGAGGTTCTGGCAGGCTTCGACGCGCCGGCGGTGCTCACTTCAGAGTGAGCTCTAAACGAGAAGCGTTTCCGATACGAACACATTACAAATGCAGCTCGATTCAACGTTGACGCTCCAGGAGTTGAGAGGTCTATAACAAAGCGGCGACTTCTGAGCTCGATATCGAAAGGAAAGTCAACTTGCCGCTCGTAAAACGTCCATCACCTCACTCCGGGCGCGGTCAAACTGTAAGCAGCGTTCGGCCATCACGTGAACTGAGTACGCTTTTGGATATCGACGCGGACGACTACGCACCGATGGACGATCCCAAGCTATTCATGAATTCTCGTGAACGCCGGCTTATGGCGTTGCTAAAAGCTGTTAAGGCCCGCGATGAAAAGCAGAAAACGAGCATTCACCGCTGAAAGTCGAAGTTTACTGAAGGATCGCTACGTGGCTGCAGATGATGAAAACATGGTGGAGTCCGTCGATAATCCAGACGGCTCCGAGGTCGTCAATACGGGCAGCCCCTCTGTGGTCGGCGATAATCTCGACGTCACCGCTAAAAGATTGGCAGCGCTTCAACTCAGGGTAAACCGGCGCACCGATGCCGCCAAACTTCCCTCGACCGACGACCTGTTGATTGCGGTCAAGGACACCACGCTTAGAGAACACGGCCTCAGCATAGTGCTGTTAAATTCGAACGGTTTCGAAGACCCTCTTGAGAAGAACGTATACACGTTTTTTACTGGTGCGGACTTTCAGGCTCTCCCCAAGCTCGGCAACAAAACCGCCAAGCAGATGGACGAGGAGCTTATCTACATCGAGTACGCAGGCAACTACTATACGAAGAATGGACTTTGGAATGCCATTACGGCTGCCGACGGTCAAAAAACCACGATAGAATACAAAAATTCGGAGTTCAGGAAACTCACGACAGCACTTGGGCTGACCGCGGAGCGTGATAACGACCTGTTCCCAGCCGGCGAAACAAAAAAGAGAGATAATGACGGAAAGATAGTGCTTAAGGGTGGAAAACCCGAAATCGTTCCGACTTTTAAACTCGATGGCGAAGAGCAACGTTACAAGACTCCAGCCGGGTACAGGCGACGAGAGGTCGCCCATACAAATCCGCACACTAGCGGCGAGCAAGCTCCCGACATCATGCTTCGAATGAAGAGCGGAGTCATGAAAGGGTTTTCGCGCCTTCCGGACGATGGTTATCATGAGTGTACGGCTAGGAAACTAGAAGCCAGTCTCGGCGGCACCATATGGCTGAAGTCAAAACTTCATGGCTACCAAACCATCGACTTCATCGAGCGCACGCTTGGAGAGAATCAGGCCACGCACCGCTTACGCGACTATGTCGGCGAAAGCCGCGGCTATAACCAGGATACCCACAGTGCCTATGTGAAGATCGACACGACATACTTCCCGATAAAGGAAGTTGTCGACCTACTACCCGACGACGTAGCGGTGCAAGCCGTCCAGGGACCACCCTCCATGGATGCAATGGACCATCGGATTATAGTCAGAATGCCGGAGGGCAATACGTTCGTCACACCGGACTTTCTATCAAAGAAGCATCCTGAATACTTTCGGGAGGTGTGCAAAGAGCATGGCATCAACCCGCAATGGGGCACATTCAAACCAAATGCGCTTTGGAATAAGATGCTTGATAAGTACGCATCCCATGATCGCGTACTCGTGGAGGTAGATGGGACCCTTGTTGAGGGTCATTCAATTGAATTGCCGGACGGCAAATCCATAATGGATACGTACCCGCCAGAAAAGATATTCTACGCCCAGGATGGAAAGGCGAGCGGCGTAAGTTACACGAAACCCTCATTCACGTCACTTGCTCAAACTATGCAGAGGGCTGGCCAAGAGAAGAATAAGGGTGAAAAGATGGATCTTCCAAATAGCGTAACGGAACAGCTTCTGTCGCGTCAGGGCGGCGAGTCGGGCGGCACCAGCGATACGAGCAGGCCGCAGCGGCCGCCAAGCGACAGATACGACGATCGGAACGACAGAATACGCGACCATGCCCGTAGTTCGTAAACCTGACAATTGTGCGCACGCAGCCGCGCGTGTAAGTGGAGAAAGCCGGTTGTCAAAGGACAACCGGCAACGCCGTTCCACGCGGCGCTGTGCATGAGTTCGACAGCCTTCCATGGTTCCCTTTAGATCGAAAAACTTTGCAGAAGAGCCAACTCATGGTCGACATTAAAAAAAACCAATCAAGCTGAGCGAACTGGAGAGTCATATACATCTCTTACATCTCTGCTGGATCCGCAGGGAAACGAGCTGGGCAGAAACATTACGTCCCATCGAAGGCTTTGGAACAAAAGGTCGGCCACGTTCGACGAACGCACCTTCCAATTACCCGAAACCAAACATACCCTTGGCAAGTTGTACAAACGTGAAACGAAATAGGTGGGCAGCCATGCGAAGGTCGTTACAACAACAGTGTTGGGAGTAAAATTGAAGACGCGCCTGAAGGGCCCTTCAAGAGCATGAGAAAAATGCCAAGCAAATGAGGGCTGCAGAAGCAATGCAGCATAAAGCGCGGGCGAGGGACGCTGCCATAGATGCCGCGCCCGATTTCCTTGTCGGTGATGAGTGCGAAGCCAAGAGCGGCGTGGGCCCTCCCGATGTCGATGGCTGAAAAAATCGAATGCCCAATCGTGTGACGTGAAACGGCACGGCGCAGCATTGCTACTGTGACCGGGGCTAGCGATGCGTATTGTTGACTCAGGACATGAGACGATCATTGGGGTCCAGCCAGAAACTTGAAAGGCTTTCATTCGGTGCAGCTTTATCGCTGCCGCTCGGCGTATTTCTGGCGAGCGTCTATGCTAATTTCCAGGATGGCGTTACTCTCCAGGCGATCCAGAACTTTGACATCTTGGCAATTTGGTACGAGGCGCCCTTTTACCGAGGCTATGTGACGCAGGTCTTCTACCGCGGAGTGACGATTATCGGCCTCACGGCTGTCGTCGCGTCGCTTATGCTAGCCGCGATAGTGCTGAAGCCTCAGCACCATGGCACGGCCCGCTGGGCGCGCTTTGGTGAGATGAAAAAAGCTCGCTATATCGTACCCTATCACAGGATTTCCGGACCAATCTTTGGCAAGACGGTGGGTCCGGGCTGGCCGGGTCAGTATCTGAGCAATGGCGAGCAGCCGCACAGCCTGGTGGTAGCGCCGACCCGCGCCGGCAAAGGCGTCGGGATTGTTATTCCTACGCTGCTGACGTTCAACGGCTCGGTTCTGGCGCTTGACGTTAAAGGCGAACTGTTCGAGCTGACGTCGCGCGCGCGAAAAGCCCGGGGCGACCAGATCGTTAAATTCGCCCCGATGGACCCGGGAGGGCGCACCCATAGCTACAATCCAGTTCTTGACATCGTCTCTATGCCGTCGGAGCGGCAGTTTAGCGAAGCGCGCCGTCTTGCTTACAACTTGCTCACGCCGAAGGGCAAAGGGTCGGAAGGCTTTATCGATGGCGCAAGGGATCTGTTCGCCGCCGGTGTGCTCGCTTGCATCGAGCGTGGCACGCCGACGATTGGCGCCGTCTATGACCTGTTCACCTTGCCCGGAGAAAAGTACAAGCTCTTTGCCCAGTTGGCGGAGGAGTGTCAGAACCAAGAAGCGCGCCGCATCTTTGATAACATGGCAGGAAATGACACCAAGATTCTCACGTCCTACACGTCGGTCCTTGGAGATGCTGGCCTTAACCTCTGGGCGGACCCGCTAATCAAAGCGGCGACGACGCGATGCGACTTCTCGATCTACGATCTCCGCCGCGACCCGACCACAATTTATCTTTGTGTGAGCCCAAATGACCTTTTGGTCATCGCACCACTGGTTCGCCTTTTCTTTCAGCAAGTAGTGGCGGTCATGCAGCGCTCTATGCCGACCAAAGATGAGATATTTGAGGTCTTGTTCCTGCTTGACGAGTTCAAGCATCTCGGCAAGCTGGAGTCAGTGGAGACGGCCGTCACCACAATCGCGGGCTACCAGGGCCGGTTCATGTTCGTCGTACAGAGCCTCTCGGCTCTAACCGGCCTGTATGATCAGGCGGGGAGGGAGACGTTCCTCAGCAACACCGGGGTGCAGGTCTTCATGGCCGCGGCCGACGACGAGACGCCCATCTACATTTCCAAGGCGGTCGGCGACTACACGTTCCGCGCCAAGTCGAAGTCATTCACGCTAAGCCGAATGTTCGACACCAACATCCAGCTCTCGGATCAGGGAGCCAACCTGATGCGGCCGGAGCAGGTCCGCCTGATCGATGAGAACAGCGAGATCGTCCTCATCAAGGGACAGCCACCCCTGCAAATGCCCAAAGTGAAATACTACTCAGACCGCATACTAAGGCGCATCTTCGAGAGCCAGACCGGCCGACTGCCGGAGCCAAAGCCCATTACTCAGCAAGTTGCCGCATCCGCTAAGCCGTTGCAGTGCGTGCAGGAGAGAGAAGAGATCGTCTGCACAAGCGACCGCGGGTGTTTTGCCGTTAATCAAGCAGACACGTTCGCTACCGATTCCATCAATCTCGCCCACGGCGAGAACTATCTCGATGTTGTCGACAAGGATCCGGATAATCGTCGGATCGGACATGAGGTAGAAACCTCAACGTCGGAAGAGGAAGCGCAACCTGGCGCCGCCGATGAGGGGGCAATAAGGAAACGGTGCGAGCACGAGGCGGGGGACCGTGCATTCGCGGGCGCAAAGGCTCATCAGACAGGACCTGTGTTGGAGTCGGACGAAGACGAGGCGGTGGCGCGCCAGCGCGCGCTGCTCAACCGGATTATCTCACTGCAGAAGCGCCGCCGTCATAATCTGACTTGACCTTCCGCTGAGCGGCAGCCGGCGTCAGTTGGCGCGTCGGATGAGCCTCCTCCGAATTGATGGAGACCTGTAGTAGTGAGCGAACGCTGCGGCGTCTCCTCATCATCGGGGCGAGTGCGGTGGTGAAGCTGGCTCGCTGACGCGGTCCATCGCAAGGGACATGGCTGGAGTGCATGCTCGCTCGTAAGCCGCCCATGCTTGTCGCCGTCGCTCTCGCCAACAAGATGGCTCGCACCGTTTGGGCTTTGATGGTCAACGGTGGGGTCTACAAAGCTCCGGTCGCAGCGGCTTAATCGCTTAGCTTAATCGCTTAGTCCGCCCGACCAGAGGTCGTCGAGGAGGTAGGAAGGTCAAACGGAAGGTACGGCGCAACAGTCGATGGGACGGGGTCGGGAAAACCAGTACATGCCCAGGTGCTTCCAAGTACGCCGCTGTGATTTGGACCTGATCCGCGAACTCCCATACGGGCCCGCGACATATGACGGTCGCAATAAAGGCCGGACAGATGTCAGCACCCGACTACGCGCAACACCTAATCGAACGGTTCTTCTTGTCATCCACCGGGGCGTCCACAGATGGGCATGTGGTTCAACGCGGCAGCGTTGTCCACCATGTCCACAGCCTTCGCGGCCTGCATCCGTCATGTCCACAGCCTTCGCGGCCTGCATCCGTTCGCGCCAGACCGCCATCGGGGTGCGATAGCCGTGCGCCTGATGAAGGCGACGATCGTTGTAGAAGGCGATCCAGCTTGCGACCCCTGCCTTGGCCTTGCGGCCGTCGGCATAGCCTCTGAGATAGATGTCCTCATGCTTGAGCGACCGCCACAGCCGCTCGATGAAGACGTTGTCCATCCAACGACCGCGGCCATCCATGGAGATCTTGATCCCTGCACCCGCCAACGCGCCGGTGAAGGCCGCACTGGTGAACTGACTGCCCTGGTCGGTGTTGAAAATCTCCGGCGTGCCGTACTTCGCCAGCGCCTCTTCCAGCGCCGCCACGCAGAACGAGACGTCCATCGTGTTCGACAACCGCCACGCCAGAACCGCACGGCTCGCCCAGTCGATGATGGCGACGAGATTGCATGTTTCGCGGGATCGTGAGCACGGATTTCGCGGGATCGTGAGCAAGTTTTCAGCAGCGCAGCCCGCTTCGGCCGACAACTCAACCGGCTTAGGAACTGCCTCGTCAGTGAACGAGGAAGGCCGATGCCCACCCAGAGATTGTCGATGCGCCGGATCAAAGAGGTTCTCCGCTTAAAACATGTTCAAGGCTTGCCGGAGCGAGCCATTGCGCGCACCCTGGGCATCAGCAACGGCGCCGTGCACAGCTATCTGCGCCGAGCCGGGGCTGCCGGGCTGAACTGGCCGTTGCCGGCCGGAATGACCGACGAAGACCTGGAGCTGCTGCTTTTCCCTGCGCCGAAGCCTGCGTCGCAGAGCCCCCAGCGGCCCATTCCCGACCACGGCAGAGGGAATGCCCGTCAGACGCTTTGTGGCCGGCTAAGGCTCCGACGTCCGAAGGTGAGACGTCCGAGCTTTGTGATGACCCCGGATCATCATTTGCGCTGGGGATGAGACAAGAGAAGGTAAACTCGCTTGGATCGGGTCCCGAAGAGCCGAGCGGACGGGTTATGTGCTCGTTACATGGCGTCCTTGCGGGCGGCGCACCGGCGGGAGACCCGGGTCCCGGAGGCGGACGTTTCGGGGGCGGGCGGCAAATGCCAAGCTTTGCCGCCGTGATGCCCAGTGGACCTGCGTCCAGCACAGCTCGGCTTCCGTTGGTCGGGGTGGGGGGATCGAGCCGGCTGTGCCAAATTGGTGGAACAATCAGCTATTTACGCGGCTTGGGTCAGTCGGGAAACTTTAACCTACTGGTCGACCAAAGGTCGACTAAGTTGAGAAAAATCCTATATTAGTCAGATGGATTTCGTGGCGGACAGGGGACACTATATTGGCTCGGCTGAAGGTAGTTCGGCCGTGGATAAGCTTGTGTTGGCTACCGTCAACGCACCTTTCAAGCGGGATATCAGCGCGGCAATCCTTCACCAATGCATTGCGCGGGCCGAGATCAGCGAATGGCCAGTCCACGTTGCAGCGTTCTTTACCGACGTATCGCCGCGATTGGTTTTCGGCTTTGCCGCACTACACGGTATCTCCAAGTCCGAGCTCGCCGAAGCGTACGTGGTCGTGAAGACTAAGACGGGCGAGCACAACCCTGATTTGGAGAGCGAGCTTGTCCCACTGGCAGCTTCTGCTCGATAGAACAATTGTAGGCCTAGACCGCCTTCGAGCGAACGGAAAGCCCGTTCCCGATTGGGTGCTGGGGGGCGGTTGATGATCCTGGCTGTGTGAAAAGCCACGAGTCGGCTACGATTGCTCCGTTTCCTGATTGGGGGATACGGATGGGACGCTTCGTTGAAGGCGCGGACAGATCCCAGCTGACGCTGTTGCCGGAATGCCTGGAGGATTGGGTAAGCGAGGACAACGCGGTCCATGTGATCGATGCGTTCGTCGAGGCGCTCGACCTGCATGGAATGGGGTTTGAGCGCGTGATCGCGAAGGAGACGGGCCGGCCCTCCTATCATCCGGCAGTCCTTCTGAAGCTTTACATCTACGGTTATCTCAATCGGGTGCAATCCAGTCGCCGCCTGGAACGTGAGGCGTGCCGCAATATCGAGGTGATGTGGCTGATCGGCCGCCTGGTTCCCGATCACAAGACGATCGCCGATTTCCGGAAGGACAATGGCGCGGCGATCCGGAAGGTTTGTGCGAAGTTCGTTGCCCTGTGCCGGCAAATGGGCCTGTTGCAGACCCCAAGCGTCGCAATCGACGGCAGCAAGTTCAAGGCGGTGAACAACCGCGACCGCAACTTCACGCATGCCAAGATGGCGAGGCGGATGGCGCAGATCGAGGAAAGCGTCGGTCGATATCTGCGTCAACTCGATAGTGCCGATCGGCAGGAGCCATCGGAAGCGATCAGCATCAAGACGACGAGAATCAAGGAAAAGATCGCTCGGCTGCAGCAGGAGATGAGCCGCCTGGAAGTGCTTGATGCGCAGATGCGCAACACGCCGGATCAACAGATATCGCTCACCGATCCGGATGCCCGTTCGATGGCCACCAGCGGACGCGGATCGGGTGTCGTCGGCTACAATGTCCAGGTCGCGGTGGACACCGAACACCATCTGATTGTTACGCACGAGGTCATAAACGTCGGCAACGACCGTGGGCAGCTTGCTCGGATGTCGAAGCAAGCCAAAGAAGTGCTCGAAGTGGACAAGCTCGAGGCGGTCGCCGACCGTGGCTATTTCGACGGAGAGGAGATATTAGCCTGCGAAGAGGCTGGCGTTGCAGTCACCTTGCCCAAGCCCATGACGTCGAACGCCAAGGCGGAGGGCCGGTTCGGCAAACAGGACTTCGCCTACCTGCCTGATGAGGACGTCTACCGCTGCCCATCCGGCCAGCTGCTGCCCTATCACTACACCAACATCGAGCATGGAATGACGCTGCGCCGTTACTGGTCGACGGCGGCGTGCCAAGGCTGCGCGATCAAGAGCCAATGCACGCCGTCCAAGGAGCGCCGCATCACGCGCTGGGAGCATGAGCATGTGGTCGAGGAGGTCCAGAGACGGCTCGATTCCAATCCCGACGCCATGCGGACGCGGCGCGAGACGGTTGAGCATCCCTTCGGCACGATCAAAGCCCGTATGGGTGCGACGCACTTCCTGATGAAGCGCCTAAGGAATGTCGCCGCCGAGATGGCGCTGCATGTTCTCGCTTATAACCTCACACGGGTGATGAACATCGTCGGCAAACCGCGCCTGATTGCAGCCATCCGCGCCGCCTGAAGGCCGGAAAGTGCGTCCAAAAGCGCGATAACGCGTCCCTCTATCCACCTTGGCCGGCTATCGGACGTTGGAACGCGTGGCCTGCAACGATTGTCGACCACGGCCGCGTCCCGTTTGCACACAACCAAGATCCACAGCGGACACCGCCTCAGCAAGGACATCGACGCCTTCATCGACGATCCGCAATACATCGCTTTAATGTCGCCGCGCCTCGGAGGCGAAGAAGTCTGGGCATGCGAGGTCTACGACGAAGCAGCTCACTATCTCAAGCTCATCTATTCAGAGGGTGAAATCGACTTCATCGTCGCCGGGTCGGTGACCGAGCTTCCTGTCGAATCCAAAACCATCGAAGTCAGGCCGGGCACCTCGCACACGATAAAAGTAGAACATCCAGTCGAAATCGCGCTCAAGAAGCTGAACTACCGAGGGAGCATGCTCAAAATACGCGATGTCCTCGATATCGTCGTCGTCGATTCCCTTTTCCCTGATTTGCTGCGCGATAATCTCCACTACGTGGCTCACCTGAAGGCCGGAATCTCCGGCAGGCTATCCGGGATATTAGAAGAATTCCTGCGACAGCAGCTCGATGAACTCGCTATCGCCGATGAGTGGCGGCCGCTTGCGAGCACGTGTCTCCAACGCATGAAGGAAATCGCCCAAGTTATCCCGGACCCGAAATAGGAACCTCGAACACGCCGCGCTACCGGCACAAGGCGCCGATCTTCGTTATGTAATTGGAACGCATGTACCCATTCCGGATCGTTCGGCAGTCGGCATAAACACGCAGAGTAATCAAGGCTCCTCTGGCCTAGCCCGCACTCGTGGCCGCCTCCGCGGCGCACCCTACCAAATGCTTAACTGGAAGAACTCACCCTCGACCGTCAAGGAGAACGGACACACCGACTATAACGGTATGCGGCCGTTCAAAAGCGCGGTTTGAATTCACTGCTGGGGCCGAAATGGCGCACCGCACCGGGGCGATGATGAGAACTACGTTTACGCTATAGCCCTCCAAAATGACGCCTGAAAATCTATCTTAACCGACTGAAATAACGATATTATTCAAGATAATTGGTTGCAGAGCCTCCTGGGGACCGGTTTGGGGATCAGGTTCTGCAGATCTAATCCAGAAGGTTTTGCCGCGCCTACATCGCGCTAGGTGCGGCTATTCAAATCTCTCGACTGAATGGCTACCTTGACCGCGAACTCAATCAGCTTCGGCTTTTACGAAGCGGCGTGTGGCTCCGTCTTCACGACGCGGATCGAGTTGTACTGACTGGCAAGCACCTGATAGTCGACGATCAGCTTTCTCGCCAAAAGATAGGTCAGTGCCGGATTCATCCGCCTCGGTTCCCATCCATCGCGCTGAGCGACCTGCCCGGTATCAATCGGCATCGACGGATCATTGACGAGGTCAGCCGCGATCCGCAGTGCGTCCTCCTCGGGCGACCATTCCATGAAGTGTTTGTCGAACGTGGCCGCTTCCGGTCCGGCAACTGACGCACCACCGACCAAGAGCGCCAAGAACCCTGCATAGGTGATGATGAGCGCACCAACCTCAGAAATTGTTGGCCATCGTCTCAAAATCAGGATGGAAAATACCATCACGAAACTTGGATAGCTGTACGTTATGAGGCGACTGGTTCCTGCCGAAAGAAACTCCAGACTCCAAAAGTCCAAATAGCTTGACACGTAAAACCCGGAAAATCCCATCAGGACCAGGAGTGACTTTTCTCTTATTGTGAGAGCGGCAGGACTCGTTTGTTGCATCTGACGCCCGGAAACAAGCAGAAGCACTAAGGCGATCGGCCAACAATACGCCATTCGCATTGCCAGGATCGTGATCGGGTCTTGAAGCTCGACATAAGCCAGCTTCACGAGCACAGGCCGGACCGAAATGCACGCGATCGCAGCGAGGCCCAGACCTGTACCAACGAAATCCCGTCTCGTGACAAAGTCTAGCGTAAGCCAATTTTTCAGGGACGCGCTAATCATCATTCTCGACTGATACCGGAGACTGCACCGCCGAGCTTTAACATATACAATCGTGGATTGCACTTTCGGACGTCGTCGACCTTGCCCGAAATTTTTTCGCCCTACGCAGCAAAAAAACTTATGCGGACTGGGCGTGTCGGGTGTGCCTTTATTTGAACTGATAGCGCGCGCCGTCGAATCGCTCGCGACGCGCAGCAACGCTCTCCTGGCAAAAGAAGTCGCAACCTCCGCCAACACCTCGCCTGAATCTCTGGCTATTTGGGCGTCGCGCGCGGAATTCGGAGCGGGACACACCAGGTCTTCATCACCAGCGGGTACCGACAGTCTTTGAGCCTGCTCCTGAATGCACTGGTCCCTTCCGATAGCTCGATTTGAATCGAGGATCCCGGATATTTGCCGACATCTGCAATAGTTGAACAGCTTCGAATGCGGGCTGTCCCTGTTGCTGTGGACTCCGAAGGAATCAGCGTCGACGATGGTTATCAAAGTGCCTTTCACGCCCGGATGGCTGTCACAACTCCCACCAAGCAGAGCCCACTTGGTGTTTGCATGTCATTACGCAGGAGAACTGCACTGATCGATTGGGCAAGGGAGGCGGGTGCCTGGATCGTGGAAGACGACTATGACAACGAGTTTTGCTTTGAAGGCAAGCACCTGCCAACCTTGCACAATTTGGACGCCTATGGCCGCACGTTTTATCTTGGCACGTTCAGTAAGACACTCCACCCGAGTTTGAGGGTCGCCTATATCGTGTGCCCAGATGAGGCCGTCGCCCCCCTGAGGCGAGCCGCAAAGTCTCTGCTGGACGGGATTTCGCTATTGCAGCAGAAGGTCTTGACAGCCTTCATCGCTGAGGGTCATTTCGCCCTTCATCTGAAGAGATCGCGCAGTATCTGCGCAGCCCGGAGTAAAATGGTGATCGATGCGCTGACCGCTCAGCTCGGCCATCGAATCTCCGTCTGTCGAAAGAGCTGCGGTCTCCAGATCTTCGCCACGATCGATGGACCGTCTACAGACGTCGCAATTTGCGAGCTCGCCGGCCAGAAGGGCTTAAGCGTATCGAGCCTCTCATCGCGGTATGTCAGCGCTGAACCCAAGCAAGGCCTGCTTCTAGGTTATGCGAACTTCGCCACCGAGGTACAAGTATCGCGCTCCGTCGACTCGCTTCGCGAATGCCTGGACTATTTCGCTCAGGCTCGTGCCGAACCCTAACAGACGGCAAGACCCCCTTCACGCGATTGGTCTACATCCCATTGCTGCCGAGATCGGCGTGACAATGCTATCAATGAGGTGCTAACGAATTGGGGAGCTCGTTGGAAGGCAGTGTGCGGTCAGCTCCGGACCGAAACCTCACGCCGCTTGGCTCCTAGACGAGGGTTCCGGCGGGTGTCAAGGATTTCGCATCTTCACCAACGGAGATCGATGAGCCTCGCTCGGTCGTGTCCGGTCCGCCAAGATGAACTTGATTCGGAGAACATGTCGCGTCAGAATCCGTAAGATCGTTCGGCCCAGCGCAGCAGCACGCGCGCATCATCCCGATCGGGCAAGACCACGCGCTGGTCACGCAGGCCCTTGGCGATCGCTTGACCAACCTCTGGCTCAACCCGACTACCATGGGTCATCAAGAAGAACCAACCAAATGGGACGCCGACCTCACGGTCGATGGCTTCAACGCGATCCATCAGAATATGAACCGAGGCGTCGCCAGCGATGAGCCTCTCTTCCGGCAGATGCAGCGGGCGCGGCACGAAACCGACCTCGCGCGTGCCTTTGTCGTCGTAGTCGTAAATGTCGAGCGCCCAGTGCGCGTAGACCCGCTCGGCCGAAGCGCTTGATTGTTCCCAATCCTGGAAGAAGCGATTCTCCCGTGGCACGTACTCGAACCAGTCCGGCACCAGTTCCAGGAACGGCGTCTCGGTCGTGCCCTGCCGCGTCACTTCCCGCACTACACGGCGCTCCATCTCCGGCCGCTGCGCCTCGCGCTTCTCGCGCTCGAGGCGGGCACGCCGCGTCAGGAAGCTCCGGACATGGACGACGCTGCTGCCCGCGCGCCCAAGCATCCGATAGAGCGGACCGGCGATTACCTTGTCGTCGGACATATCTTGGTGTGTGATCCATGATGGATCGAGTAATTCGCCCTTGCCCCAAGGGCGGTACGTCGGATTGACGATCGGCCCGGCGCGCCATTCGACTTCCCGGCCGAGACGGATTTGCACATAGTCCGCCGCGCCCGGTCCAGTCGGCGCGAAGGCGTACACGCTGTTGCCGTGCCATTCCGAAATCTGAAGGTCGCTCTCGCGCAATCGAGTCCAAAGGGCGCCAATGTCGCCGTTGTCCTTGGCAAGCTCGGCCTCCATCCACGGCCGGTATTCTGCAATCCGTGTCCCGTCGGCAGCGATCACCGAGCGCGTGTCCCGCCAATACTGGTCGTCGGTGTCCGTCGTCGAAAACGGAAATCCCGGAAATGCCTCTGTGAGCGCCGCCGCCAGCGCCGCTTCGTCAGCTCCGGTCGGAAGACGTGCGAGGACCGCCTCGATCGAGGCGGGATCGGGCAGTCGCACTGGGTCGTTCTCTGGAACTTCACTCATGCCTTGATCCTATCATTGTGCCCCGCCGAGTGCTGTGCGTTTTTCTCGGCACAACCTCCTTCTATGCATTGGGAGGTCCGCCTGGTGCAGTGTTCAGGTGCAGCTCGAGGGCCTCGATGCTCGCCATGACGTCCGCAAAGGTGGGCGGCGTGCCGAAAATCATCGCCGACATCCGTTCATAGTCGGCGGCGAGCTTGGCCCGCATGTCTGCAGTCGGGACGAGGCGATAGCTGCCCGGCACGGCGCGATCGTAGCGGTGATCCGGCGCCCGAAACATAAGCTCCTTGTGCTGCCGGCAGGCTTCCGCAAGATCGCGCATTGACGCCGTGGCCACGCCATAGTCCGGGTGGCTCCAGATTTGGTGTACGTCGTAATAGTGGCGCGAGTAGCGATTGAGATTGGGCACCGGACGGTCGGGCTTTCCTTCCGCGCTTCGCTTCTCGATCATTTCGGTCATTGCGTGCAGGATCAGCACCTTCTCCCAGAAGGTCCGCTCGGGCTTGACCGTTGTCACGCTGCTCACCGTGAGGTCCATTCCCTCTCGCATTTCCGAAGCGATGTAGGGCACGATCTCGCGAGGCTCGGCCGGCTCAGGATCAGGACGCGCACCCCCTTCGATGCGGACCGCCGCCTGCACATACGCGTCGCCCCTGTCGAAAACGCTCTTGTAGCCGACCACTAAAATGTCGAGCGCTTCCTTGTTGCGATACGTGTCGAAGCCGAAGCCGAGTGAGAAGTGTCCCACCTGGTCGGCCGCTTCCTCGACGGCTGCGATCTCCTTCGTTAGCTCGTCCTTGAGCGGACCCGAGATGTATAGTCGCGCGGCCTCGTCGACTTTATCGGCGAGCGCGCGCTGCTGCTGATTCACGGACGAGAGGGCGGCGATCTCGGCTTCCAGCGGGACGTGCAAATCGGCCTTATAGATGCCGATGTCGATATCCTCGGAGAAGCGATGGATCAGTCCATACGCCTTGCTGAGGCTTGTACCGCCCTTGAAATAAAGACCGATGGGATCATCACCCCGCCGATTGAACAGGAAGTCGAGCACCCAGCAAACATAGAGATCCTTCTCGATGTTATGCGCCTCTGTCTCCAGATAAGCGGCAACCGTCGAGAAGATTGTGCGACGATCGTCGACGCTCGAGCGCAGGATTTCAATGAACGTTTTCTGCATGGCCGTCTTTTGCGCCCTCAGGATTCGGGTCGCCGTCGCTGTGACTCTCCGCGAAGAGCTTACGTGCAATCGTTTCGATCAGCGGGTACATCCACGCCGGGACCGCTTGGACGTTGTCGCGTAGATCTTGTACGAGTTTTTCCCGGTTCGGATCGCGCGACAGATGCCGGACGATTCCGTTCACCGCCGCATCGAGGCTCGTTCGCTCATCCCGATACCATGTCAGTGCCTGGACCACGCGCATGGCGGGACGGCCCGCCCAGAATGCGGTCTTGGCCGAAATGCGCTTGAAGTCGAGCTTGTAGATGACCGGCTTGGTCGCCTGCGGATCACCGGCGCTCGCCTCGATCTCGATCGTCCGCGGATAGGTATCGGCATAGATCGTCGACTGCGCCGGAACGGCCGTCGTCAAGCCGAGGTCGTTCGCGGCCGTCATGCCGTCGACCAGCACGCGGAGCTTGTCGCGCCGTGCAATGGCATCAATGAAAGATGCACGTGGCGGAAACACCATCTTTCCGGTTAGCTTGCCGGTTCCCGGCTTGTCATAGAGACCGCGATACGGCCGGCGGATGTCGCCCCGCAGGGTCAGCCGCTGCAGCGCCTTCTCGACAGCGTTCGGCGTTCCGATGTCGAGAAAATCGGCGCGCGACCACACACCAGCCGGCGCCGCCTGGGCGATCCGGTCATGGATGCGATCGAGAGTGTCGGACGTGGGGTCGGGCATCGGCCACCAAGAGCTGTCCGAACATTATATATAAAATATGGTCAGTAGCAAGCCGGAACAGCTACTGACCAGAATATATATTTAAACGTTGGTCAGACCTCATTTTTCTCCCCGGTTGCGAAAGGACCGAATTGACGTCAAATCTATCTGATTGGCCATGCCCGCATGTCGAAGGCAGACGAGCGATCGAATGCGGCACAGGCTCGCGCGCTCAACGCCGCAGGGTGCAAGCGGCTATTCGAAGAGGCTCCCAGTGGGGCCGATGGGGGACACCGGCCAAACTTCAGGAAATGATCGGCCAGCTCCGCGACGGCGATGTCGTCGTGGCCTGGAAGCTCGACCCGCTGTCACGCAGCTTAAAGGGAGAAGATCGAAGCGGCGGGTGCGGGATTGCGATCGACACCAACACGCCGGCTGGCCGCATGTTGACGCAGACAAGCACTGGCATGACTTGGCTCGAATGACCGCAACGATAGAACACGGTCATTGAGGGTGAGAAGCGGCGCAGTGTTGACAGGCATCGCGCGGCATCAAATAATGCCAGCATGTTTACGGATACGCATATTGTTGCTCGGGTCGCTGGCATCCCAACGGGCGGGATGCAGGGAAGCCGATCACGTTAGCATAAACGTATCGCATACCCGCAGCTTTGCCTTGTCTCAGACGGACGGGGCTTTTTTATGCGTGTGCCTCGTCCATCGGTACTACGATGGAGTGAACAATGGCACAGAACATCTACGACAACCCCGAATTCTTCGCCGGCTACAGCCAGCTTCCGCGGCAGGTCCATGGTCTCGCCGGAGCACCAGAATGGCCCGCTATCCGCGCCATGCTGCCCGATCTGAAGGACAAGCGCATCATTGACATGGGTTGTGGCTTCGGCTGGTTTGCCCGCTGGACACGAGAGTATGGTGCCCAGTCGGTGGTCGGACTGGACATATCCGAAAAGATGATCGTGCGGGCAAAGGCGGACACCCCCGACTCTGCGATCAAGTACAGAGTTGCGGATCTGGAGGTGCTTGAACTGCCCCTGGCTTCATTCGACTTCGCCTATAGCGCTTTGACCTTCCACTATATCGAGGATTTCGACCGGCTGGTGCGCATGGTGCATCGGTCTCTCACGCCGGGGCTCGCACTTCGTGTTCACGATCGAGCATCCGATCTACATGGCCGCCATGCATCCGTGCTGGTGGAACGACGAGGACGGACGCAAGACATGGCCGGTGAACCGCTATGCCATGGAAGGTGAACGCCGTACCAACTGGTTCACCGACGGCGTTCTCAAATATCATCGGACGATCGGGACGACGCTGAACACATTGATCGCGGCCGGATTTACGATCCGCCATATGGTGGAATTCGCTCCGACGGCAGAGCAGATCAACGATAATCCGGGACTGGCGGAGGAGTTGGAGCGGCCCATGATGCTGCTGATGTCCGCACAACGATGATCCGGCGTGCAATCGCGGGACGAACTGCGGTGAAACGGTGTCTGCCAAGGACCACGTCTGTTCGGCCGGCATGGCAAGACCTGCATTGGCCTGTTCTACGGTCTCACCGTCGCGGCTTGATCGATTGGAGGCTGGCAGGTGGGAATGTCGATGCCTTACGCCATCGGCCCATCGCGACTTTCGCGGGCTTGTGGAGGAATGTCTCCTATCCGGGCGCAAGCGAAGTATTCTGGGCGGCCCCTCCCTGTCGGTCGGTCACGCTCTACCCGCAAGCATTCGCTTGCGACCGGAGCCGCGAAGCGTCTCCGCCCTTCGGGTGACGATCGTTGCCGCTTACGGCTTCTGTCTGGTCCGCGCTTCTGTCCGAAAGTCGGCCCGAAGAGCACACGCAACACGATGACTGATCCAGGCGTTCGTCGAGGACGAGACTCGGCACCGAACGGATGTCCGCGGCGAGGACTGATTGAACGGCAGTGCCAATATCACTTGCCGCCGCGAATGCATTTCTCGCTTTGACGTCATCCGTGACGCGGGACCAACAGCCGAGGGCGACGCCATGAATCAGCAGCCGGGAAAAGATCGCGCAGGAGGGCGCCAATCACTGCGCAGGCCGCGACCCCGCTCTCTATGGATGGCTTTCCTGGTCCTCCGCCCGGCCTTCCACGATCAACCCTCAAGGGGTCGGCTATGGGAGCATGCCGCCGCTGCGCCTTCGGCTTCGCGGTGATCGCGGCCGGTTGAGGACACTGAGGGACGCCATCGAGCGGGGATCGGCCTCGCTTACGATGGAGCCCTCAAATGTCGCACGATCTTTCCCTGGCCCAGTCCAACGCCTTCGAGCTCGCCCGCACCCTGATGGTCCCGATCACGCTCTTCAAGGTCGATGGCGCATACGGCGTGATGCCGAGCGACGAACTCGACGATGCCGATGTCACTGTTGTGCACGAATACGATCCACACGAGGTCAGCCCGGCTCATTGAGCCGGGTTTTACCCTTGTGTGCCGCTGGCGAGCGGGCGGCCGCAAGGGAGGCTGCGCCGCTGCCGGCCGACGCGATGATGCCGGGTGGCCCGCATAATTCATCAATTGCCAGCCGCGCCCTTGCCCCCTTCGCTCTTCGCGGCAGGGGCGAGTGGTCCCGCAAGCTGCGGGAGATAAGAAATTCAAGCGGGAAAGGTCCGGCGCGGCAGTGCGCCGGGAAGTGGAGATGGAAAAAAAGGATATCGAAGAGCTGAAAAATCGCGTGCCCTGCGCCGCCGTGCTCGAGAAGGCCGGCTTTATGATCGATCTGAAGGAAAGCACACGCAAAGCAGTCAAATATCGCCGCGGCGGCCACATCATCATCGTGATCCATCTGGGGAGGGGCTGGTTCGACGCGTTATCCGACGCCAGAGGCGACGTCTTCTCGCTGGTGGAGCATCTCGATGGCATCGCGTTTCCCGAGGCGCTGCAGCGAGTGTCCGACCTGGTCGGCTTTGTGCCGGCGGAGCCCGTCTGGACGCGAGAATCCCGCGCGCACGATGCGGCTGCTGCTGCTGCTGATCGCTGGCGCGCGCGGAGCAAGCCTTGGCCAGGTTCTATGACCTGGCGCTATCTGCGCGACGAGCGTGCAATCCCGGAAGCCGTCATCCGCGCTGCGGTCCGGCATGACCGGTTGCGTGAAGGCCCTCACGGCAGCATGTGGGCGGCGCATCTCGACATTGACGGCGTGGTCACAGGCTGGGAGGAGCGCGGTCCGCAATGGCGCGGCTTCGCCAGCGGCGGCGGCAAGGTGCTGTTTCGTTTAGGACCGGCGAACGCGGCCCGGCTCTGCATCACCGAGGCCGCGATCGACGCCATGAGCTTGGCGGCGATCGAAGACCAGCGGCCTGATACTCTTTATCTGAGCACCGGCGGCGGCTGGGCGCCGGCCACGGTCGCCGCCATTCGAGCGCTGAGCGCGCAGCCGGGCGCACGGCTCGTCGCGGCGACCGATAACAATCGGCAGGGAGAGGTTTATGCCAATCGGCTCGTGGCCATCGCGCAGGAGGTGGGCTGCGACTATGAGCGGCTGCGGCCCGCGCCGGAGGACTGGAATGAACAGCTGCATCCGAGCAGCAAGAGGAAGAAGCAGGGGGACGAGAAAGAAAACCCGGCTGCCGCATGCTAGGGTGAGCGCTTCGCGCTGTTAAAGAACCAGGCCCGGCGTTGGGCGGTGCGGAGGAGACGAATGACCTTCAGTAAACATCAGTTCAGGGTCGAGCTGCGGCGGTTGATCGAAAAGCACATCAGCTCGTCGAGCACGTTCGAAGACTACGTCCTGATCACTGGAGAGCTGGAAGAGGCGAAGGATAGGCTCGACCTCGAGTCCGAGAAGTTCCCGGACGAGGAGGTCGACGCCTGCGAATTGTAGCGAGCATTTCGCGCTGATCTTCAGCCACTCCCCCGCCGCCGTGGGCTCAGCGCTGGTGGCCGAGCCCGATGCCGAGCTGATGCGCCTTGGCCCGAAGCGCCGGCACCGTGCGCTTCATTTGCTTCGAGATCTTGGCGATAGGCGTCCTGGCCTTCGAGTGTGCCTTGAGCGCCTTCAGATCATCCTTGGTGTATTCCCGCCGGATGACTGGCCTCTTCTTTTTGGAGTTTGGCATAGAATCCCTGATGAGAATGGGCGAAAGAGCGGCCCCGGTCGAAGTGTCTGAGCTTTGGCCGAGGCCGCCACCCGCCGACATATCATGCGGGCTGGTAATGACCAGCCTACGTCTCACGTTCCGCAAACGTGGCCTGCAAATTGCTGCATTGACAATCACGGATTCGCCTCGGGCGCTTCGCGCCGAGTGTGAGCTGATAGGGGAGCTGAACGTCGTCTTGAACTGAGAACTTTTCAGGCAAGAACTTCGACGCCTGATCGACCGGCATTTCGGCCCATCGAGCCAGAAGCTACGTCGAGATAATCCAGGAGAGCACGGAAGGCGGCTGAGCGCCGGCGGCGGTCGCCGCCATTCGAGCGCTGAGCGCGCGGCCGGTCGCACGGTGGTCGCCGACCGACAACAATCGGCAGGGGAGGTCTATGCCGAGCGGCTCGCGGCCGTCGCGCAGGAAGTCAGCTGCGACTACGAGCGGCTACGGCCTGCCGCAGAGGATTGGAACGAACAGCTACATCCCGGCAGCAAGATGAAGATCGAGAGGAGGGAAAGGAAAGCCCGGCTGCCGCATGCCCGCCGGCCGCGTCAAGGGTGAAGCTTCGCCCGCGTGCCGCGGCCCTTGACCCGGCCGGTCGGTGAGGTGGCCGCGGAGGAGGGGTCAGGAAGGGCTGAAGACGATGGCGGAATCGGAATGATGAGCCGCGCTTCAGCCCGACGAGGCTGAAAGGAGCCCGCTCATGACCCTCTCTCCGATCCGCAAGGTTTATCAGGAGATCGCCGACCGCCGGCAGATGTTCCGCATGTTCGATCGCCACGCGCAGCGGCCGAACCGCTCCGAGAATGACGACAGCGTTCTCTATCGCGGCGAGTGGTTCGAGATCGGTCAGGCCGACCACGACCATATGTTCGAGATCCTGCCGCCGCTCTGGATGCGCGCCGACATGTTCGCGATGCGCGAATTCATGACTGGCGGTCACAAGCGTCTTCTTCTCGCTTTTGGTCGACGGCCGCAAGCGGTTCTTCCATGGCTATTGCGATCTCTCGGATCGCGGCTCGCCGGAGCGCATGAAGCAGGCGATCATCGAGCGTGAATCGCGACCCGTGAAAGCGATGACGCGGGAAGAGCGGCTCGAGCACATCTGGTCGAGCACGCATGATGATTATCGCGGCTATGCCGGAGAACGCTGGGCCGAGCATCTGCGCGGCGAGCGCACGGTGCTGGTCTACGGCGGCCAGCGCGGCACGGTGCTGAAGCTGCTCGACCAGCTGACTGGCGCAGAGATCGCCGTGAAACTGCCGGTGCATCTGCGCTACCTGCCTGACGCGATCGCGGCGTGAGGGAGGTGGTAATGTTCACATTCCCCATCCCCGCCGTCCGCACGGTCATCGAGCGCGGAAAATCCGACGCCGCCGCCAATGGCGGGTTCCGCAATCCCTATTACGGCCAAAAGCCTGGGGAGGGCGAGAAGCCCGGTCTTTGGTGTCGGTGACAACGGCGTCTACATCATGTCGAACGGCAAGCTCAGCGATGGCGCTCGCCCGCTTGTGGTCTATTCCGAGGAATGCCATCCGGTCGGCAATCCGGACTGGTTCGACTACAAGCGCCGCCATTTCGGCGGCGATGACGGCATCGAGTTCATCGAAGCCGAGCGGCTCATCCCTCTCGTCAATCGTGATTTTCGCTACACGCATCTGCGGGTGCAGCTGAGCGAGACCGACGTCTCGCTGTCGCTCATCGTGCGCGAGCGCCTCCCATCCCCAATCCACCGTGACCATCCGCACCCGCCGAGCGAGCTCGGCGGGACGACGGCACCTGCGCCCTCATCACAAGGAGATTTCCAATGGCGCAAGACGATCCCTTCACCCTCGACCTGTTCGGCAATACAGCGCTGTCGTCCGGCCTCGGCCTCGGCGTCACCGCTTTCGCCGGCGTCGGTACCGCCGAGCCGGACGATGACGACGATCCCGATCCATCGACACCAGCCCCCGCGACGCAGGTCGCGGCGGCCCCGGTTTCTGCGTCATCCGCTCGCCGCACGCGCGGCGCGAACTTCCATCTCCCCGGCGACCGCGCCCTGGCGAAGGGCTGGAAGGATCGCGCCCGCGATAACATCACCGCGATCCGGCTTGCCGCCGCCATCGAGGCCGATGAGCGGGCGGCTACGCCTGAGGAACAGGAGCAGCTGATCCGCTTCACCGGATTCGGCGCGTCCGAACTTGCGAACTTCGTGTTCCGGCGGCCGGGCGAGGCCGAGTTTCGCAAGGGGTGGGAGGCGATCGGAATAGACCTTGAGGATGCCGTCGGCGATCTCGACCACGCCTCGCTCGCGCGCTGTACCCAGTACGCGCATTTCACGCCGGAGTTCATCGTCCGCGCCATCTGGGCGGGCCTGCAGCGTCTGGGCTGGCGCGGCGGTCGCGTGCTTGAGCCCGGTATCGGCACAGGGCTGTTTCCGGCGCTGATGCAGGAGGGAGTCCGCGAGGCCTCGCATGTCACCGGGATCGAGCTCGATCCGGTCACGGCACGCATCGTGCGCCTGTTGCAGCCGCGGGCGCGCATCATCGCCGGCGATTTCGCGCGCACGGAGCTGCCGGCGAGCTTCGATCTTGCCATCGGCAATCCGCCGTTCTCCGACCGCACTGTGCGCTCGGATCGTGCGTACCGGTCGCTGGGCCTTCGCCTGCATGATTATTTCATTGCGCGGGCGGTCGATTTGCTGAAGCCCGGCGGGCTCGCCGCCTTCGAGACCAGTTCGGGCACGATGGACAAGGCGGATGCGTCGGCGCGCGAGCATATCGCCAAATCCGCCGACCTGATTGCTGCGATCCGGCTGCCCGAGGGCAGTTTCCGCGCCAGCGCCGGAACCGACGTCGTCGTCGACATCCTGTTCTTCCGGAAGCGCAAGATCGGCGACCCTGAAGGCGATCGGTCCTGGCTCGATGTCGATGAAGTCCGTCCTGCGACGCAGGATGAGGGCGCCATCCGCGTGAACAGCTGGTTTGCTGACCATCTGCAGTCAGTGCTCGGCACCCATGGTCTCGCCTCCGGTCCCTTCGGCGAGACCTACACATGCTCTCCCCGCGCAGGCGAGGACCTCGACGTCGCACTCTCGGCCGTCATCGCTCTCCTTCCGGAAGCGCTCTACGACGGCGAACCCGACGTGCTCGATCCCCATCTGGAGGACGCCGGCGATCCGGCCGGCGCCGATCTGCCGTCCGACCTGTATGTGCGCGAGGGCAGCTATTTCTTCGACAAAGCGCTCGGCCTGATGCAGATCCTCGACGGCCAACCCGTTTCCGTGAAGGTCCGCCAGGGCCGCAGCGCCGATGGCATCCCGGAAAAGCATGTCCGCATCATCAGGAAGCTCATCCCGATCCGCAATGCGGTACGTGAGGTGCAGAAGGCGCAGGAGTTCGACTGCCCCTGGAAGGAGGCCCAGGTCAGGCTACGCATCGCCTGGTCGACCTTCGTGCGGGACTTCGGCCCGGTCAACTTCACCACCGTCTTAACCGCCGAGGACGAAGAGACCGGCGAGGTACGGGAGACGCATCGCCGCCCCAACATCCAGCCCTTCCTCGACGATCCCGATTGCTGGCTGGTCGCCTCGATCGAGGACTATGACCTCGAGACCAATACCGCAAAGCCCGGCGCGATTTTCACCGGGCGCGTGATCTCGCCGCCGGCGCCGCCGGTGATCACCAGCGCGGCCGACGCGCTTGCCGTGGTGCTCAACGAGCGTGGTCGGGTCGACGTCGAGCACATCGCAGAGCTCTTGCATCGTGGCGCCCAGGACGTCGTCGCCGAACTCGGCAGCGCCATCTTTCGCGATCCGGCGGACGGATCGTGGCAGACGGCGGACGCTTATCTGTCGGGCCACGTCCGCGACAAGTTGAAGGTGGCGGAAGCGGCGATCGCGCTCGATCCGTCCTATGAGCGCAACGTTACGGCGCTGCAGGGCGTGCAGCCTGTCGATTTGCGCCCCTCCGATATCACCGCGCGGCTCGGCGCGCCCTGGATTCCGGCCGCCGATATCGTCGCCTTCGTCAAGGAGACGATGGACGCTGACATTAAGATCCATCACATGCAGGAACTGGCCTCCTGGACCGTGGAAGCGCGTCAGCTCGGATGGACGGCGGCCGGCACGTCGGAATGGGGAACGGATCGCCGGCATGCCGGGGAGCTTCTCGCGGATGCGCTGAACAGTCGCGTGCCGCAGATTTTCGACACCATCAAGGACGAGATGAGCGAGCGGCGCGTGCTCAATGTCGTGGACACCGAGGCCGCGAAGGCGAAACTGCAAAAGATCAAGGATGCCTTCCAGCGCTGGATCTGGTCCGACCCTGATCGCACCGACCGTTTGGCGCGCGTCTACAACGACCGCTTCAACAACATCGCACCGCGAGCCTTCGATGGCTCGCATCTGAAGCTCCCGGGCGCCTCTGGCGCCTTTTCTCTTTATGGCCACCAGACGCGCGGCATCTGGCGGATCGTCTCGGCGGGCTCAACCTATCTGGCCCATGCCGTCGGCGCCGGCAAGACCATGACCATGGCGGCCGCGATCATGGAGCAGCGGCGGCTTGGCCTGGTCGCCAAGGCCATGCTGGTGGTGCCCGGCCATTGCCTGGCGCAGACGGCGCGCGAGTTCCTGGCGCTTTACCCGGCGGCGCGCATTCTCGTCGCCGACGAGACCAATTTTACCAAGGACAAGCGGCAGCGTTTCCTGTCGCGGGCGGCGACGGCGACATGGGATGCTATCATCATCACGCACTCTGCGTTCCGTTTCATCGCCGTACCGTCGGCGTTCGAGCAGCAGATGATCCAGGACGAGCTGGAGCTTTACGAAACCTTGCTGACCAAGGTCGAAAGCGACGACCGTGTCTCGCGCAAGCGGCTCGAACGGTTGAAGCAGGGTCTGAAGGAGCGGCTGGAGTGCCTGTCGACCCGCAAGGACGACCTTCTGACTATCTCCGAGATCGGCGTTGACCAAATCATCGTCGACGAGGCGCAGGAGTTCAGGAAGCTCAGCTTCGCGACCAATATGAGCACCTTGAAGGGTGTCGATCCGAACGGCTCGCAGCGCGCCTGGGACCTTTATGTGAAGTCGCGCTTCATCGAGACGAAGAACCCCGGCCGGGCGCTGGTGCTCGCCTCCGGCACGCCGATCACCAACACGCTCGGCGAGATGTTCTCCGTGCAGCGCTATCTCGGCTACGCCGCGCTTCTCGAGCGCGGCCTGCACGAGTTCGACGCCTGGGCCTCGACTTTCGGAGACGTCTCGACCGAGCTCGAGCTCCAGCCGTCCGGTAAGTACAAGCCGGTGACGCGCTTTGCCACCTCAACGTGCCGGAGCTGATCGCGATGTTCCGCTCCTTCGCCGACGTGGTGATGCCGGACGATCTGCGTCAATATTTGAAAGTGCCGTCACTCTCGACCGGCCGGCGCCAGATCCTGACGTCCAAGCCGACGGCCGCCTTCAGGCGCTACCAAACGCTGCTCGACCAGCGCATCAAGGAGATCGAGATGCGCGATCGGCCGCCGGAGCCCGGCGACGACATCCTGCTCTCCGTCATCACGGACGGTCGCCACGCGGCGATCGACCTGCGGTTTGTCGATCCCGACAATGATAATGAGCCCGACAACAAGCTCAACGATCTGATCGCGAACGCCTTCCGCATCTGGAAGGAGACCGCGGAAAACCCCTATGTGCGCCCGGACGGTAAGCCGTACGAGCGTCCCGGCGCGGCGCAGATGATCTTCTCCGATCTTGGCACGATCAGCGTCGAGAAGAGCCGGGGCTTCTCGGCCTATCGCTGGATCCGGGACGAGCTCATTCGCATGGGCGTGCCCGCCCCGGAAATTGCCTTCATGCAGGACTACAAGAAGTCCGAGGCCAAGCAGCGCCTGTTCGGCGACGTGCGCGCCGGCAAAGTCCGCTTCCTGATCGGTTCCTCCGACACGATGGGTACCGGGGTCAATGCGCAGTTGCGCCTCAAGGCGCTGCATCATCTCGACGTGCCCTGGTTGCCCTCCCAGATCGAGCAGCGCGAAGGGCGCATCGTGCGTCAGGGCAATCAGCACGACGAGGTCGATGTTTTCGCCTACGCGACTGAGGGCTCGCTCGATGCGACCATGTGGCAGAACAATGAGCGCAAGGCCCGCTTCATCGCGGCCGCGCTCTCGGGTGATACCTCGATTCGCCGGCTCGAAGATTTGGGCGAGGGGCAGGCGAACCAGTTCGCCATGGCGAAGGCGATCGCATCCGGCGACCAGCGCCTGATGCAGAAGGCGGGGTTAGAGGCCGACATCGCGCGGCTGGAGCGTTTGCGCGCCGCTCATGTCGATGATCAGCATGCCGTGCGCCGTCAGATGCGCGACGCCGAGCGCGAGATCGAGTTTTCGACCCGGCGCATCGCGCAGATCGGACAAGACATCGAACGCCTTGTGCCGACAGCGGGCGAGGCCTTTGCGATGAGCATGAATGGCAGGCCCTATACCGAACGCAAGGAGGCCGGCCGCGCGCTGATGAGGGAAATTCTGACCCTCGTGCAGCTTCAGCAGGAAGGCGAAACCGTCATCGCCTCGATCGGCGGCTTCGACCTCGAATATTCCGGCGAGCGCTTCGGACGCGACGGCTATCGCTACACCACCATGCTGTTGCGGACCGCCGCCGAATACGAGATCGACCTGTCAGTCACCGTGGCCCCGCTTGGCGCAGTCTCCCGCCTGGAGCACGCGCTCGCTGATTTCGAGGGGGAACGGGAACGCTTTCGTCAGCGTCTCGCCGATGCACGGCGGCGCCTTGCGTCCTATCAGTCCCGCGAAGGCGGCGCCTTTGCCTTCGCCGACGAGCTCGCCGAGAAGCGCCGGCAACTCGTCGAGGTCGAGAAGGCGCTCTCCTCGGACATCGAAGGGGTAGGCGAGGTGAGGGCGATCGCGGCTTAGACGCTCTCAGCACCCCTCTGTCACCGCAATTACCGTGTCTCACTTCAGGGGTGCAGTCCAGTACACTGAATGACGCGTTGAAGAGCTACCGCGTCACTTGGCGTAACCCTGAGAGCGGAGCCACGCGATCTTGCGGTCTCCGTTTATCCAGTCGTCGGCATCTGCCTTGCTGGTGAATCCTGTGATTTCGCGCTGTTCGCTGCCCGGGTAATCCGCCAGTATTTTCCAGTCGCTCTCTGAAATGCGGACGGCTTTGAAGGTCACTTTTGTTTTGGCCATGCCGCACTATGCAGGAGATGGCCTGAAAAGAGAACCCGCGGGTCGTGAGAAAAGAAGAGGAAAAGAGGAAAAAGCCCGCTCGCAGACCGGGCGGGTCGCTGGCGCTGAAGCTCAACCGCCGCCTGCGCGATCCCGGCCCGTCGTCCTGCGCAGGGCTTTGGCCCTGCTGGTCCTGCCGGGCAGGGATGCTCGGCCGCAGTTGCACCGGCCCGCCCGCTCCGCGGGGCCAGGGGATGTCTTCGGAAAGAAGACGAGAAAGGCCGGCCGAGCCGGTCTGCAACCCCAAAAAGGAGCATTCCCATGCGTCTCATCAAGGTCGATCCGCGCGCGCTGAAGGAAAACCCCGACCGCCTGCGTCAGACGAAATCCACGCCGCAGGCCGACGCGCTGCTGCTGGCGACGATCAAGGCTGTCGGCATCGTGCAGCCGCCCGTCATCACGTCAGAGGCCGGCGGCAGCAACGCCTACATCATCTATGCCGGGCATCGCCGCGTGAAACAAGCGATTGCTGCTGGTCTTGACGAGATCGACGTCATCGTCGACGAGGCGGCGAACGACAATGGCGCCATGCGCTCGATGGTCGAGAACATCGCCTTCGAACCGCTCAACCCGGTCGACCAGTGGCGGGCGATCGAGCGCCTCGTGGCGCTTGGCTGGACCGAGGAGGCGATCGGCGTCGCGCTTGCGCTTCCCGTGCGTCAGATCAGGAAGCTGCGCCTGCTCGCGAACGTACTGCCCGCCATGCTCGACCACATGGCCAGGGGCGACATGCCGAACGAGCAGCAGCTTCGTACTATCGCCGCCGCCTCGCTCGACGAGCAGAAGGAGGTCTGGAAGAAGCATAAGCCATCCAAGGCGGACCCGCAGGTGTCCTGGTGGAGCGTCGCGCAAGGCCTCCAGAAGACGCACATGTATGCACGGCACGCCAGCTTCGGTGACGATCTCACGCGGGCGTACGGAATTCAGTGGGTCGAGGACCTGTTTGCTCCGGCCGACGAGGACAGCCGCTACACCACTAATGTCGAGGCCTATCTCGGCGCGCAGCATGAGTGGATGGCGAACAACCTGCCGAAGAAGGGCGTCATCGCTGAGACCACGAACTGGGGAGAGGTGAAGCTGCCGGCGAAGGCCGAACGGGTCCACGGCAAGCCGACGAAGTCCGATTGCACCGCAATGTATCTCGACCGCGAGGGCCGCGTGCAGACGGTGCATTACCGCATGTCCGAAGCGAAGAAGTCGAAGGGCAAGGCTGCGCCGGACGCGGTCAGCGCTCCGGACGATGTCGGCGTAGTCTCGAAACCTCGTCCCGATGTGACGCGCAAAGGCATCGAGATGATGGGCGACTACCGCACGGACGCGCTGCGCGAAGCCCTCGGCCGTGCGCCGGTCGAGGACGACACGCTGATGGCGCTGCTGATCCTTGCCTTCGGTCAGAACGTCTCCGTCACGACGGGAAGCGTCGGTTTCCATAACGGCCATAGCCGCCTGGCGAAGCACACGGCGGGGCTGTTCGACGGTGACGGCAAGCTCGCCTTCGACATGGACACGCTGCGCATCTCAGCCCGCGCCATGCTCATCGATGTGTTCTCGTGCCGCGAGAACGCCACCAACAGCGGCATCGTCGCCCGTATCGCCGGCGCGACCATCGGCGCGGACGAGTTCTTGCCCAACATGGGCACCGAGGACTTTCTCTCGTGCCTGTCGCGCCCCGCGCTCGAGGCGTCGTGCAAGGACACGCCGGTCCTGCCGCGCCAGCGCGCGAAGGACACCCGCGCTGCGCTCGCCGAGCACTTCAAGGAGGGTCGCTTCGTCCACTCCGCGGCGCTCTTCGCACCGGACCCGACGAAGCTTTCCGAATGGCTGTCGTCCAACGCGAGCGCTGCGGACGACGCCGATGAGACGGATGAGGACGTCGACGGCATCCGCGATGAACTCGCTGACGGTGACGCCGCTACGTTCAGGGAGGCGGCCGAATAGGTCCCTACCTTCTTCTTCCGAACGACTGCCGCCGCCGGCCAAGCCGGCGGCGGTTCTGTTTCCACACATCCGCAAAACCGGAGGACACGATGTCCGCACATGTCACCGAGGGACAGGACCGCAGCATGAATGCGTCATCTCCCACACGCCAGAACCAAACCGTGCCTGAATTCCCCGCAGTCACTTTCGGCCGCGGCGCTGACGGCCTTCTCGTCGCACTTGTCGGCGAATCGGCCTTCGCGATGGCGCCCCGCCGCGACGGTCGGCTTTATCTCGTCACGGCCCGGCGCATCTCCCGCCCCATGGGCGAATGGACGCGCGGCGACTTCTACGGCCATTCCGGCGTGCTTGCCGACGAGGCGGCATTCCGCGCCGCCGTGCTCGAAAACGCCGAGCACCAGCGCGAGCGTAAGATGCTCGGCCGCGTCGAGGTGTATTCGCGTGCCCACACGCCCTGGGGCGCCTCGCAGGGCGCGACCGTCTATGCCGAAGGCGTCGAACGACACTCGACGGCCGGACATGGAGGCTTCAAGCTTTCGGCCGAGGAAAACCGCAAGGTCCATCCCACGCTGCGATCGACGGGCGGCTGGTATGAGGAAGATTCGGAATGGGCGATCGTTGCGATCACCTTTCCGCATCTCTTCACGGCGTTCGAGCGCCGCTGCGCCGAACGCACGATCAAGGATTCATGGCCGGACGCCTGGGAGACGATCTTCGGCACCGTGCTCGCGCCGGGAGAGTCCTATGAGAAGGATCGCCGCAGTTTTGAGCTGACGCATGCCAACGACTGGATCGTGATTTCGGCGATCACCTCAAGTCGCTTCGAAGGCTTCGTGGAGTGCGTTGCAACGCCCGGCGGCAGGCGCGGAGCTGGAACGGAGGAGCGGCGCTTCCTCGTTCCATCCTCCGACTACGAGGTCAAACGCTTTGGCTTCGTGATCGACCCGAGCCGGCACCAAGTCTATGGCGGGCCATCGGACTTCGTCGGCTGGCAGATCGGGAGGGTCACATGAGCCTATCCCCGGATCGCCTGGCGCCCCTTCACCGCATGCGGGAGGCGCGGCGGGAGATTCAGCGCCAGCTCGATTCGATCGACCGCCAGATCACGCGGCGGATGACGGCGCTGATCCTGCAGCTGAAGCTGAAACCTGCCGGCAGGGCGCCGGACCCGAGTGCCTTCCTCGAGCGGTATCGTTCGCATCTTTCGGCAATCACGGCGGAACGCCGGCCGGAGATCGACGCACTGTCCCGCAAGCTCGTGCAGCAGGATGCCGCGATCGCGGCGTACTGTGCTCGCAGCGGCCTCCTCTCCGACCGGCTCGATGCTCGCGGCCAGTGCAGTCGGCCCGGCCTTGCTGTGCGATCGCGCAGCCGTGGGCACCGCGACCATGAATGACAACGCCCGCGCGGCGTTCGAACGACGGCTCCGCACTGCCAGGAGCAACACCGGCCAGTCGTGACCGTCGGAACTTCATCCCTTGCCTGGTGAGACGCTGATAGCCTCGGCGGATTCGACCTGTCCAACGTCTTCGCTGCGGATCGCGATATCGCCATGGCAATGGTCGTGCACCGCCTCGCCGATTCTCCAGTCGCGCAAATATCTGGAGGCCTACCGCGCCGAGATCGAGGAGCTCATCAGGCTCTGGCGGCCGGAGGTCTGGACGCGCACAGTCGCAATCGCCTGACATCAAGGAAGTTGGCCCGTCGTTCTCGATCTCGGGTGACGCATGAGTTCGCGGTAGGTCATTGCGATCCTTGCCCGTTTTCTCTTCATCGTTCCGGCCCGCCGGATCTCCCCTCGGGTTTGTCGCGCTCGTAAACCGGCGGCCGGGCGCTTCAAGGCCGCTATCGCGCCGCGTTGCGGCCGGGACTGCCGATCTCGGCAAAGCGTGTCCGCGTCCCGCGCGAGGGCTGCAAGCCCTGCTTGTCCGCAAACCCGCTCCGCTCGATCCGGCAGCCCCGGACCCTGAAGCGCCCGTCTTTCCGCCGGTTTTTCTCGATCGCACCCGAAGGGAGGACCGGCAGGAGCCGGCCCAAGCCTTCAGGGAGAAACCGAAGGAAAGGATGTTCCCATGACCAAGACTGCTCGCACTCCCCGCCAGCCCGCCAAGGTCGTCCAGCTTCGTAAAAGCACCACTCTCGAAATGGTCAGGCTCGCCTGCCCCGACGCCACCCAGGCCACCCTCATCTCCGAGAGCTTCGGCCTTCCCGTTCTCGACAGCGATGGCATCCGCGATCTCCATGAGCGCCTGATCGTCGAGACGGCCGCGAGCCTCAGCGATGGCCTTGGCGAGCGTGCGATGCAGATCCATCTCCAGCGGATCGTCGGCGCCTATGTCGGCTCCGCCCACGGAGCGGGTCAGTTCTACAGCCGCGCGGTGACGGAAGCCCGCGACGCTACGGCGAAGGCCGCCAATGACGCTCGTGATGTGGACCTCGACGGTCCGGTCGGCTTCGACAGCACCGCGCAGCGTAAGCGCGAATTCGCCGCCGACATGGCCATCCAGTCGCACGCGCTGCGGATGGCGGCTGAAGGCACTGTTGCAGCCTACGAACAGGTCGTCGGTGAAGCCTGGAAGCCCTTCGAACGGCCGATCGAGAACCCCGGGCAGACCGTCGATCGCAAGGCGGCCGAACTCCAGATGGCGGCGTTCGGCTGAGCGCCGCAGGCGGGGCTTCGGCCCCGCCGATCATCTCGTCGTCGACACGCACGAAGGCCGCTCCGAACGAGCGGCCTTTGCCATGTTGCTCTCTCTTGCGCCGATCGTTCAGCCCCGATCATCCGCCAGATCTGAGAAGCGCGTGAACTCGCCCTGGAACGACAGCATCACCGCGCCCGTAGGCCCGTGACGCTATTTACCGATAATGATCTCGGCCTTGCCGTGCGCGGCCGCAAAATCAGCCTCCCAATTCAGATGTTCTTCAGTGTCCGGCCTCGGCTCCTGGCAGGTAATACTCTTCACGAAACACGAACAGCACGACGTCCGCATCCTGCTCGATCGAGCCCGATTCCCGCAGGTCAGACAGTTGCGGCCGTTTCTCCTCCCGGTTCTCGACCAGGCGGGAGAGTTGGGAGAGTGCGATGGTGGGCACGTTGAGCTCCTTGGCCAACGCCTTCAGGCCGGTCGTGATCTCGGTGAGCTCCTGGACACGGTTCTGCGCAGCGCGCTGTGTCCGGCCTTGCATCAGTTGAAGATAGTCGATCACGATGAGATCGAGCCCGCGCTGCCGCTTCAAACGCCTTGCGCGCGCAGCCAATTGGCCAACACTCAAGCCGCCGGTCTGGTCGACATAGAGCGGGATTCGGCGCATCGCGTTGCGGCGGCCGACAAGCCGCTCGAACTCCCGTTCATCGATGGCGCCGCGGCGGATGCTCGATGACGACACCTCGGCTTGCTCGGATATGACGCGCGTGGCGAGTTGCTCCGACGACATCTCGAGCGAGAAGAACGCCACGATCCCGCCGGCAGCAGCCTTCCGCGAGCCGTCGTCTGCCGCCGCAGGCTGATATGAACTTGCGACATTGTAGGCGACATTGGTCGCAAGCGCCGTCTTACCCATGCCCGGCCGACCAGCAATGATGATGAGATCGGACGGCTGCAAGCCGCCCATCTTCGCATCGAGGTCCCTGAGTCCGGTCGGCAAGCCCGAGAGGTTACCGTCGCTCTGATACGCTTGCGCCGCGCGGTCGATGGCATGGGAGAGCGCCGAGTCGAAGGTCTCGAACCCTCCGCCGAAACGTCCGGTCTCGGCGACATCATAGAGACGTTGCTCTGCCCGTTCGATCAGCTCTGCCGCCGCGCAATCGATGGCCGCGTCGAAGGCTGCATTGCGCATGTCGTCTGCGACATTGATGATCTCGCGCCGAAGCGCGAGATCATAAATCGTGCGCCCGTAGTCGGCCGCGTTGATGATCGTGGTCGCTTCCGCAGCGAGGCGGGCGAGATATTGCGATGGCGACAACCCTGCGATATCCAGATCGGCGGGAAGGAAAGTCTTGATAGTGATCGGGGTGACGGTCTTGTTCGCACTGATCAACCCGCTTGCGATCTCGTAGATCGTGCCGTGAAGCGGTTCGAAGAAGTGGTCCGGTCTCACGAAATCGGACACATGATAAAACGCAGCATTGTTGATCAGGATCGCCCCGAGCAGCGCCTGTTCGGCCTCGATGTTGTGCGGCATCACGCGATGTCGCTCGATCTCCGCCAGTTCCAGTCTGTGCGCCGCTTGCGCCATTGCGTCCTGCGCTGGTCGAAATCAACGACACATCCGAATCGTAGTGCCGCCGCGTAAGGCTATCTTTTGTGCGCGTCGTTCGCACCGGGGAGAGACGCGCCAAATCGTTAGCGCCGCTGAAAGAATCGCGTGCGTGATGAGCCGAATCGCTGAATTGCGAATTTTTATCGCGACCGCCCGGAACGTGGGCTCAGCGGAAACTTCTCTGCATCGTCGTTTCACGGATCGAACACCATCGCTGCCGCCGGCCTCGTGTCCTTCACGTTGCGCGTCACGAGACAAAGACCGCGTCCGATCGCGGTCTCGGCGAGGATCGCATCGATGACTGGTATGGCCGCTCGTCCGCTTCACCTCCCCGGGCATCCGACCGCAGCGGACGATCGGCTGGTACCAAAGCGAACGCCACAAATTGCCATGACAGGTCGGCTCGTCCGATTTGAATGATGGCGTCAGGCCTACCCGGTGAACATCCAGAGTTGCTCGCTGGCCATGTAGCCGGCCAGCAACAGGGCCCCGAGGACGACGATGAGCGCCGCGGCGCCGACTTCGATCGCGCGCATCGCGAGCATGCCGGGTCCTACCCGCGTTTTCGCTATGCGACTGGCGACCTCGCGCGCGCTGGCCGCGAGGGTTGCGATTGCCGCTACCGTCGCAGCCGTACCCAAGCCCATGATCAGCGTTGCGCCCACACCGGTCCAGAACAGGTCCTGAGCCAGCGCGAAGATAAGGACGATGATCGCACCGGAGCAGGGTCTTAAACCGACCGCGACCACCGCGGCGAGCCCTCGCCGCCAGCCGCCTGCGCCGGCGAGCGCCGCCGGCTCGGGCCCATGGACGTGGCCCACAGGCCGATTCATGATGCTCATGATCGTCGTGGCACCGGAAGGCGTGTTCGTGAGCGGCGCATCCCTCGACCTGGCATTGCCCGCCCCGCATCGCCGTGGCGCCAGGCGGCCGCTCGGACAATCGGAAGGTCGTAGCGCTTAGACTCTTGGCAGCCGGAACCGACGCAAAAGCCAGATCGGGCGTCCGATGCCAGCTCAGTTCGCGGCAGCCGATCAGGAAGCCACGGCCTTTGACATAAAGAAGCCTGAGGCCGATAAGGATGACGAGAGCATAACTCGTGATCTCGACCAGATGGACGGTTAATCCGATCGCTTTTGCGGTTGCGCCAAGCAGAACGGCGGCGATGGCTACGACGATGATGGCAACGACAGACTGGATGGCTGCAGACACAAAGGACAGCACAACACCGCGGCGCCAGGTCTCCTCGCTGGCGACGAGGTAGGAGGAGATCACCGCCTTGCCGTGTCCTGGACCAACAGCATGAAAAACGCCATACACGAAGGAGATGCCGAATAATTCCCACATCGCGGCCCCATCCTCCTTGGCGGCCCGGATGAAGGTCGACAGCGAACGGTAGAAGGCGGCTTGTTCGGCAAAAACCCAGCCCGTCACGCCGGGCATGGGCACAGCAGTATGCGGCGCGCCAAACGGCGCGCTCGATGCCGACAGGATACCGGTCGTGCAGGCGACGAGGATCGTCGCCAGGGTGGTCAGGGCGACAGCACGCGATCTGGTCATGGGCACTTCACCAGGATCTTGTTGGCGAAAATTTCTCCATAGGTGCTGGAGGGGTCGAGCGGGACGCTGTCGAGCTGGCCGAGCCGCGCCTGCTCAGCCGGCGTTGGCTGGTGCGGCAGATCGTAGGTCACGAGGCATTGCGGCGCGCCGCTTAAGGAAACCGGCTTGTCCTTGGCGAACTCGAAATCCACGAAGGTCGAGGGGTCGTAGATCTCGATCTGCATGGCCTTTGCGACGGCAGGCGCTTTCAAAGGCAGAGTGAAATGCAGTAAGGGCAGCGTTCTTGTAATCGAGGCAGTAGTCGCTCCGGTCAGTGAATTTCAGCTTCTTGCCGTCGGCACGGGCGTAAGTGAAATAGTCATATTCCTTGAGCGAATCCACGTTGGTTTGGGCGAGCGAGGCCAGTTCCTCGCGCGTGTATTGGCCCTTTTTCGCATGCGAGATGCTCTGAAGGGCATAGGCTGAAAACATGTCATCGAAGGTCTAGGCGTGGCGGATACCCGTCATGATGCCATCGGCGGCGTAGAGGATTTCGCTATGGAACGTGACCCAGACATGGGGATGCGCCTGTGCGCGGCTGACGGACAACCACAAGAGAAAGATCGCGCAGTAGCAACAGGTGCGTCTGGTCATGGTCTATCCGCCGAATCGGATGCTGACGGCTTCCGCAAGAAGCGGGAGCGATGGTCTCAAATGCGTTTGGAGTCAGGTGACGCATGCATCTTGCGTCGGGCCACGCAAGACTTGTGCTGCGGGAAGACTTGAATTGGCAGCAAGACGTCAGGCGGCGGGGGGCGCGCGCGATAGGAACGCCGCGTGACGTGCCTGAAACATCCGATAGGAAACCGGATTGAACGCACGATCAATCGCGGTGAATCGCAGCGGATGCGAATCTGCGGGCGCATCCGGTGGCGAAGAGTTCGACAGCAGGAAACCCGAGAAGCAGATCGGGCAGTGGTCGTCGTCATCGGCCAGCCGCGACGGCAGCTGCGTTACGGCGTGCTGTGTCGACCTGGCGTGCCTGAGGCTCACGACATCGGGGCGGTCGCCCCCTGAAAAGGCGAGATCATGCGTGTGGACGTGGGCGAAAGACAGCGCGAGCTGCAGCATCAGCGCCGCCAGCGCGAGATAGGCTCCGCATCGCGCGAAGGCCCCTGCCATCATCATTGTCGCCGCTGCCAAAGAGCCGTTCCCTTCCGACGTCTGGGCCTCGACCGCCATCAGCCGAACGCGCGCAATGGCCGCCCTTTCATTTGCGATCTCCCCGCACTGGACGAGAAAAATATGGCGATCGAGCGGCTAGGAGCGCCCCGTCAGCCGGACGTTTCCTTTCGAGGGAGCGGGTTCTTTGAGTTCGGTTGCATCACCTTTGCCGGCTCCGTCATGCGGTCGCTCACCGACCGCATCGGTTGGTGGAAAGATGCTGTCATAGATCGCGCGCGCTTCGCGAATGAGGCGAAGCCGCTCGAGCTCGGATTTTGGAACAAATCCTACGATCTCACCCATCAGCGCACTGTCAGGCACAGCAAGCCTCAAAGCCCTGCCTTAGCAGGTCCTTTGGCAGGTCGCGCCCGATGAAAACGAGCCGTGTCTCGCGCGTTTCCTGGGCCTTCCAGGGACGCCGACTTCCGCCTTCAACGAGCATGTGCACGCTCTGAACGACAAATTGCCGATCGTCATCCTCCATCGATGCGATGCCCTTCATGCGTAGGATGTCCGGACCAAAGCGTTGGGTGACATCCTGAATCCAGGACATGAACCTGTTGGGCTTCATCGGTCGGTCTGCGACCAGGGACAGGCTGCCGATCCCGTCGTCGTGTTCGTGCTCGTGTTCCTCGGTGAGGAATCCGGGCTCGACTTCGAGGATGCGCTCGAGATTGAAGGCGTCTTGCCCCAGTATCTGGGCGAGCTCGATACCACAGCGCTCCGTTCTGTGAATCTTCGCATATGGGTTGATGTTTCGGATACGACGTTCGACTATTGCGAGCCCGTCCACATCGAGAAGATCAACCTTGTTGACGAGAACGACGTCGGCGAACGCGAGTTGCTCCTGCGCTTCCGGCGCGCGGTCTATCTGTTCGAGGAGATGCCTGGCATCCGCGACGGTGATGATGGCGTCGAGCTTCGTCTTGCGGCGGACGTCCTCGTCGACGAAGAACGTCTGCGCCACCGGTGCCGGATCTGCGAGCCCTGTCGTCTCGATGACAATGCCGTCGAAGGCTCGGCTGCGCCGCATCAGCCCTGCGATGATCCGGATGAGGTCGCCCCGAACCGTGCAGCAAATACAACCGTTGTTCATTTCGAAAATCTCTTCGTCGGCGTCGACGATGAGATCGTTGTCGATACCGACCTCTCCGAACTCGTTCACGATCACGGCATATCGCTTGCCGTGCGCTTCCGAGAGGATGCGGTTGAGCAGCGTCGTCTTCCCGGAGCCGAGATAACCGGTCAGAACGGTGACGGGAAGCCGGGGTGCAGCATCGGGCATGGGGCCATTTTCCACTCAGCAACGTGATGCGAAACGCCGCCGCGAAACCGTATTGTAATGTTATAACATTACAGGTAATAGGAGGAGATGCAAAGGGAAAGACTTGGGCTTGGCAGATGCGGGACAACCGTTCTGGCGGCTGAGAGCAGACACGCGGACGCTCGACGGCGATTTCATTTCGATTGACCCGTCGTTCGCCACACGACATCTCTATGCCGTGGCAGCAGGCCTGCTTTCGACGGTTTCGGCTGCTGATTTTTGTTGGCCTTACACTAGCCTCGGTGAGCTTGCCAGCTTCTGCGCAACAGGGCGCAACAAAGCTAAAGGTCGTGGCGACGTTTTCGATCCTCGGTGATTTTGCCAGGAACGTTGGCGGTGATGGGGTCGACGTCACAACGCTGGTCGGTCCCAACGGTGACGTCCATGTCTACACGCCGCCGACCGCCGATGCGGAGGCGATCAGGAGCGCCAGACTTGTCATCGTCAATGGCCTCGGACTGGAGGGTTGGTTACCGCGGCTTGTGGAATCATCTGGCAGCACCGCGACCACCTTCGTCGCTGCCCATGGCATCATGTTGCGCAAGGTCGCTGCCGGCGAGATACTGAGTCGTGATCGCGGCGCGGGGGCAGTCGACCCGCACGCCTGGCAATCCGTTGCGAACGCCGAGATCTATATCACCAATATCCGTGACGCCATGATCGCCGCCAATCCCGCCAACGCTGCGACGTACAGGGCCAATGCATCGGCCTATCTGACCAAGCTGGAGGCACTCGACCACGAGGTTCGCGAGGCGCTGGCGCCGATCCCCCAAGAGCGGCGCAAGGTGATTTCAACCCACGATGCCTTTGGTTATTTTGCCGCTGCCTACGACCTCACGTTCGTAGCGCCGGAGGGCGTTTCGACCGAAACCGAGCCGAGCGCGCGGGATATCGCAACCATCATCACGCAGATCAAGAAAGAGAAGATTCCGGCGGTGTTTTTGGAGAACGTGAGCGACCCCAGACTGATGCGCCAGATTGCCTCCGAAACCGGCGCAGCCATCGGCGGAACGCTTTATTCGGATAGCCTGACGAGCGAGAATGGCGAGGCTCCGAACTACATCGAGATGGTCAGGCACAATATCAGGACGATCGCGAGCGCTCTTGGGAACTGACGTGCTTGTCCGGGCGGGTGACCCTGCCCCAACGGTTGAACACGCCGCGACGCTTGAACTAGCATGCAAAATGCTTCGACAGGAGAATTGATCTGGTGCGGTTAAAATCCGTTCTTCTGACTATCGTCAATATCTTCAGTCGTGCCATCGTCATCATCGCCTTATTGGCGTTGCCGCGGTCTTTTGCCGCGCAGCAACCGTCGGGAGTTCCAGCTTGGCTGAGGGCACATGTCGGCGAAGGCGAACATCAAATCACAGAACTGGTCTTGCAGAGGGCGCGTGCGCTTTACCAGCAAAAAGTGAACCAAGGCGCGGTGAAGAATCCTTGCTACTTCGCCATGGACGCGACGCGTCCCAACGATTTAGACGAAGGCAAATTGGGGCGTCGGTTCTATGTTATCTGCGAATCCGAGCGATTGTTTCGTGCAATTTCGGCCGGTCACGGCGGCGGTCGCGATGTGAAAGGCGTCGCGGATTTCGCAAACGGAAGACGCTGCGCGAAGAACTTCAGCAACGCCATGGATTCGAGACTGACGGCCGGCGGGGCCTATGTAACCGGCGAGACGAAGACGTCGTTCAAAGGCTACTACCGTGTTTCGGCGAAACAAGACGCAGTTCTGATACGCTCGTTTGTTCAGTTTGATGGCGAGGGCGAGACCGCAAATGCCCGAGAGCGCGAGATCGGCGGGCATCCGGCCGAGTTGTTGAGGAACGTCTGTCTTCGAAAGGACCCACGCAGTCCGTACGCAAACCACGACGGTTACGTTCCGTTTGGAACACTGGAGGATTACGCTGGCGGCCGCAGCAACGGCTGCACCAGTTGGTCGCCATCGGACGCCGACCTAATCATCGCGATGGTGAAGGATAATCCGACAACGCTTTACATCTATCCTAACTCTGCCGACATCGAAGCCGTCGCGCGAGCGGTTGCGGCCGGCCGGTCGCTATCCGGCCAGGGACTATATTGGAACGCTTCCTGTCTGAACGAAATCCCGCGCTCCAAAATTTTGGCCAAAGGAAACCCACGAGCCGATCCTGGCTCAATACAAGAAGGATCATCCGGCACCAGCGCAAGGGCCGATGCCGATTTGCAAGGGGCGGTGAATTTCTACCGTCCGGCACGCGGACTCAAGGAAACATCTGTGCATCCTCGTTCCACGGATCGAACACCATCGCGCCAGATGGCTTCGTGTCCTTCACGTTGCGTGTGACCAGATAGAGATCGTGCTCCATCGCGGTTGCGGCGAGCATCGTGTCGATCACAGGCGGAGCATGGCGGCCCGCCCGCTTCGCCTCGCCGGAAATCCTCCCCAACGCCGAACGATGTCGTCATCGAGCGACAGGGCGCGCTTGCCGAAGCGCTCCGTGCCGCGCGGCAATCAGGATGACAGTGCTTCCCACCCAGATTGATGTGGTGGAACGGCCCGCTCCGACAGCATCATCGTGCTAAAACGTGGTCGTTATTCGAACGCCACAAGGAGGAACCGTTCCATGAAACAGATTAGCACCATCGGGTTGGATTTGGCGAAGC
>NZ_JBUYEN020000056.1:0-42801 GCF_055229415.2 Bradyrhizobium sp. Leo114 | reverse complement strand
CAGGCGACGATCGCCAAATCGCCCCAGCCCCACCTCCATCGACATACGACCGCTCTCCACAAGACCGCCTCCCGCCAGGGAATCAGTCTTCGCCGATCTTCGCAACAAAGATGTGTGCATTAGATAGTGGCGCGCCGGGGGGCGCATTCTAGAAACCGGTTGTCCCTCGCGACCAAAGCAAGGCGTTTGCGTGGGAAGATCGTGTGCAAAACAAAGAGATGAGATCGTGATCGGATTCCATCCAATCGGATCATGACCGAAGGAGCCCGATACATGGATTCACTCAGCAGCGGCCCGGTCGCGGAGGTTCTTAAACGCCTGCATGGGGAAGCGGAAGCGGCCGATGCACCGTTGATGCAAACCTACGCGAGCGAGATGACCAATGCCGAGCAGGTGATCAGCCAGGTCATCGAGGCTGAGACCAAGGATCTGGCGGGACTGTATCACGGTTTCGCCGGCAATTTCCTCAGCGTCTCCCCGGAATTCGGGCGGTTTCTCTACATGTGCGCCCGCAGCTGCAAGGCTAGGCGCATTGTCGAGTTCGGCTCGTCGATGGGGGTTTCCGCCATCTACATGGCGGCAGCGCTGCGCGACATGGGCGGCGGCCGTCTGATCGGGACCGATCTCGAACCCAGCAAGGCGGAGCGCGCGTGGGCGAACCTCGCTGCCGCCGGGCTGGACGACCTGGTCGAGTTTCGGGTCGGCGATGCGCGCGAAACCCTCAAGCCCGGCGTCGGCGGCGACATCGACATGGTGATGCTCGACGGCGCCTTCATCCTCTATCTTCCCATTCTCAAGCTGCTGGAGCCGCATCTGAAGCCCGGCGCGATCATCATCGGCGAGAACGCGTTCTCGGAAGCCTCAGGCTATATCGACTACGTGCGCGATCCGCAGAACGGTTATCTCTCGCTGCCGCTGCCTGTCGATCCCGGGCGCGGCAATGAATTCACGGTGAAGACGAAGTGATCCGCTCGGGGCTGCGACCTCGACATGTCGGTGAATGGAGCGAATTTTTGATGCAACCCGTTCGCAGGCAAATTTCTACGCCGCCGCTCGCGCCCCCGGGCCGACTCACGCGGACGCTGCTGCGATGGCTGATGCGTCCTGCGCGCGTTGCCGCAGTCGAGACGCTCTCGCCGCAGTTTCGGCTGGCCGAGCTGGAAGGCGAAGCGCTCAGGAACGTCGCCTGGACGGCTGGCCAAAAGGTCCAGGTGGCGATCGGCTCGGGCCTCAGCGCGCGGACCTACACACCGATGTCGTGGGACGCCGGCAACGGCAGGATACGCATGCTCACCTTCGCGCATGGCGACGGTCCCGGCAGCCGATGGGCAAGGGACTTGAGCGCAGGCGACACCTGCCAGTTCTTCGGTCCGCGCCGCTCGCTCGATCTATCGGGCCTTGAATCGCCGGTGGTCCTGTTCGGCGATGAAACCTCGTTCGGCCTGGCGGCGGCGCTCCGCGAGTGCCCGCAGGCCGCCGGTGCAATCCATGTGCTCGAGGTCTCGGACGTCGCGGAGTCGCGGCCGGTGCTGGAGGCGATCGGCCTCGGCCAAGCGACGTTGATCGAGCGCCTCGCCGACGACGCCCATCTCGCAGCGGCGGAAGCCGAGATGTTGCGCCTTGCCGCACGCGGCGCGCATTTCGTTCTTACCGGCAAGGCATCGTCGATCCAGCGCGTAAGCCGGGCCCTGAAAGCAGCCGGCCTCGCATCATCGCGGGTGAAGACCAAGGCCTATTGGGCGCAGGGCAAGACCGGGTTGGACTAGATCATGATCCGATTGGACGGAAGCGGATCATGATCTCATCTCCTTGTTTGAGCATGACCTTTTCGGAAAACCGGTTTCCACTTTCCGGATCATCCTCTAGCCATCCTGTGCCAGTGGAGCGCCGTGCGCTCCGGCTGTTGAATTTGCCTGCGTTGGTGATCCAGGCCCGACGCGGATGGAAACGGTGCTTCCGTGAGCTCTGGAGCATTTTCGGTTCTGATTGAATCAGAACCGAAGCTCTCGATTCCTGTTTTGACGCGTTTTCTGCGCAGATAAGTCTACGCAATCTGCGTAAACGTGATTGCCATGCGAACCGGTGTCCACCTCGCTTGAAAACGCTCTAGCGCAGCCCGTGCATGATGGACGTCGTCAGCAGCACGGCGGTCGACGCCAGCGCCGACAGGCCGACGATGGCCTGAGCGAGGCAGATGCGCCTGAGCGTTGTTGCTTGCGGGTCCGGAAACCCCCTGAACGGGCTCGCCATCTCAGGCTCCATGATGCAGTGCACGCGCTTGCTTTTTGCGAGCTATAGAGCGAGTCGCGCCGATCGCGATCCACTAAATTTGCAGCCTGCCAGGTTGACTCGTCCGCGACTCGGCAACGGAAAAATTCGGCTCCGGATCAGGCCGCCGCGCCCGAATCGGGCAGCACAAGCTCAAGTAAACAAAGCATTAATGGCTTTGCATGCGCCGGCACTTTTCCGTGTCGTGTCCGGGATCAAATGGCTGATCGGAAACGCATGCATCGCGGCGCGGAGCTTTCGGCACAAGGGCGTTCCTCGCCATGCAGATGATCGCGGATGATCGTGTTCAGCGTGTTGGCGGGCTCGATAGATTTGCACCCGCATCGGGCGGCGCCGCATCATCTGCCTCTTTCATCACGCCACCGAACGAGGTCGACGTGCTGATGATCGTCATGGGCATCTTCCTGGTGGCCGCCGTGCTCTGGTTCGGACATTGACCGGCGCTCTGATGAGCTCGCTGAGGGCAATGTTGCGCAGTCGAGGTTCGCTCTCCCTTTGTGGTGCGGGTGGGCCCAGTTGGTTGCTGCGGCCGTGTCGACGAGGTCCGAGGTCGAGAGGCTTTGTGATCGGCGAGATGGCCTGTGGTCGCGCCGGCGGCGCCAGCCGCAAGCCGCAGCCAGAGGCGGGGAATTCCCGGCGGGCATCAGCTCGCCGGCTTGCGTGATTTGCCTTTGGGCTTGCGCCGGTCTCGCCGATAGACCCATCACGACGCGTCATCACCTTGGGCTGCTTGCGCGGCGGAGCCGCCCGCGCCGAACGCCAGCAGGAAGTCGGCGGCTTTGGAGGCTTTGCTCGCGGCGCGGAAGACGGCGCGGCTGTCCTCGCGAAGGACGTTTAGCCAGGCGCCGAGATAGTCGGCATGCCGCACGGTCGGCTTGATCGACAGCGCAGCGCAGACGAAGGCAGCCGTCAGTTCTGCGACCAGCTCTTCATTGGCATAGAGCCTTGACCCGAACGCGCCGGACAGATCACGGTTGAGGCGGCTGGCATGGCCGGTCCAATGGCCGAGCTCATGAAACAGCGTCCGGTAATAGTTGATCTGCTCGAAGAAGGCGGGCTGCGGTGGAATCTGGACGTTGTCGTTTGCGCGATCGTAGAAGGCTTTGGTGCCGCCGATGCGGATCGTGGCGCGGGTTGCCGCCGCCAGCGCCTCGGCCTGCGGCACGATCTCGCGATCCGGCAGCGCGGGTGTGTGCGCAAAGCAGTGGTCGGGCAGGCCGTCGCATTGGTCGACGTTGAAAACCGTATAGCGGCGCAGGAACGGAACGGCGGCCTGTTCCTCGTCCGCTTCCGTGCTCTCGGATCTTGCCTGCTCGGCCGCTCGCCGGTTCCGCTTCGGGACAAAGCGGTCGGCGTAGCAAACGGTGACGCCGTGCTGGCCTTTGCGGACGCTTCCGCCGAGCGTTGTTGCCTGGCGAAAGGTGAGCCAGCGCTGCGAGGTAAAGCCGGCCTCGAACAGCCTGCCCCACAAGATCAGGATATTGATGCCGGAGTACCTCGTGCCTGTCGCGGCGTTTCGCGGCAGCGCGAACGCCTGGCTGCCGCCACCGGTGCCCCACGGCCGCGCCCATGGGAAGACGCCCGCCTCAAGCTCGGCGATGATCCGAGAGGTGATTTCTTGATAGAGGCTTTGTTTCGTCGTTGTGGCACGGCGTTGCGCTGACGTTTTGGACATGACGATCTCCGCTCGCTCCTCTTCCACGCCCGGCCCCCGGAAGGCGGGGTGGGCGGCGAAGAGCGACCGGACAGCCCCGAACAGCAGAGGCAGGCAGCACCGGAACGGCCGGAGCGGATGCGGAGGACCGCGGCCAACGCAAATGATCGTCATGAGCGGCTTTGGCGGGGCGTGGTTGCGGCCTGCCGGTTCGGGGCTATACGGGAGCGCCGCCCACCCCGCCGCCGCGGGCCAGATCAAAATGTGCCGGCCGCCGGCGGCCGGCTCCATCAGGTCTGCTTGTTCGCCGTGGCCGGCGCATCCACGACGCGCTTGACCATCCGATTGGACGGAATCGGATCGATCCGATCTGTTTGTTTGAGGTGACCTTCCGATGCAAACGCTTTGCGTTTGTCGCGACCGGTTTCCACTTCTCAAGATTGTGCTTTTGACACCCTTTTTTCACAAAGGCGCGTGCGGCCAATGAGGATCGCAGTGCGGCGGCTGCGCCAGGGATTGAAGCCGAAGGCCGAGACCGCAAGACGGGCTCGGTTCACGAGAGCCCGGCCCGCAAGCGGGAGCTTGCGGGAGGCGCCTGCTACGAAAGCAAGCCTTGAATTTTTCGGCTCACGGCCGGATCGTCCAGCGACACCGCCCATTCCAACAAGGCCTGCCGGATTGTGGTCGCGACGATTCCATGGTGGGCGAGCCGATCGAGAACCAGCGCACGGTCGGCTTCCAGGCGCGCCACCGCCAGGTCTGCGAGCAGCCGGATATCGTAACCCTGTCGTGCCCCCTCCAGCGCCGCAATGAGGACCTCTTCCTCCAGAAATCCTCCGCCCAGGAAAATGACACTGACATCGGCGCGGGCAAGACGCTCTGCAAATCGATGATCTCGCCACAAGGTCAGAGCGTCCAGATCAACATGCTCAAGTGAAGCGGTGATCTGATCCGGAAGCGCGTCCCGTTCATACGCGCCGACCGCGAACTGAGGCACGGCAAAGAACTCGTGACAGACCGGAAGCAGGAACAGACTTCCGCTGCGCAGCGCGGCAAGCGCATCCGTTCTGCCACGCGTCGGGTTCAACAGAACAATGCAGCTATGGTGAGGATCGGCCAACATCGGTTCATCCTGTTTGAGCCGTGAACTCGAGACTGACCAGGCCGGCCGTCGCCCCTGCACCGGGAAGCACAACAACGGCACCGTCAAGACCGGCGTGATGGTACATCGCCTCAAGCACCCGATCGGAATCGTGCAGCAGTCCGGCCAGCGCGGTGGTTTGACCAAGTACCTGCGGCGGAGCCAATCTTTCAAGCGGCCACCCGGCGCGCCTGAGGATGCGCTCCATCCTGGTGTCAGTGACGGTTACGATTGACCGAGCGCCCCTTGCTCGCATGGTCTCCAACATCGCAGCGAACAGGGCGAAGGTCGCTCGATTGACACCCGCATGGCCGATCTGAGGCGCACGCTCGGTGTCGACGCAGAATCTCGAGCTCTCCAGGACGTGCTCGCTTCGTGGTGCGTCCTTGCAACCGAGCAAGACCGCAAAGGTATCCGACAGCATGTTCGGACCGGTGGTGGGCAGAAGCCGCACACAGCCCAAGACCGTCCCCTGCTCCGAGATAGCCAGAAGATACGTCGGATCCAGGGTGTCATATATGTCGATTTCAAAATCTCCCGACACGGAGACGGTCCAGCCAAGACGATCCTTGAAGACGCGGCGGCGCAGCCGAAACATCTCGGCAAGCAAATGGAGATGCTGTCCGGCCTGACGATGATCGAGAACAATGACGCGCATGGCGAGCTCCCTTTAAGCGAGAGCGCAGCAGAGCAGAACGCGCGCCGTCGAGCGCCTGTGCTATTTGACAGGTCAGCTGCCAAGGTCAGGAAGCTTGAGCAACCGTTAGCAAGCAAGCAGAAGCGTTTCCAGACGAAGTGAATACGCTTTTTTTGAGCTGAGCCGTATCCGGAAAGGTCGGCGCCCGCGGCGCTAGGACAGAAGGCCGCGACGGAGCGCCAGTGCGACACAATGCGCAATCGATACCGCGCCGAGCTTGCGCCGGGCGTTCTCCACGTGAAACGCGATGGTGCGAGGCGTAACGCCAACCAGGACTGCGGTCTCGGCCAACGTCTTGCCGCGCGCGGCCCATGACAGACACTGCCGCTCCCGCTGGCTGAGAATGGCCTCACCGCTGCCGGCGTCGTCTGTTGCGACTGGCGGCTTGGAAACATGGGTGTGGAAGTAGAGGCCGATCAGTTGCAGGATGTCGCCTGAGCTAGCGAGCAACCGGTCGAGCTGCAAGTTACGATCGTCGGTTGCCAAGGTGAATGCGGCGGTTCGCCCGAAACCGCTTCTGATCGGGATGGTGATGCCGGACTTGATGCCGAAGGTCGCGGCCTCGACGAAGAACCGTCGCTGCTCGTTGCTGCGCAGGCGGATTGGTCCCTGCGTGGTCCAGCCGAACAGGCTGTGTTCATGGCGGGCGCGGTGAATGACCGGATCAAGGCGCTGATAGTTCAGACGGAAGTAACGGTCGGTCCAGGATCTCGGATAAGAGGAGATCAACTTCGGCGCGTTCTCGGTCATGCTCAAATACGCAAACCATCGAAAGCCGAGGCCGTGCGCCGACCGTGCTGCCAACCGTTCGAATTCGCGATCATGCCTCGCCGTTTGCAGGGCGTCGATAAACTCTTGAAACAGGTGTTCGGGCCGGCTCATGTTTGAATCCACCGTCCAGAACGGTGTTCCTTGCTTTCACGCCCTCCTTTCGCCAGGGCGGGGTTCGAGCGAAAATCAGGACAGTAGCTTTGTCGATCCTCTGGCGCCTTGAAGCGCGCTAATTGACGTTGAAGTTCACCGGCACGGTGATCGTCCGGCTGACGCCCGGCGGTGGCGCCGGAACGGGCGAGGCCCGGTGCACCAGCGCCACCACCTCCTGATCGAGTTCTGCGAATCCGGACGATCGCACCAGGCTTGCCGACAGCACCTTGCCGGCGCCGTCGATCGTGAAGCGCACATAGGCGATCCCGCGCGCGCCGCGCTCTCTTGCGTCCGACGGATAGCGCTTGCGGCGCTCAAGATGAGCCATCAGCAGCGACTGCCAATTGGCGGGCGACATTGACGACAGTCCCGAGGCGGTCTGCGCGGCGGCAATGCGGTCCGATTGCCGAGCCTCCACGTGCGCCTGCCAGGCGACCTTCGATTCGGCAGCGGCTTGCTGCTTGCGAAGAGGCGGCTTGTTCTCCTTCGGTTTTTGCTTCTTGGTTTCCTGCTTCGGCTTCGGCTTCGGCTGCTCCGTCGGAAGCTGGACCTCCGCTTTATCCAGCACGACGGTCTTCTCCTTGATCTCCTGGTGTTCGGCCGGCTGGACCGGCCTGGTGGCCGGTTCGGCCGTCTGCTCAGGCGGCCGTTCTTCGCCTCTCTGCTCCTTCCGCCGCACGCTTTCTTCTGCCAATTTCTGGTCCGGCGTGATCTCGTTCCGCGCAGCCTGGATTGCTTCCGGCGCGGCCGCGAGCTCGATCATGATCGCGGCCGGCGGTGAATTGTCTGCAGCCACGACCACCTTCCCGCGCAGCAGCCAGGCCACGGCTCCGGCATGGACGCCGACCGTAACGAGGCCCGCAGCCAGCCACAGCAGGGCTTCGCTCACCTTGGCCCGGCGCGTGATCGAGCCATTGAAGTCGTTCATGGCGCAGCCACCGCAGGTGATGGGCGGGCCTCATCGGGTTCGCTCTTGCTTGCTGACGCCGCTTCGAGGCCGACCAGCGCGACCTTCAGATAGCTCGCCTCGCGCAGCAGGTTCATCACCTCCATGAGATGTTGATAGTCGACGGTCCTGCCAGCGCGCAGGAAGACGCGCGCATCCTTGTTGCCTCCAGTGAACGATTCGATCGCCGCTTGCAGTCTCTCCCGTGGCACCGGGTCGTTGCCGAGATTGAGCGTGAGGTCCTGCTTCAACGTCAGGTAAACCGGCTTGTCGGGAGGCGGCGCCGGCGGCGCGGTCGAGGCCGGCAGATCGACATGAACATCGACGGTCGCGAGCGGCGCCGCGACCATGAAGATGATCAAGAGCACCAGCATCACGTCGATGAACGGCGTGACGTTGATCTCATGGTTGTCCTCGAGATCGTCCTTGAAGCGATCGCGGATGCCGCCGGCCATAACGCCTACTCCGCGGCCACGGCGGAGGTCGAAGGCTGGCGGGGGCCGGGCATCTTGCGCAAGTCCAGATCGAGGCTGACGAGCCGTTCGACCTCGGCGGCCGCATCGGCGAGACCCTGCCGATAGCCGGTGACCGCGCGCGCGAACACATTATAGATGACCACCGCCGGAACAGCGGCGACGAGACCGACGGCGGTCGTGAGCAGCGCCTCGGCGATGCCGGGCGCCACCACCGCGAGATTGGTGGTCTGCGTCTGCGAGATGCCGATGAAGGCGTTCATGATCCCCCATACCGTGCCGAACAGGCCGACGAAGGGCGCGGTTGCACCAATGGTGGCGACCAGCCCGGTGCCGCGGGTCAGCCGGCGGCCAGCCTGGGCCTCGATGCGGGCGAGACGCGACGCGACGCGCTCCTTCACGCCGGCGTCCCCGGCGTGAAGGAGGATCCGGGACGACCGACGCAGTTCCTCGCCGGCGGACCGCACCATGAACACGGTGGGCCCACCCCGGTTTGCAAGAACGCGATCAGCGTCTGCAAGGCTCTCCGATGACGCAATGACCTGAGTTGTCCGCGTCGCTCTAGCGCGGGCACAGACAACCTCGACAGTCTTGGCGAGAGCCACAGTCCAGGTCGCGAGCGAGGCGAAGGCAAGGCCGATCATCACCGCCTTCACCACCCAGTCGGCCGCCATGAACATGCCCCAGGGCGACAAATCATGCGGCAGGCCGGCCCGGCGCTCCGAATCCGGGCCACGTGATGCCACGGAACGGTCGCTTGGCGTGGTCTCGGCGGGAGACGGCTTGACCGTCTTCATCGACTCTGCCGACGGCGCAGCAATGCTGGTGTCGGGCGGCGCGGCCGGCTGTTGGGCCATCCCGCAGGACATTGCCATGGTCAACACGACGAGCAGCAGCAACGGCGTGATCGTCCATTCTCGCCTCGGCAATAGTATCATGCCACGTCCTTCCAATCGTCCATCAATCGATGCCCGTAACGCGGGTCGTTGGCCCATTCGCATCCTCGCCGCGATCGCGCTTTGGTTGTGCGCCATCGACCCGCTCACGAGGCGATGCGCGCCACCGGTCGGCTCCGCACTGAAACGATCCGTCCCCGTTGGCTGGCAATCCGCCCATTCTCGTCAGGACGAAAGCTCCGGAGGATGCGTCTGTCGAACAGCGCAACGATGGCCCGCATGGTCCGACGACATTGTCCTTCGGATAGAAATGCGAAGACCGTGCAAGTGTTCACGAACATCAAGAACAAGGCGCTGAACACCAGTTCAGAAAGTGTTGTCGTCATGACTCACCCCAGCGCTTCGTTGCGGCTTTTAGGCGTTTGGCGCGGCGCGTTGCAGGAGGCTTTTCGATTTCGATCGTGGCCATCCTTGCTATTCTTCCCTGAAGGCACGGTTGATCTGATCCGAAAGCGGTTTCACAAGATAGGAAAGCGCGGTGCGTTCGCCGGTCTGGATGAAGGCCTCGGCGGGCATTCCCGGAACGAGCTTCCGTTCGCCAATACGAGCGAACTGTTCCGGCGGAACGGCGATCCTGATGACATAGAAGGATGTGCCCGTACGTTGGTCCTGCGTGAGGTCCGCAGCGACACGGCTCACTGTCCCGTCGAGCTCCGGCGTCGTGCGCAGGTTGAAGGCGGTCAGGCGCAGGATTGCATCCTGCCCGAGATGGACGTCGTGGATGTCCTTTGGCGAGATATGCGCCTCCAGCGTCAGGCGGTCTTCGTCGGGAACGATCTCCATCACTGTTTCACGTGGAGCGATGACCCCGCCGACAGTGTGAACCGACAGGTTGTGCACCCAGCCATCCTGGGGCGAGATCATGTCGATGCGCCGCAACTGATCCTCAGCGGCAATCCTGCGTTCGGAAAATTCACCAATCTGCGCCTGCGTATCGCGCAGGTCGCCGGTGACCTCGGTCTTCAAGTCTTGATCGACCTGCAAACTCTGCAATCTTGCTTCGGCGATACTGCCCGCCGCCTGCGCCTGCCCCGCGACGACCTGGCCGCGATAAGCGTCGAGTGTCGCCTTGTCACGTTCCAGTTCATTAAGCCGCTGGACGGACGTGACGCCTTTTGCCAGCAGGTCGCGCAGATCCACCAACTCCCGCTCGCGAACTCGTATTCCATGCTCAAATGCTTCCTGCTGGTCTTTCAGACCGGAAATTTGGTGCTCGTATTCCTTGATACGCTCCCCAAGCTGGGCCTTCTTGCTAATCCGCGTGTCGTGCCGTGACCGAAACAGATTCTGTTCGCTCTGCATCGCGCGCGCCACTTCGCGGTCGTTCGCATGCTCCGTGAGAAGGGGCGGAAACGTGATCGTGTCCTTGTCGTCGCGCTCGGCCTCAAGCCGAGCCTCGCGGGCGGCCAGTTCGTTGAGGCGCTTGCTGACGATGGCCAGGTTTGCACGAACCTGGGTGGCGTCGAGGCGGATCAGCACATCGCCTGCTTTGACCAGCTGACTCTCGCGAACCAACAATTCGCCGACCACACCACCGGTCGGATGTTGGACCATTTTCACATAGGACTCGACGACGAAGGTGCCGTCGGCGACTACGGCGCCAGCCAATTCTGTAGCCGCCGACCATCCGCCGATGCACGCGGTGAATGCAAGCACAGCGAAAACGCCGAAAATGAGGTGGTGCCGGATGGAGCGGACCACGGCGACAGCATCAGCGTTAGACATCGCCTTCCTCTGTTGGGACCGGAGACGTGTCGTCGGGCGCCGCTACGACTCGAAGCGGTCCGAGCGAATGTGTCCCCCTCTGATCAGCGGGTGAGCTTTTCAACCCAGGCTGGACAGAAGTCGGCCTCATCATCCGCGGCAGGATCTCATCGCGCGGGCCGAAAGCTCTTGCGCGACCGTTTTCCATCATCAGAACAAGATCGACAATGCCGAGCACACTCGGCCGGTGTGCGACGACGATTGCTATTCCTTTGCGCGCACGCACGGCGGCGATCGCCTGAATGACAGTGCCCTCTCCTTCGGTGTCGAGATTGGAATTTGGCTCATCGAGAACGACGAGGAACGGATCGCCATAAAGCGCCCGTGCGAGACCAATGCGTTGACGCTGTCCCGCAGAAAGGGCCGATCCCCCCTCGCCGATTGGCGTGTCATATCCGTTGTCGAAACGAAGAATGAGGTCATGGACGCCAGCCGCCTTCGCCGCCTTCACGACATGGTCGGGATCCGCAGAGGGATCGAGACGCGCGATGTTCTCGGCGATTGTCCCGTCGAACAGCTCGACATCCTGCGGCAGGTAGCCGATGTGGCGGCCAAGACTTTCGTCGTCCCATTGCTCGAGCGAGGCGCCGTCAAGGCGCACCGTGCCATGGGCGGGATGCCAGACCCCGACGAGAACGCGGGTCAGGGTCGATTTGCCACTGCCGCTGGGACCGATGATACCGAGCGCGCTGCCGGCGTGAATACCGAAATTGACCTCGACGACCGTTGGTTTTCTATGGCCCGGCGCCACGATGCCGACCCTCTCAGCGGTGAGATTCGCCTTCGGCTTCGGCAGCGGGGTCATGTTTGCTTGAGGTGCGACGAACGACAAGAGATCCCGCAGGCGCGCCCAACTTTGCCGAGCGATCAAAAGGGACCGCCACGTGGCGACCGCGAGATCGACAGGCGCGAGGGCGCGCCCCAAGATGACGGAACTGGCGACCATGACGCCGCCCGTGGCACTTTGTTGAGTGACGAGATACCCACCGACGCCAAGGACCGCCGATTGCAACATGATCCGAAACACGCGCGCGGTGCCGCCGAGCGCGTTGCCAACGTCTCCCGCCCTTCTGTTCGCGGCCAGATACTTCCTGTTGACCGCGATCCATCGGTCTGCACTTCGTTCACCGAGCCCTAATGCACGGATTACCTCCGCATTGCGGCGCGACCCGTCCAGGATCGCGTTGCGTTCCATGCCGTATTTGATCGTCTCCCGGACCGGAGCCGACGACAACTTGTGGGTGAGGATGGTCAGGGCCGTCAGAATGGCGGCCCCCGCCAGCGCGGTGAGGCCGATCCATACGTGGAGGCCGAAGCAGATGGCTAGATAGAGCGGCGCCCATGGCAGATCGAAAAAGGCGGCCGGCCCCTGGCCGGACAGAAAGCTGCGAATGTTGTCGAGGTCGCGCAGGGCCTGGAGACCATCACCCGGTGCGCGTGTCTGCAAAGCAAGCCGCACAACTGCCTCATGGACACGGCGGGAAAGCTCATGATCGAAAAATTCACCGGCGCGCAGCAGCACGCGCGACCGAATGATTTCGAGAAGCAATTGAAAACCATAGGCGATCATCGCCAGCACGGAGAACCCCAGCAGGGTCGGAATGCTGCGGCTTGCCAGCACGCGGTCGTAAACCTGGAGCATGAAAAGCGGTGCGGTCAGGCCGAGGATGTTGATGACCCCGCTGACCAGCGCCAGCGCGACGGCGCCTTGTTTGAAACGGGAAACAGCCGCCGCAGCCAACGGCTGCGGCGGTGTCCGCTTCATTGTTCGTGGCGCTCGTGGTGCCATCAGACGAAGGCGAAGTCGGACGCGGACAGGCTCGAGACGCCGTCGACCGTGACCGTGCTGTGCAGGCTCGCGTTGGTCGGATCGGTGTAGGTGATGGTGTTACCTGCGACGTTCACATGGCTGTCGCTGATGAACTGGCTGTAGTCGGACCAGCCATAGTTCTTGAAATCGATGAGATCGTTGCCCTGAACGAAGTCAGTGATCGTGTCGTTTCCGAAACCGTGGCTGGAATCGTAGAGGCTATGATCCCACTTGAACGTGTCGAAGTCCGAGCTTCCGCCGTTTCCGGAGAGCGCGTCGTTTCCATAGAAGCTGTACAGGTAGTCGTCGCCGGAGGTGCCGTTCTGGGTGGTGCCCGTCTCGCCGAGATAATCGACTAGCCCGGCAAAGGGCTGACCGAACTCGGTTTGGCCATAAACACTGCCGCCATGGGAGAGCACGTAGATTGCCTGATTGAACGTCGTATCCGGGCTCGTGCCGCCGGAGCCGCCGAGTTCGATCGAAAGTTCGGGCGTGGTCAATCCGAAACCAGAACTGCTGCTGCCAGTAAGACCGTGGCCAAAGTCGAGTTCGGTGATGGTGCCGCTGAATCCGCCGGGAGGCGAGTAGGTGAATCCCGAGCCATGCAGGATCACTCCGGAGTCGCCCGAAACCCCGCTATTGCCCGCCGCCCATTCCGAGTAGGGTGAGGAGGTCGGATAGAAAGCACCGTTGTCATTGTAGTTGAAGTCGTTTTCCCAGGCACCGGTAAGATATCCCAAAAGATCGCTGCTGGCCGATGTAAGGTTGATGGTGGAAGTCATCTTTACCTCTTCTCTTGCTCAAACGTTCGTCTTGCTGACGAACCTCGGACCCCACGTCGAGAGGTGGGGAAACTTGGACTCTAGCGATGCAGTCGCCGTCCGGGCCGGCGCGGAATAGGCATCCGCCTCGGACTTATCGTAACGCGCGTCGATCTCGCGGTGAAAGTGCCGCCCCCCTTGAATTAGAAGCGATAGTTCACGCCGATCTTGATCGCATGAAAATCAAGATCGTTTTCCGCCCTGCGACCGTTCGTCGTCTGGGACGAGCCAGGAACTGTGACTGTCTGGGTGCGATAGAGGCGACATCCGCCGCCGCGGGACGGAGGAAAGTAAATAGCGCAGATTTGGGTCTGTACCGCGTACGGCAGCGTCACGCCGGCGGTCGCATTCGGGAAGAGAAACTCCCTATCTCCGAAATGATCGTAAGAATACTCTCCTCTAAGAGACCAGTTATTGGTCAGCGCATATTCGAATCCCCCGCCGAACGTCCATCCGCTACGTGTCCCTGAGGCCTCTTCGCGAAAGTTGAGTTGAGTGCTAGGCACGCTTCCACTGACGGCCCGATATTGACTGCGAACTTCGCTTTCGTTCAGGAACGTCAGACCGCCCATCGCATAAACAAGCACGCGATCGAAAGCGTAGCCGACGCGGGCGCGCAGCGACGCCGTCCAGTCGAACTGGTAGTCGGTCTTGGCCTGCAGGAAGCTGCCTGTCGTGAGCTTGGGGGCTTCCGTTGCAATGGCGTCCTGCGTCTTCCGGAACTTGGTCCAGGAATAATCTCCCTCGATACCGATCACCACGCGGTTCGAGAACTGATAATTGAACCCGCCCTGCAAGCCTCTCGTCAGATCGCGGAAGCTCAGGTCAGCCGACTCCGTCGCCGGGATAGCTCCGGGCGTTCCATCGCCGGCCGTCGTGACTCCCTTGGTGCGGGCCAGGCCGTAACCGAGGTGGCCGCCGAGATAAAGACCGGTCCAGTCGCTCCCCGGAGCGCCGTCCGAGGCATTTCCGAGTCTCGCGTTAGGAAGATGACGAACGAGAGGCGTCGTTTCGTTCAGCGTCGTCGTGTAGCTGATCCGGGCGGTTCGGCCGGGCGACGGGACGGCGATCGAGGTGAGCGCGCCGAAGTAATATTGGTCCGTTAGATTCTCGATGCTGAAATTGATCGTCGAGTCGTCATCGATCTTGTAGATGCCGAACAGGTCATACACCTGATATGAGGGCCAAGTGAATGTATCGCCGCTGGTTGGCGGCCAGACGCTGCCCGAGCGTGCCGATGAGAACTGGACCCGTCCGCCCAACGTCAGCTTCTGATCGAACAACCGGATGCCGGCCGTCACGCTGCCGGCATAATTCGGCGGGACATAATTCGCAGCGTAATCGTTTTTCAGTGCGCCCGTCGGGCTCGCCAAATCAAACTGTGACGTCGGCGGCGCGCAGCTTCCTGCTGTCTCGCAATATTCAATCTTGGTGTATTTGGTGAAGGCGCCCTCGAGGAAAAACGCGCCCGAGTCATAGTTTCCGGATATTTCGAAGCCGCGGAAGTTGGCGCCGTTGATATTGTACCATACGTATTTATGGTCCGCAGCCGACCCGGTTGATCCACTGCCGGTCTGGTAGCGGACGATATAGTCATCATAGTGATTGTCGAAATAGGCGAGCTTGACGCGAAGCTTGTCGCCGGATTGGAGAACGTTGTTACGCAGGATATTCAGGCCGGCTTCGTAATCCTTGGCGATCTCGGGCTGCAAATCCGGATTATTCCAGAGCAGTCCCTGATAATGCCAGTGCGTTTCACGGAGGCTCGGAGGGCGGTAGCCTTCCTTGTACTGGCCGTAGAACTGGATTCCCTCCATGGGCGATATAACGACAGCGGCATTGGGACTAACACGCCCGCCTGACCGATCAGGAAACTTGGTGAGGTATCCTTCGCCGCTGGAATTGTAATGGTCATAGCGCAGCCCTGCGGAGAGCGTCAGCCAGTCGATCGGCCTGAGGCTTGCGTTGCTGAATGTCCCCGTCATCAGTCGCACGCCCGAAGGGCCGTAGGTTTCCCAGCCCTCCGACCCCGACACCGAACTCGGAAACTGCTCGGCCGTAGCGCGCTCACGCGTGAATTCAACGCCGTTGTCCCAGGTGAGCTGACCGAGCGGCGTGGTGAACACGGAGGTGTTGCCGACATCTCCGCCGAGCGTAGTGTCGCCGTAGGGACCAGGAAGCACGCCATGGCGTTGCGACGCAAGATCGGTCAGCCAGAGGTTGGCCCGCATTTTCACATACGGACTGTCCGACGGCTCATACTTATATTTGGCCGTGTAAGTATCGACACGGGTCTCGGACAGCGGGAATTGTCCGTAGGGTAAAATTCCCGACACTATCGCAGCCTGATAGCTCAGCTCATCAATCTCACCGTAATGGGAGTTGTAGGAGAGATAGCCGAGTTCAAGCGACTGGCCGTCGCCCCACTTCACCTTTCCTTTTGCAAGAAACGAATCCGTGTTTTCGGAGGTGTTGAAGACCTCCTGGCCAGGCTTTACGAGCGAATTGGCATTTGCGGTCGTCGTAACCGCGTTTGCAGGACGGAATGTGATTCCATCAGGGACTTTTGTTCCGGCGAAGTAGTTGCCTTGCACGTGCTTGGAATAGGCGACAATGAATTCGTAGTTCTCCTTGATCGCGGCGACGGCCGCACTGCCCGAATATGTGTCGCCGTTGAAAAAGGATGGCCGGCCATTGGCTGCCGTGTTGACAGCATTGTTCGACAGGAAACTTGGCGACTGCTCCGCTACCCCGTTGGTGACGAGGCTGCCTTTGACGCGCGTACCAAATGTCTGGCCGTCCTTGACGATGTCGCCTGCTTCGAGGGTGCGGAAATTGACGTTGCCACCGATGCTCCCAACACCCACTCCGCTGCCCGGTCCCTTGGAAATGTCGACACCGCCGATCAGATCGGGATCGACATAGGTCTCGTCGCGGTTTCCGATATAGCCCCGATAGGAGCTCGTGTTCTGGCGCGCACCGTCAATCGTCGTGCCCACGCGGCCCATGCCTTGCAGGCCCCGGATATTGGGATTGATCGACGTGCCGACATGATTGCCCGCCGAGATTACGCCGGGCGTATCGATGAACACGTCGCCGGCCGACGCCGGCGGCAGGCGATCGAGTTGCTCGCGCGAGACGTGCGAAACCGATCCGGGGGTCTCATAGGGCGTATCTCCGTTCGTCGTAGAACGATTGGCGGTCACATTGATGGGATCGAGAACAAGAGAACCGTCGGCCGCCGGCCGGCCGGCAGCGTCTGATGCGTCGGCTGAGGGTCGCCCGCCAACGACGGCCGTTCCTTGCGAGGTGATGCGGTAGCTCACGCCGGTTCCGCGCAGAAGCCGCTCGAGCGCCTGCTGCGGCGTGAAGCTACCGACAACGGAGTTGGATCGCACACCCTGCGACGCTTCGGAGGGAAATGCGACCTGAAGTCCGGACTGGCGGCCGAACTGGCTGAGCGCGTTCGTCAGCGGCTGAGCCGGAATGTTGAACTGACGCGCCGGAGCGGTCGTATCTTGCGTTTGCACGATCTGAGCGAAAGCAAGGTGCGCGTATAATACCGGCCCGGCAGACAGCGCGCAGACGCCAGCACTCCGGAGCAATCGGATAGTCGCGCGCTTCGACCTACTTTGTGTTACCGATCCAATTCTATTTGTTACGCCCCCAGTATGCATCAACTCGCTCGTCTTCACTTGTCATTGCGCAGCCACTCCGTAGGCATGCACTTCCGACCGCAAAGACGTAGAGCTGCCGCAAGATTCTCACGGTAGCGCTCGTTTTGGAGGAATTATAAGATTTGCGAGCGAACCAATTACAGACGCGACACGATCCGCACGAACGGGGTCAGGGCACGGACTTTGCCGCCGAAGGGCTCGACGAGCCCAGCGAGCGCGCGGTCAGGATCGCGCAGATCGAACAGCCCGCTCACCTTGCGGCCCGCAAGGCTTCTGTCGGGAAGCAAAATCGAGGCCGAGAAATAGCGCTGGATCAATTCGATGGCCGATTCCACGGTGACGTTGGACAGAATGACCTTTCCTTCACGCCAGGATCCGATTTCCTCAAGGGATACCGGCTCGATGCTTACATTACCTGTCATGTGATCGACGACGAACATTTGGCCAGGCTTGAGAACGGCAGATGGTTCGTCCTTCGCGGCGGGCGTGGCTTCGATGGAGCCGCGCAGCAGCGCAACTTTCGTGCTTGTCGATGAGGCCTGGATATTGAAGGCGGTGCCATGCACCTTGATTTCGACGCCCTGCGCATCGACGAGGAACGGCCGCCTGGTATCGGTTGCGACGTCGAAGAAGACCTCTCCTGCCAGCAGCGTAACGCGGCGCTCTGTCGTTCCGATATCGGCCTTGATCGCACTGCCTCCGCCGAGCTCGACGACGGAGCCATCGGCCATCCGAATATGTTCGGTGTGGCCGGCGGCGGTACGATAGTCGGCGTGGATGGCAATGAGGATTGCTGGAGCTGCAATCCACAGCACGCATGCCGCGACAACCGCGGCGACAACAATCTCGATTGGTCGACGATATGATCTGCGCACCGTCCCGGAGCGTGGAGAAAAGCCGGGTGCGGAGGTGTGCGCCACGTGCAATTTCAAGCGCGGATCGACGTCTTCCCAAACCTTCTGATCGTAGGCGGGTTTGACCGCGCCGAGCACGGTCCATGTCTTGTTGGCGCGCTCCCAGGCGCGCCGGTTCTGCTCGCAAGCCGCAAGCCAGGCTTTGAATTCATCGAATACTGCGGAGCCCTGGGACGCGTCTTCCAATCGTAGAATCCAGCCTGTCGCCTCCTCGAGCAGCTGATGCTCCGTATCGTGTTTCGCAGCCAACGTTCCAATGTTCCCTGTCGCGGTGCTGTGTCGCCGTCTACCAATGAACAAGACAAAGCCGTCAACCCGAACGAAGTCGCTGGCTTCACATGTTTCTTTACAAGACTATTCGCGGCCGTCCGAGTCCTGTTCGAGCCGAATCGTGACCGTTGCTACGGCCGCTTGGATGAGACGGTAGACCGTCGGAATAGAGACTCCGAGGTGGGCAGCCACCTCTTCGACCGAGTGTCCGCCGAACCTGTGCATTTCCAGCGCAATGCGCTGTTTCTCCGGCAGCCCGGCGATGATGTCCATGGCTCGGCGCTCGTTCTCATAATAAAGAACGGTTTCCTCAGGCGTGGGTGCGGCCTGTGAGCTGGCCCAGACCGGCGCATTGTGGGCGCTTCGCAGATTTTCCAGCCGCTTCCGCCGCAGCACGTCAACGGCCAGATTGTGCACGATACGGAACAGATATGATCGTGGACGGGCGCTCGGCGTTCTCCCGTCACCTGTCGGGATGAATTTGATGAATGCTTCCTGGACCAGGTCCTCGGCGCCCTCGCGAGAGCCGAGCAGGTACGAGGCGTAGTCGATGAGAACGGCGCGATAGGACAGATACAGAGCGAAGCGTGGATCAAGCCCTTCCTTCATCAGAGCCTTCTCCCCCGATCACGCACAATCCTGCCGCGTCCCGGTCCCGGCCTTGCCTCCATTCGCCCTTGGGCCATGACACTGGTCGGGCCCTGCCGGCCAACGCGTTGTATGACTCTTGACCCGGTCATGCGGCCCCTTCGGCCCGCTAACCTCTTGATTGATCAGGGCGCCCACTGCACGCGAAACAGTTAGAAACTCAGAAATTCGTTCGCAACGACAATAATCTATAATGCCTCTAGCTAGGGTTGAACTTGTCCGCCGCAGGCCGGTGGCTGTGTTCCATTCAGAGCTACGGAAAACGGCCGGAAGAGACTGCGCACGCCATGATCAATGGCCGCTGCGTACCGATCGACGGGGATACATGGACGACGATGGTCTTGTCCGCGTCGTATCAGGGGTATGATCGTCTCCAGTTTCGAGAGCATCACTTCAACCGGGGTCGAGAACATGACCGCGCCGCAATGGTGGCGGCGCAGTGCGCAGCCATCAGCAGCCGAGCGAACCCGGTTCTTGCTACGTCTAACGTTGAAAGACCTAGATTGTTGATCCTGTTCTAAACGATTGTGCCTGTTCGTTTCTGGCGTAGCCGGGCTTATTCTACGGTTGGCCCCCCGGGGCTGGATTGATTTGACCGCCGATCTTTCAGTTGGTTGCGGGGACGTGCAACCATCTCAAATTGCTTTTTCAGGCGGTAGCCTGAGCACGCATTGCGTCCCGAACGCAGTGAGCATCTTCTAAGTTGTTGATTTTTCTTGATGCTGCAGGTGCTTCCGTCCCGTTTTGTTCACGGTCGTTTCACCCAATTCATTGCGATTTCGTTGCGCTCAGGGATGAGAACAGTGATGGCTGCGCCAAGGTCGCAGCCAACAGTTCGCCTCGTCGAAGAGCCGGTCCAAATCCGGAGGGGGTCGAGAATTGCCCCAAGCGCGAATCCCGGGACTACGTCACCCAGTGCGCCAGGACCATTATGCGCGTCAGCGACAGACCGACCGCGAGCGCGCGGATTGACGCGAAGCCCGCAAGGGCATGGAGGACGCCGCCGCAGACCTGCGCTGATCGGAGCCACGCAGCGCGTTGAGCACTATGAAATCGCCGGGTCTTTCGGCGGCCGATCGCGACCGTGAGCCTGGTCCATGACGAAACCCTCATGCGCTTCATAACGGAGCGGACATGCGCCTTCCATGCTGAGCACCGAAGCGTTTCGCGGTACCGCAACTTCAGTCACTGCATTGCCTTTCCACGCATCACCCGTTTCGGTCTTCGCCTTGCGCTTCGATCTCGGCGTGACACATCGAGACGGCCCGCTTCAGTTCGGCCAGCTGCCCGCGAAGCGCGTCGGCAAGGCGCTGTCTGGCGAAGATCGCGGCTTTCCTCGAACGGGCGAAGAGCTGCATTGGGCATGCAATCCCACGATAATGGTTCGCTCGCAGTCGATGGGTTAAGACTGAAGAAGGTCACGGGGACCCTCAGCTTGCGTTAGTGACCGCATCAGTTCCCCCAGTTCCCTCCTCGGGCCCGCGCCGCTCTTCCTCCCTCCGCGCTGATCGCCATGAAAGCCTGGCTCATTGGCGAGCAACGCGCCTCGGGAGAGAAGAAATACTATCTCGCCAATCTTCCGGCGGCGACGGATCTGCGCACGCTGGCAGCCACCATCAAGGCACGGTGGATTTGTGAGCAAGCGCATCAGCAGTTGAAGGAGGAGCTCGGACTTGATCACTTCGAAGGGCGATCATGGCAGGGTCTTCATCGCCACGCCCTGATGACAATGATCGCCTACACCTTCCTGCAACATCGTCGCCTCGCACACGCGGGGCGGAAAAAAAAGAATCAACGGGCCTCCGCCTCAACCAACCATGCCCGCCGTACGTCACGCCATCGTCGATCTCATCCTTCGGCCACCGTCTCAGCAGTGTCCATATTGCCGAAAGCAAATCCTTGAAAAACAGTGGCGAAAACACTTTCTGCCAAAGTAGTGCTAGCGCTGGTTGGATCGGCAGGCGATTTCGGCCGGCGGTGCGACGATGGCTGCGCGCAGTTTGACCAGCCACGCAGTGCTTGTCCCTGCGTTTGCCGCTTGTCATCGCGACGCTTGTGTCGAAACTGCCGAACGCGATCGAACTGAACATCAGTTCTGTACGGCTGGATAATCCAGTGCGGTTCCTTTCGCGCAGTCCTTAAACCACGGCCTCCTCTCGCCTTTGCGCGAGAGGAGGCCTATGTTGTCGAGTACCTGCAGCAGCCCCGAAGCGACAATGGGAGGTATGCTCATGGACGCGCCCAGCAAGGAATTTGTGCTGGCGGGCAGCCTTGAGGAGCTGAAGATCAAGGGGCGGCTCGTTGTGCACGGTGCCCATCGTCCGATCCTCGTCATCTACGACCGCGGGCGCGTCTTCGCCCTCGACAATCGGTGCCCGCACATGGGCTTCCCGCTCGACCGCGGCAGCCTCGAGGACGGCATCTTGACCTGTCACTGGCACCACGCCCGCTTCGATCTCGAAAGCGGCTGCACCTTCGACCTGTGGGCGGACGACGTGCCGATCTGCGCGGTCGAGGTACGTAATGGTGACGTCTGGGTGAAGACCGCGTTCACGCAGGCCGATCCCGTCGCGCACTGGCATCAGCGGCTTGCGAACGGCCTCGCCCACGACCTCGGCCTCATCATTGCCAAGGCCATCCATGGTCAGCTCGCGGCCGGCGTACCGCAGGGCGAAATCGTCCGGCAGGTGGCGCTGTTCGGGGCGCAAAATCGCGACGGCTGGAGCGTGGGTCTTACGATCCTTACGGCACTCGCTAATCTTCTGCCTGTGCTGCCGGAGGAGGAAGCCTATCTCGCTCTCTTCCACGGCGCGCGCCGCGTGGCGGCGGACTGCAACGGCGAGGCGCCGCGGCGGGACCGCGCGCCGCTTGGAAGCCGGCCGGATCCGGCCGCGCTCAAACGCTGGCTGCGGCGTTGGACAACCGTGCGCCATCGCGAGGCGGCCGAACGCACCCTGCTTACGGCGATTGCGGCCGGCTTCTCCCCGGCTGAACTCGCTGATGCGCTGTTCGCCGCCGCGACCGAGCGGGCTTTCGCCGACACCGGGCACTCGCTCGACTTCATCAACAAGGCGTTCGAGTGCCTCGACCTGGTCGGCTGGCAACACGCGGCGGCTCTGCTGCCAACTGTCGCCGGTCAGATGGTAGCGGCTCGTGGCGCCGAGGAATCGACGGCCTGGCGCCAGCCCGTTGACCTTGTTGCGTTGTGTGAGGAATCAACCAGCAAACTCGCAAACCTGTTCGCTGCCGGACGCGGCGCGCGTGACTGGTCGGACCACGCCGCACTTGCTCAAGAGCTGCTCGGTGACGATCCGGCCAGGATCGTTGACGCGCTCAAGGCGGCGATCCGCGCCGGTGCCGCTCCTGCTGACCTTGGCCAATCCCTCGCGTACGCGGCATCACTCAGGGTGGCGCGTTTCGGCACTGCCAACGAGCACGCCGACTGGGAGACGGCGCATCACGTCTTCACCTACGCCAACGCAGTCCACCAGATGCTGACGCGCATCGGGACTGCCAACATCGACACTCACGTCACGGCCGTTCGCGGCGTATTGCACGGAGCGATGGCGCTCTACCTTGCTCGCTATCTCAATGTGCCGCCGGCGCGCATCCCGGGCGACGGCGGCGAGCAGCTCGATGCTCTGCCCGCGGATCCAGAGACGATCGGCGCCGCCTTGCTCGACGCCTTCGACCGGCAGCGACAGGTCGATCTCGCCGCGAGCCTGGTGGCACGGCATCTCACGCTCGGCCATTCGCCGCAGGCACTGATCGCCACGCTCGCGCATGCGGTGCTGCGCGAAGATGCAGGCTTCCATACGTATCAGATGCTGGAGGCCGGGGTCCGGCAATTCGGCGCGTGGGGCGACACGGACGAGGGCCGGCACATCCTCATCGCGGTTGCCCGCTATGTGGCGGCCCATTCACCGACCGAACGCGCGGCCCTGCAGACCGCCGACATCGCCCGCCGCCTGATGCGGGGTGGCGAGCTGCATCAAGAGGCTGGATCGTTCTGACGTTAAGCGCTGGGGGCACGAAGGGCGATCTGAACTGACAAAAGCCTGCGTCGGCGAACCGAGACGCGCTTCCAATGACCATTTTCGCGTTGCCTCTGCTTGGCGAATGAGTCTGACGCTCGGATCAGGTCCCGGACAGAACCGCAACATCGCGGCACGACACGGATTTCTCGTTTTTCGGTGATGCGATGCTATGCCTACCGCAAATCAAGTCCGGGCATATTGGTGGTGCAGTCCGCCCAGAATCGGGCGACAGAGAATGCGTCCAACTGTCGCGGCGCCGCGTGAAATCGGCGCGTCTTTATGCAACGACAAATGGGTGCGCGTGCCGTTGTAATAGTTCATGTACGAGAGCAGCACGTGACGCAGATGGCGCTCTCCGAACACCACGACATGATCAATGCATTCCCGGCGGATTGAACCGATCAGCCGTTCTGCACAAGCGTTTTGCCAAGGTGAGCGAGGAGACGTCGGACGGTCTCGAATCCCGATGGATCGAACCCGGCGCAGGAATATCTTTCCGTAGGCGCCGTCGCGGTCCCGGATCAGGTAACGAGGGATTTGCTCCCAGCCACACGCCTCCGTCAGTTGATTGGCGATCCATTCGGCCGTTGGGTGCGCGGTCACTCCAAGCCACAGGATCTGCCGCCGACCATGGCCCATGATCAGCAATCCATAGAGCAACCGGAACGAGATCGTCGGCACCACGAAAAGGTCCATCGCCGCGATCCCGTCAGCATGGTTGCGAAGGAACGTCTTCCATCCCTGCGAGGGGGGTCCCCTCCTCCGTGCCATGTACTTGGCGACGCTGGTCTGGCCGACATCGATGCCGAGCTTGAGAAGCTCGCCATGGAGTCTCGGTGCTCCCCACAATGGATTGGCGAGGCTCATCTCGCGGATCAGACGGCGAATCTCCAACGATACCGTTGGTCGACCGCAACAGTGGCGCGATTTCCTGCGCCAATACAGCCTAAAACCGGCGCGGTGCCAGCGGATCACGGTATCGGGTCGGACAATTGCAAGTGTATCATACATCTTGGGAAACAGCCGGCAGATACCTCCCAATATCAGCCGGTCAATCGACGCAAATCGAAGTCTCTTGGGATTGCCGCGCCGCAGCACATTGATTTGCTGCCTCAGCACCAAAATCTCCGCCTCGAGCATTGCGCGCGACCGCAGCAGATCGATCACTGTCCCGACGATCAGTTTGCACAAATCAAACATCGAGCAGCAGCATCGCCCGATTCTCGATCAACTGCCAGCGGATTGGATTTGCGGTAGGGACAGCCCTTGTACTTGTCCGCTGGTTTCTCGGTATTCGACAAACGATATGAGGAGGTCATGGACTAGTGAGCGGAGCTCGCGGTCGGCTTACATGGGGGGCGACCCCATCGCTGAGAAAAGCAACATCCAAGCATGCCATCACGAGTAGCAAGTTGGCCTGATTTGGCTGAGGGGCGTTCGCGCAGGGCTGTCGCTCCGGCGATCAGCACGAAATTCGAGGCTCGACACCGACAACGCCGACGGCACTACGATGGTTGCCGCTAGTATGAAATCAGGCGGGATGTGGAGCCCTATATCGACCATCTGTGAAGCGTTGCTTTGGGCCTTACGGCAAGCTCTGCCGATAGAACCCTTCTTTTATAGTGCAAGTTGCGGGAGCTAACCGGCTCGAGTGTTTCGGCAAGGACGGCAAATTTGGCAAACGCTAGCGGCCGCGGACGATTGCGCGGGCCATCAATAGATCGACAACGGCTTGCGCTAGGTGTTCGGGCTTCTGCCCCATGGTCTTGAGATGAATTTCGGGTCTTATTGGCGTTTCGTAGGGCGCATCGACGCCGGTGAAGTTCTTGATCTTGCCGGAGTTCGCCTTTGCATAGAGACCTTTGGGATCGCGCCGCGCGCATTCTTCGATTGGCGTGTCCACAAAAACTTCAATGAACTCATCCTCAGCAACCAGGTTGCGTACCATATCTCGCTCGGACCTGTAGGGCGAGATGAATGAGCAAATCACGATCAAACCGCTATCGGCCATCAACTTGGCGAGTTCGCCCACACGCCGAATATTTTCAACACGGTCGGCCTCGGTGAAGCCGAGGTCCCCATTTAATCCGTGCCGCACGTTGTCGCCGTCCAGCAGCATCGTGTGGCGCGACATTGCGAACAACTTCTGATCGACGACGTTGGCAATTGTCGATTTGCCCGCGCCGGACAGGCCGGTGAACCAGATGATGCAAGGCTTTTGATCCTTGAGCGCCGCCCGCTCTCTCTTACCCACTGAAATCGGTTGCCACGCGATATTGCTAGCCCGCCGTAGCGGAAACGCGATCATGCCGGCGCCGACCGTGCGGTGGGTGTAACGGTCGATGAGGATGAATGAACCGGTCTTGCGATTGACCTCGTAAGCATCGAAAGCCGTGGGCGTTGCGGTCGCAAGATTGCAGAATCCGATCTCGTTGAGGCTAAGCGTCTTGGCTGCCAGGTGCTCACGTGTGTTGACGTCGATCCGATACTTGATTGTAGTAATACGACCGGCGGCCACAGTCTGTGTTCCAATGCGAAGGATGTAGTTGCGTCCAGCAACGAGCGGGTCATTGTCCATCCAGATCAGATGAGCGGCGAATTGATCGGCGACCTCCGGCCGCTCAGCCGGACGGGCGAGAAGATCGCCACGGCTGATATCAATCTCATCTTCGACGACAATGGTGACGGCATCGCCGGCCTCAGCGCGAGGAAGATCGCCGTCCTGGGTGACGATGCGCTTGACGCGTGTAGTCCGTCCAGACGCTGCGACAACGATCTCATCTCCTGCCGTGATGCTCGCGGAAGCCACCGTCCCGGCATAGCCGCGGAAGTCCAGGTTGGGCCGATTCACGCACTGGACTGGAAAGCGGAAAGCCTGGCTTCCAGTGTCGGACTGGATATCGATGCTCTCCAAATGATCGAGCAGGCAAGGCCCCTGGTACCACTGGGTCTTGCCGGAGCGGTTGATGACGTTGTCGCCGTACCGGGCGGAGATCGGGATCGGAACGATCGACGTGAAGCCAAGACCGGCAGCAAAGGCCACATACTCACCGACGATCCGGTCAAAACTCTCCTTCTTGTAGTTGACGAGGTCGATTTTGTTCACTGCCAGGACGACATGACGAATACCGAGCAGCGAACAGATGAAGGAGTGACGCTTGGTCTGAACCATCACACCCTTGCGGGCATCGATCAGGATGATGGCGAGCTGGGCGTTCGAGGCGCCGGTTGCCATATTACGCGTGTACTGCTCGTGGCCGGGCGTGTCGGCCACCATGAACGAGCGGCGCCGGGTGGTAAAGAAGCGGTAAGCCACGTCAATCGTGATGCCCTGCTCCCGTTCGGCCTCAAGCCCGTCGACTACCAGCGCAAAGTCGATTTCATTGCCGTTGGTGCCGTGCTTGGCGCTGTCGCGTGCCAGCGCCATCAGCTGATCCTCGTAAATCATCTTGGTGTCATGCAGCAGCCGGCCGATCAGCGTCGACTTGCCGTCGTCGACCGAACCGCAGGTGATGAATCGCAGTTGGTCCTTCGTTCCGGCCTGGACCAGCTCGGCTGTCGCTTTGGAAGCCATCAGAAGTAACCTTCCCGCTTCTTCTTCTCCATCGAAGCGGCTTCATCGGTATCGATCAAGCGTCCCTGGCGCTCAGATACCCTCGCGGTCTGCATTTCCGCGACGATGTCCTCGATCGTGGTCGCGTCGGAGTCGATAGCCCCGCTCAAGGGATAGCATCCCAGCGTGCGGAAACGTATCATCCGCATCTCCGGCCTCTCGTTCGACTGAAGCGGTAATCGCTTGTCGTCGACCATGATCATTGCGCCGCTCCGCCGGACGACGGGCCTTTGCTTTGCGAAATAGAGCGGGACGACCGGGATCTTCTCGAGCATGATGTATTCCCAGACGTCGAGCTCAGTCCAGTTCGACATTGCGAACACACGCATGGTTTCGCCCTGGCGGATTCGGGTGTTGAAGAGATTCCAGAGCTCCGGTCGCTGGTTGCGTGGGTCCCACACGTGTCCGGCCGAACGGAAGGAGAATATCCGTTCTTTTGCGCGGCTCTTTTCCTCGTCACGTCGTGCTCCACCAAACGCGGCATCGAACTGATAGAGATCAAGCGCTTGCTTTAAGCCATCGGTCTTCATCACCTGCGTATGAAGAGCCGAGCCGGAATCGATCGGGTTGATCCCGCGCTCGATGCCTTCCTTGTTCACGTGGACGATCAAGTCGACGCCGAGGCGCTTGGCTGTCTCATCGCGGAAGGTGATCATCTCGCGAAACTTCCAGCCCGTGTCGACGTGAAGCAGGGGGAACGGCAACTTTGCCGGATAGAACGCCTTGATGGCGACGTGCAGCATGACGCTCGAGTCTTTTCCGATCGAATAGAGCATGACCGGCCTTTTGAACTCGGCGACAACCTCACGCATGATTTCGATCGATTCAGCTTCGAGGCGACGCAGATGTTTAGGCAGCACGTGGTTCTTCTTTGATGCAGGATGTCTGTCGTTAGCTGGCGTTTTGACGCAGCGAATTGCGCCCCAAGGCGACAAAGCCATCGTTGCGGAACTCGGGCTTGCCATAGCGCATGTCCTGTCCATCCGGTCCAACAACCTGGCCAGCCGCGAGCAGGACCGCATGCCGGGCATGCCGTATCCCGCGTCGTGCCAGCCCAGGTGTAGACACCCGCCTCGCCTTGCGCAATCAAACAGAGGTTTAGTGACGATCCCGGGGTTCCTTAAACCCCACCTCGTTCTAGATCGCACCATCGCTGCCCGGGCAGGGCTAAAGGGAGCGCATTTGGCAATCACCACTTATCTGGTCGACCGTGAAGAACCCGGATTTCAGCTTGGGAGGAGCTGAAGTCGGCGGATGAGCTGGACGAGGATTTGGCGCAGCAAAAGCTCGAGCCAGCGGATGAGGCGACGGAAGTTGTAGCCGGCGGCGGCGAGGACGGCATTGGTGGCGTCGCCCTGGCGGTGCCAGAGATAGTTTCGGCCCATTCGGTGCTGGATTTGAGGTGGCCGATCACCGGCTCCACGGCGGAGCGCCGGCGCAGCTCGCGCTTGATCTTTGGCGTCACCCGCCGCTTCTGGCCTGAGATGAACACCCTGAACTTGTAATCGAGCGGCGCATTGTGGCCGCGATAGCCTTTGTCGAGACACATGCGCTCGATGACGTTGCCGACGAGCGCCTCCATGCCTGGGATCACGGTCTTGAGCGTATGGCCGTTATAGGGGTTGCCGGTCAGCGCTTTCACATGGGTGACGAACTGACCGCCCTTGGCGGGCGCGAGGTTGGTGGCCACCGAGACCTTGACGCCGAACTCGTAGGGCCGGTGGGCCTTGCCCTTGCCGATGCACTCCACCTCCGGCGCGTGCAGCGAGTAGACCTTGGGGCCGCGCTGGTGCTGCTTCTGGTCAAGCACCCGTCGCGCCAGCGCCAGCATGCGTTCGAGGACAATCTCGCCAAGCAAGCCGGTGCGGCCTTCGATCTTGCGGGCAATATCACGGATGACGCGACCGAGATAGGTTCTGAGCATCTTCAAGGCCCGGTTGGCGCGCTTGGAGGCATCGGTTTTGACGCCCCGAGGTAGAGCAATTTGGGCAATTCAGTTGGCGACCGGCGCCCGTCTGTCACAGGTTTGCTAATCTGCGCCTGTTCGCTGATCGACGCGCACCCGGCTCCGGACGATGGACGCGCGGTCACCGCGCAGCCCCCCGTCAATACGCCGTCTCGTCGCGAAGAGCGGGGCGCAAATGCCGATGGCGCAAGGGAGAGCAGCTACAAACCTTCGTATGGCACTTCCATCCCTTGTCATGGCGCTCGCCTACCCCCGTACAATTGAGCGTTCAGTTGCGATGGACCTAGCCTTGGGCCAATCAGCAAAAGTCGATTGCCCGGCGATTACAGGGAAGATCGACGCAATCGCGACGATCCCAGCGGTCCGCACGTGGAACGCGCGCGACAGAGAAGAAGCCGCTGTTTTGCCCTGGGAGGCTGCATATGAGACTGAAGCGCTGCTTCCGCTGCCCTATTTTCCGCATGACCGCGCGGATCACAATGACCCCGCAGCCGCACTTCATTTGTGCGCGCGGTGCGACCGCGAACCAGAAATCCCGGGAAGCTATCACCGACGCGAGACCTACAGGAGATAAAGATGGGCGATAGCTCCCAATGCTCTCACCAACCTGCAGCGAAGTGCTGCGCCGTCTGCGGCGGGAAGTTTGGCCTGATCCGATATTACTCGTGGCGCACTGCGCTGTGCTCCAGGAAATGTCTGGATCGGTTCAAGGCGCGTCGGGAGCGCGATCGCCGATGGCTGTTCGGATTTCACGGAGCCTAAAACAGCTGAGGTTGAAGGCCAATGCCGCCCTGTCTTGTACTTTCTTAAACGTGTCGAGGAAGTTGTTGAACTCCGGCTTTGCTGCATATTCGACCCAGGTCTTTTCGGCCCACGTCGATCCGCGCGCGGAGTTGACGAGCTTGCCGGCAACAGCGCCGTTCAGATCAACCTGCTTTGAGGTTGCCCATTGGATGAACAGCTAGGCTGCTCCCTTCTTCTTGGAAGCGGCGTTCATCGCTAGCGACCATATCCAGATGTTGGATTCGAAGTCTTTGCCGTTTTGAGCGCGCAAGGGGGGTGCGAATGCGATCTTACCCGAGGCCGGCTTGCCGGCCACGTCGTTCCAAAAGCCAACCATGTTGGAATCGATTGCCATCGCCGTGCGTCCTGAGTTGATGCCATCGACCACTTGATACCAGTTGTCGTTAGCAAAGGACGGACCCGCGCACTTCTTGATCATGTCCACATAGTCCTTGTGGAAGGCGATTGACTCAGGTGAGTCGAGACCCGTGTCCAGCTTGCCGTCCTTAATGACGAAATCATGCACTCCGTAAGATTTGGCAATCGAGATCGCAGCCGTGTGGATGCTGCTCCAAAAGCGTACGCCCAACGGCGTGAGTGCGGGATCCGCAGCTTTTAGCTTTGCGCATGCGGCGGACATCTCCGGCGGAGTCGTCGGCACCTTGATGCCGAATTTGTCGAGGATGTCCTTACGGTAGAATAGCTGGATGTTCTCGAAGCCGTGCGGAACGGCCCACACCCGACCGCTTCCCGCTTCGATCTGCCCATCTGTCACCTTCCAGGTTAGCGCATCCCGCAGCGCGGGAAAGAAATCCTTGTAGTCATAGTTTGATGCGGTGAGTTTCGGATCGGTCAGATACCGATCGAGCGGCTCGAGCAACTGGCCTGGCGCAAGATCCCAGGCTAGCTGAACCCCCGTCCCCACGACTTCCCAAGTCGGAGATTTTGTGCTCAGTTGGATCGTTAGCTTATTCCAATAAGCGTCGTCCGGATAAAGCTCAGGCGTCACCTTGATACCGGTTAGCTTTTCGAACTCCGGCAATTGAGCCGCGACGGCGTCAGCATAGGGATGAATGTCGTATGCCCAGACGATCGAACTACCTTCGAACTGCCTCCAGTTGACGTCGTCTGCTTTGGCTTGCTGAAGGGGAATGGCCGCTCCGGTCAGAAGCGTCGAGCAAATAAGAGCGCCTCTGGCAAAATTCGCCAAATGGCCGCAAAAAGCAGCGAGCTTCCTTGGCATGCTTCCCTCCAATGGGCTCTTTGGCCCGTAAGCCCACGCGCCCTCCTCTTCCAGGGCCGCAGTGCCGAGCAGGCTACCTGTAATTTATTCTCGTCTTAAGCGGGCTTTCCAACCGAGGTTGGGTAAGATTGAGTAACGTCGGACACTTCGGGCATTTCCGCAGAAGGGGAGAATAAACGCGGATCAGCAAGCAGAGCGAGCCACACCGGGGCTGAAGTTGCAGGCTACGTCGCAACCTGTCGGTTCATGTTGCACAATTCCGGTCTTAATTTTGATCTCGTGCAGTTATACGGCTCCTTCCCCACTTTATCTGGCGCCAGTAAGCCGTCGTACCAAGGCGTCGAGTCTAGATCTCATTTTTCGATAGTCGGCTTATGTACCGGATCGATAAGAACTTGCCGCTGAGAACAAACGTGCTCCTCGGTTGTACGATATCAAGAATGGCGGCTGGAATCTCACAAAGACGTTCATCGTCGGGCTGCCGCTCGACGAGGGTGGGCACCGGGAGGCGGAGGTTGTTGAGGACCAGATACGATTCGTGCCGATCGCTCATCTCGAAGATGAAATGCCGCGCCGCGGTTCGCCGTTCGGTCGGCTATGGCATCACGATTGGAGCGCCCGCGCATGGCGAAGGCTTGGATGCTGCTATGGTTGAATGTTCGCGTTCGCCGGATCACTCGGCAGCGTCAGCCCTCGCCCTTTTCCCACGCCGGCCCCGTCTCGGCGGCGCCAGCTCCGGAGTTGTTCGCATGTTGAGCATCGGGTTGGTCAAGCTTCCCAGTGTGCGATCGTATCACCCGAGCCTTCTGAACGATAATAGGATTCCTGCAGCGAAGGTGCACCGCTGAGCACATCTGCAGCCCAGCTGCGCACACCTCTGCTGCATAAGCTGAAACTCCTCTACACACGCTATTCAACCAGTACCGGGCCCGCCGCTTCGGGTCCATTCGAATTTACCTTCATATTCGGTGCAGTTCTTTTCGATCCCACACATATCGTTCCTGATACTGTTCGCCGCATTCGACTCGCATGCACCGCGCGCAGTGCACCAACCATGACGTAAGCCAAGACTGCGGCTCCTAAGCCGGCGAATGCTGGATAACTCTCGCCTTTCCCCTGCCTACGAAAGCTAGATTGTCGCGACTATTTGCATGACGAACCTGCCGCGACTGAGACAGCGTCGTGAGAGGCAGCTTCAGGCGCGCCGACAAAGCCCTGGTACGAGCCTTGCTTGATGAAGGGCAAGACCATGTGCTTCGCGCCGAGCCGCCGGATTCCTTCCGCCTTGGTGTCTGGCTCCGGACATGGATGTCTTCAACCGGACACGGTTGAACACAACAACACGCAGCGTCAAACGATGACACGGTAACAGTCGTTGTCCAAAGGAGAGAAGCATGTCCGGTATTGCAGGCGCTTTTCTGTTGCCAAGCCGTTCACAAAAGACGGTTTACGATCGGCTCAAGCACATGGTTCCGAAGCTTGAAAACCGTGGACAGGCGGGGTTCGGCGTTGCCGCGTTCATGCATGCAAAAGGTTTTCAATATACAAAGTCATGTCGGCCACCACGCGACTTCGCAACGATTGATTATGATGAACAGGGTGCGAATTTCAGGCCACATGTAGCGATAGCACATATTCGTACTCCATCTTCCCGGGAGAACAGTGACGGCGACGTCCAGCCCCTTGACAACCATAAAGCCGGCCATCGCCACTTGACCGTTTGTTTGAACGGCGCTTTGGCCAACGCTGATGAACTTAAGGAAGAACTGCTTGCCCAAGGCTATCGGTTTGGCAGCAGAACGGATGCAGAGCTTCCGCTCAAGCTTATTGAGCGCATTTGTCAAAAAGACTATTGGCAGCACGCTTTGCCGGTTGATTACGAGAAAGTCTTTCGTGACATTGATGTCCGTATTGATGGGGCCATCATCGCACTTTTATTGGATGGTCAAGGTAATCTAACTGCTTTCCGCAATCGTAGTGATTTGCGGCCTTTGGAATTCATGAAAACCGAAGACGGTTTTGTACTCTTTGCCTCCGAAAATTGCGCTTTCTCCGGACTACAAGGCCAAGCGGACGAGATATTGCCAAGTCACATCAAGTATGTGGACGGACAAACGGGAGATTGCATCACTCGCTTTGTTGGCCGTGCTGGACACAGCCCAAAGCTTTGCGCCTATGAGACGCTCTATCTAGGAAATACGAAAACGTCGATACGAGGCCACTCTCATCTGAGCACCCGTCACAATATAGGCGTTACCCTGGGTCGAATTATCTCGCCGACTTTAGTGGTCGAAACGGGCTCCGCCCCCATCATCGTTTCTTCCATGCCGCGTACGGGAAAGCCGTATGCCGATGTTCTATTCGCATCTCTGGCCGAACAACAGGGTGCCCTCGTTCAAAGGCACGAAGTGATCGCAACATGCTGTTCGGAGCGCACGCTCATAGGCATCGCTGGCGAACGCAAATCGCTTATCGCGCAAAAGTACCGGGTCGCAAGCAAAGACGTTACAGGCCGAACCATAATTATAGCCGATGAGGCGCTCATTCGCGGCGATACAAGCCGGGCAGTGACGGAAATGCTCCTTGCCGCCGGGGCCAAGGCTGTGCATTGGGCAATCGGTTCTCCGCCCATCGTAGCGCCAAATTACTACGGCATGGGTATCGACACGATTGATGAGTTGGCGTTCTGGAAAGTCTGGAAAACATTGCCACCCGAAGCGCGACAGAACAGTCTGCGTTTCCATAAAATCGAGTCGCAAACGCTCACGGTGATCGAAAGGCACATTGCTTTGTCCATCAATGCTGCCAGCGTCACTTATCTGCCCTTTCATTCTCTCGTATCCTTGCTGCCGCAGGGGCATGATGGAATCGATCTATCTCCGTTTACGGTCGAGATGCCAACTCCTGCGGGGCAAAAACGCGCGAACGAAAACTTGAATAGATTGGTCGCCGATCTCGCCTTCACAAAAGTATCCGCTGCCTGACGTCACGATGAAGCCGGCTCTTGTATTCGATTGGAACGGCACTCTGCTCGACGATGCCGATGCCTTGCTGCAAACGACGAACGCCATTCTGAGCCGGTTCGGCCGCGCTGCCATCGACATGCAAACTTTTTTGGACCAGTGCGACGTTCCACTTTCCGTCCTTTACCGCAATCTCGGAATGTCGGAACGCGAAGTCGAAACAGTGGATAGCGATGGCAGCGCTATTTTTCACGACACCTACGAGCCGCTGGCGAGCAAAGCCGATCTGCGCGACGGCGCCCGCCGCATTTTGGAAACGGCGCGTCAACAGGCCGTTTCCACCATCATTCTGAGCAACCATATAGTCGAACCCCTCCGTACCCAATTGCGACGGCTTGGAATCGACGATTGCGTCGATGAGGTTCTGGCCTTTGAAAGCCGCGCTACTCAATACAAAAGCATGAGCAAAGGCGAACGGCTTCAGCTGTACATGCAAACACACAATCTGAACCCTGGGTCAACCGTCTTCATCGGGGACATGCCGGTCGAAACGGATATTGCACGCAATCTTGGCTTGATCAGCGTAGCCATTACCGGCGGGTTGGTGTCCGAGTCGCGTTTGCATGCGGCGCAGCCGGACTACCTCATTGATAACCATCATAAGCGGCTGCGCGTTCTGCAAGAAACCGGCTTTTTTCGAAATGCATAGTGAGCGAGAGCATGACTGAAAATCCATTATCGACCGCAACGCCTATGCCAGCGCGACAAAAGATCGGCCTGATCGGCGCAGGACGCATGGGAACCGGCATAGGGATCAGTCTTTTGCGTCATGGCGCCGAATTGCATATCAAAGCCAACAAGAACCGTAGGGGTGCGGAACGTTTAATCGGCATGGGCGCTTGTGAACGTGCTTCCATTGCTGAATTGGCCAGGCATGTAAATGTCGTCGTTTTGTCCTTGCCTTCAAGCCGCGAGGTTGAGGCAGTCTGTCTTGGGCAACACGGATTGTTCGCGCATTTACCCCGACAGAGTCTGATACTTGACTGCACAACGTCTCATCCTGCTTCAACGCTCGTTTTGGCCGAACAGGCCCAAAAGCATCGCTTAGCCTTTATAGATGCCCCCGTAACGCGAAGCCCTGAACATGCAGAGCAAGGACGTCTCAACGCCGTTGTTGGATCGGATGGGAAAAGTTTCCGTATCGCTGCCGGTATTCTTGCTGCGTTTTGCGAGAACATCGTCCCTGTCGGCGATGTCGGGCAAGGCCATAAGCTCCAGCTGGTCTATAACGGCATGACGATGGGCATAGCGGCGGTAACTGCTGAAACTTGCCGGTTTGCCGATGGCCTTGGCGTTGATCTTGCAACCTTACGCTCGTTAGTCAGTCGCGGCGCGACCAACAGCGGAATATTCCAGAATTTCGCAGCCTTTATGTTGGGCGAAAGACCGGATGTTTTGGCGATATCCATTACCAATGCCGCAAAGGATATTGATTGCGCCGTGCGGTTAGCAGGCGAAACCGCAATAGCAGTGCCGGTTCTGACTGCCGCCGCGCAAAAATTACACACCTCTGTTGCCGAAGGCAAAGGTGAACTCACCTTACCTCATCTCGCGCTTCTCTGAGGACAACGGATGACATAGTAACAGCACCCGAAAAACTGGTGTGCTGCAGACTTCGATGACCGTCGCGATTTCGGCAGTCGGCGGTTGTTCCTGACCCGGCAAGGTGCCGCAAATGTTGCTTTCGATTCTTTTCTCCTTCCCTACCGGTGCTGCCCTGAACATTTCGCTGACGGTGGATGGGCGCTGTCGCAGAAGATCGAACACAGTTCCGCTTAATCTGCGATTGGCTTCGCTGAACGACAAATCCTGAAAATTTGTGCAACCGTACAGCAGTCGCCGAAAATATGCCGAAAAGATAGGGCACTTACGGGTTGGTCGGAACTGTCTATGACGGCAGATTCCCGGCCCGAAATTACAGCGAGGCTGGCGTGAGGGTTTTCCGCAACCGGCCATCTCAGACGGGGAGGAAACTCACAGTGTCACAAACATTCATCCCGTACGCACCAACGGTCTCCGCAGGGCCGGCCGTTTTGACACTCGCACCTCCCATGTCTACCCTCATTGGGGACAAAGGCTACGATGGCGACGGCTTTCGCGCCGAAATCGTCAATCGCGGCGCGAAGCCCGTCATTCCAAACAAAATCCAACAGGGTGATCCTCCACAGATTCAGCAAACGCGTCGACAAAAAGCGCAACGTTATAGGCGCTGTTTCCGCCGGCAGAAGGATTTCAGGCGTGTTGCAATTCGCTACGACAAACTCGCCAGGAACTTCTAATGCTGCCGTCTACCTCGCGGCCATCGTCGCCTATTGGATCAATCGAGTCTGAACCCTCATACTCTTTCAACGCCAGGCGCGCGGGAAGCGGAACCCATCACCGAAGAGTCCGGTCCATGACCACACATCGCCAGAGGATTTTGAGTCCGCGTCCTTCTCCCCCGCCACTGGCCTGCCGGCAATGCGAGCGAAGTTCTGGATCGCTTTGGAGACGAGCTGCGGATAGGTGAGGAGAAAGTTGTCCGGCTGGGTGTGCATCAGCGCCGGCATATCCTTCTTTTTTAAATCCTCATACGACTCATTCAGCATCTTCTTGTACAATGATAAGCTATTCGACGTGCAGCGGCCGCCGCGCGACTTCACACGGAAGATCGCCTCCGGGGCAATTTTCCCAGAGATCATCGCAACGTTCAAACGCCCGCGATAGCTGGTGCTGTCGAGTTCGGCGGCATCGCCGATTACCACCCAGCCATCGCCGTAGAGCTGGGGTATGGTGTTGTAGCCGCTTTTCGGGATGAGGTGCGCGGAATATTCCTTGAGCTCTGAGCCGTCGATTAGTGGCACCACCGACGGATGACGCTTGAAGCGGTCGAGCAGCCCGTAAGGCGTTTCGCCCGTTCGCTGGAGATCGGAGACGAGGCAGCCGATGCCGAGTGAGATGCACTCCTTGTTCGCATAGATGAAACCCATGCCGGTCATCCCGCGCGAGATGGTGCCGGCGGCCTCGATCACGACCCCTTCGTCGCGCTTGAGATTGAAGCGGTTTTCGATGGTCTCGCGCGGCAAAAGGTGCATTTCCTCGACCTCCAGCGCAACCTGGTCGGGCGTCGGCCGCTCGCGCAAGCCCGCACACGTCCCGAGCAAGCCATTGACGCCCTCGGCGAGCACCACTACGTCGGAGTGGATTATGCCGTCCTGTCGGTCAGTACGCACACCAATGACGCGGCCACGGCGGTTCTGCGCCAGCTCGGTAACGGTAGTCTGGCACAAGAGGGTGGCGCCGGCCTCCTTCACCTTGCAGGAGAACCATTTGTCGAATTCGGGGCGGATGACGATGTACCGGTTCGGTCGCTGGTGATTGCAATCGTTGAAGCGGTAGCGCAGCCCGATATGGGAACGGCTCTCCATTATCCAAAAGCGCTGCTCGACAAGGCGGCGCTCGAGGGGGGCATTCTCGCGGAAATCTGGCGTCAGCTGCTCCAAGATGTCCGCATCGAGGACTGCCCCCTGCACGTTCTTTGATCCGGAATATTCGCCGCGCTCGAGCTGCAGCACCTTCATGCCGCGCTTGGCCATGCTCAGCGCGGCCGCGTTGCCGGCCATTCCGGCGCCAACAACGATCGCATCGAACCTCTCTTCGATCATGGGCCTCTCCTTTGTTCAGTGGCGCATGTTCTCAAACCTACCCTCGCTTGCAACGCGGTCGCCTGCATAGGGCGACGGCGGAGGCGGCGAGATCACGACCCAAGATCGTGCTTCCCAACAACAGGATCTCCGGCTCGGAGGTGTTGAAGGCCGGTCAAGGCCTTGGTGTCGGACACGTTGCGGCAATCTGCAAGCATGTTGTCGGCAACCAGATAGAAGGTCGGCGCCGTGGCAGAGTTCGACCGCGGGCGCTGCGCGTCGCCTTTGTCTCCGGACCGATCACGACCTCCGCGAGATCAACTTTCAGCTTCAGCTCCAAGGAGACTGATTGCACTGGCCGCGCTCCTGTTCGATAAAGACCCAGACATACTGCGTTGAAATTCACCGCGAGCGCCTTCTTGCCGGCGCGCCCTTCAGGAGACGCGCGAGCTCCTGTCAGATCGCTCATCATCAAGACTCTTCGGATCAGGCATCGCGGGCCAGCGCCGCAAGATCGGTCTCAAGCTTGGGCTGGTGCTTGAAGATCGCGTCGATCAATGCTTGCGCCGGCTGCTCGGCGGCTTCTACCAGCACCGCCTTCTCAGCGCGCGCGGACGGCGCGAATACACGCTTAACGACGGTCGGCGAGCCCTTGAGACCGCATTTGGAGATGTCCTCGACGCCGGCCTGCTGCGCGTTCCACTTCACGATCGGCGCCCGGGCGGCACGCAACGCATCCGCCATGGCGCCGCGGCGAATCTGGTTGGTTGCCTCCAGCATGGTGATGAGACACGGCAGCCGGGTGCGGAGCACCTGCACGCCGCCTTCGGAGCGCCGTTCCGCTTCAACTGTGCGTGCGGCAAGATCCAAGGCACTGATCTTGGCGACGTAGGTGAGCTGCAGCACACCTAGCCGCTTCGCGACGCCGGGCCCAACTTGGGCGGTGTCACCGTCGATGGTCTGCTTACCGGTGAAGATGAGGTCCGGCGGGCCATATTCCTTGCCGATTTTGCGGATGGCGGTCGCAAGTGCGTAACTCGTCGCCAGCGTATCGGCGCCCGCGAAGCAGCGATCGGTGAGCAGTACGGCGCGATCGGCGCCAAAGGTGAGCGCTTTGCGTAACGAGTCCTCGGCCGACGGCGGCCCCATCGTAAGGACGGTGATCTCGCCGCCGAATTTATCGCGCAGCTCCAGCGCGGCCTCGAGCGCGAAGAGGTCGTATGGATTGATGATGGTCGGCACGCCCTGACGCATGATCGTGTTAGTCACGGGGTGCACGCGGATTTGCGCCGAGTCGGGAACCTGCTTGATGCAGACGACGTTGTGCATATGTTTCTCCAGACATTGCAATGGCTGGCGAAGAGAACAGCAAGTTTCGTACCACTGCGCGAATTTCAAAATCAGCAGCGATACAATGCTTTTTGGAAACGTCATCTCACCCTAGCCTGACGTTTGCCGGCGACGGAATTGCGACATTGGTCCTGACTACGACAGCTCGGCTCGCGCGGCTTAATTTATCGTTGATCTGGGTCAAAGCGGGTGGCCCAAAACGGATTCGCTTCCTCGGGAAACCGCAGCACCCGCTGCGCTCATGAGGAAGCCTAAGCCTTGAGCTCATTTGCAACCGACGAGGCTTCGCATCACCAGGAGCAAGCGCCGCGTCGCAACGAGCTTGCGGCGCCTGCGGCCACGAGGCACACGGCGATACCTTCGTAGTCCCGCAGCGCGCGGCGGTTGCTCCACATGAGCGGACGCGGGCTTAGAATTGAACGCGGTCAACCAGCAGACGATGATCTCGCCGACTGAAATCCGGCGTGAGCTGATGGTCGATTGCGACATTACCCAGGCAGTGGCGATGGCAGCGCCCGCGCCGCCGATGGTCACGGCCCCGACGCGCGCCAAATCCTTTCAGAAACGCTTGATCTCGACACCGTATTTCCTCAAGGCGTAGCCAATCTGGCGCGGTGTCAGCCCAAGCAGGCGCGCCGCCTTCGCCTGCACCCAGCCGGACCTTTCCATGGCCGCGATGACACGCTCGCGATCTGTGATCTTCGCACCACCTACGAGGGATGCGCCGGCTGGTGCCAACGGAGCCAGGTCGCCGCCGAAAGGCGGGACCGGCATAGCCGCCTCAGCCGGCGGCATGGCGGGCATAATCGGCACTGATACGATCGGCCGCGGCTGCAGCGCCACCTCGTCCGATCCGGTTTTCCACAGCATCGCGGAAAGGCACTGGCCGTGGCAGCAGGCAAAGTCGTCTCTTACGATCGATGGTCCAGGTGCAAGGGTCGCGGTCCGCTGCACGCAATTCTCAAGCTCGCGCACATTTCCGGGAAAACCGCAGTTCATCAGTACTTCAATCGCACTGCTATCGAAGTCGAGCGTACGGCCGTTCTCGCTGTTGAAATTTCTGAGGAACTCGGTGGCGAGGAGCGGAATATCACCGCGCCTTTCGCGCAACGGCGGCAGCAGCAAGGGAACCACGCTGATCCGATAATAGAGGTCGGCGCGGAACTCGTTGCTTGCCACCGCCTCTTCCAGGTTCTTATTGGTGGCGGCAATCACGCGAACATCGACCTTAACGGTCTGGTTGCCGCCGACGCGCTCGAATTCCTGCTCCTGCAGGACGCGCAGTAGCTTTGCCTGGAACGAAGCCGAAATCTCGCCGATCTCGTCCAGAAATAGCGTCCCCTTGTCGGCGAGCTCGAAGCGGCCCTTGCGGGAGCTGAACGCGCTGGTAAAGGCACCCTTCTCGTGACCGAACAATTCGGATTCCAGTACCGTTTCAGGCAGCGCCGCGCAGTTGAGTTTTATGAGCGGACGCTTGGCGCGCGCCGACCGCTCGTGAATCGCCTTGGCGACCAGCTCTTTTCCGGTACCGGACTCGCCGCGCAACAGCACCGTGCTGTTTGATTTGGCCACCACCGCGATCTTCTCGAGCAGCGCCCGCAGCGCCGGGCTGTCCCCGATGATCCCCTCGACATGGACCTTCTTGCGCTCCCGTGAAGGCTGCTTGAGCTCACACAATTGCTTTTGCAGGCGGTCCTTCTCCACCATCAGTCGCTCGCGGTCACACGCGAACAGCCGATGCAGCTTCACCGTCTGCCCTACAAGGTTGGCGATCATGGTGAGCAGCCGTGCGTCGTAGTCGAGCCGGACGCTCGAGGCCTCGTCCAGCATTCGGTCGATCGTCAGCGTGCCGACGACATTCGCATCGATGCGGATGGGAACGCCGAGGAACGACACTGGCATCTCGTCGGAGGCCCCGAGTACCTCCATGTCCGCAGCACTGAAGGCCGAATGCACCGCTACGTTTTCGGCGACGAGCGGCATGTCCGACGTCACGATCTCCTGCAGTGCCTTCTGCGGCAGGCGCATCCGGTAGCGCTCGTCGCTGCCTTCGCTCCAGCCGGCGCCCACGGTAATGTCCGGCACGCCATCATCGTGGAATAGAGAGACGATACCGTGCCGCATCTGTACAAACGATTGCAGAAGATCAACAACGTTGGCCAGCGTGACTTCGAGCCGGCAGGGCGCGGTGAGTACTTTCGATATTTCGAAGATCCCGATAATCGCGCTCTCATACGACGGCACAATAGGGACCGTGTGGTCCGTCTCGGAGTTTGAGTTAAGCCTTTCGCGTACGGAAGGGATATGCAGCATGACGACGTCTCCGTTGTCATGACCATCCTCCCTGTCGCTCTGTTCGGATTTGCGAATATTGTGTTGCATGTCATCCTCGATCTCGCCCTACAGGGAATGACCGCAAGAGATAACCCCTTATTATGGCACGATGGTAAAACTTACAGCGCCTTCATCGTGGCATGACGGTAAACTTACAATGCTTTGATTTGCTTATTCTCTGCTCTTCCGAACTCGTCGCGCGGATTCCGTGGAAACACGAGTTCCATTGATGTAACTCAAATCAGCTGCGATTTTTTGTTGCAGGTAGGGGGTCGATCACAGGTGTTGGCCACCATCGATCGGCACCTCGGTGCCCGTGACATAGCTTGCCGCATCCGAGCATAGGAAGAAGATGACCTTCGCGACTTCTTCCGGTGTGCCCACCCGGCGCAGCGGAATATTTGGCACAAGACGCGCTTCCGTGTTCGGCGACAAAATGTCTGTTTTGATCTCGCCGGGCGCGATCGCGTTCACGCGAATGCCATGCGGTGCATAGTCGTGCGCCTTTTCGCGCGTGAGACACGCGAGCGCAGCTTTCGATGTCGCGTAGGCGCTGCCGGCAAACGGGTGCACCCGCGAGCCTGCGATTGAGGTCACGTTGACAATTGATCCCGACGCTGCTCTCAACTCCTCAAACAGGCCTTGCGCGAGCAGGATCGGCGCCACCAGATTGAGGTGGAACACCCTCATCCAGGTTTCGACTGACGTCGTCAAGGACGTCAGTCGTGCACCGTTCGGCGTCTTCGGCGAAATTCCGGCATTGTTGATCAATGCGTGCAATGGCGCGCCCGCGAGGCGCTCCTTGACCTCGGCGATGGCGCGCGGCAGCATCCGATGGTTGCTGAGGTCGACCTGGACATGGTTGTCGGCCCCTGACTCCCACGGGCAGCGCCCGCCATCGAACGGTTGGCGCGCGCAAGAGATGATGCGCCAGCCCGCTTCCGAAAACAGCTTTCCGGTGGCGTGACCGATGCCGCGCGACGCCCCGGTCAGCACCAACGTCTTCCGTTCTCCCTGCTGGATGCCGGCTCTATCGGTGTGAAACGGACAGCTCACGTCGGTCGCCGACCGTGGACCGGCGACCGCATCGTCGTTTCTCAGATCGAGACTCAAAACGCACCTCCCATCTTGCCCTCGCCCGCCAACGCGGTGCAGGATTTGGGCCAGTGCGATGCAGAGGAATGCTCGCACCTTTTGCGGCCCAATGTCGTGTTCGCAACAGGTTGGCGGGTTCGGGACATCGGGCGCGTTTGCTTTCGGACAGCAGCAAACGCTGGTGCACACCAAGCCGATTTTCAAGTCCTGCAAGACGTGCACGGCACTGCCCATTTGGCTCGGCTCTTGCTCCACGGCCCTAATGCGCGCTGGCTTTGCCGCAAATGTTGTCAATGCGGTCGGTCGAGGTCCGTAAATTGCGCGGATATCAGAACCGCTGGCGAATTCGTTGGCTCTCACACCATTCGATGCGGGGGAACGACGTGTTGCTGTTGAGCAATCCGCCCCTCCTGAGAACCAGGTTACCGGCCACGTCATTCCATTCATCATTCCGTGATCGAACTGGGTCTCAGGATCGGCGGCAGCGAACCCTCAACCTGCAGCGTTTCTCGGCGGCCTCCGCCATCGCAGTCTTCTTGAGCGTGGCGATATTGTCGGCAGCCTCCTTCGAGAGGCCCTCGCGGACGGCTTCAAGGCTGGGTTGAACACTCCCGGGAAATAATGTGAGCGTCATCCGGCGACCACGCACTGAGGGCTGATCTGGTCGGCTAGGAAGATCTCGTGGATTGTTTCGTCACGAGGTCACCATGTCAAAAGATAGTTGTAAGGATGGCGATAAGGATAGGCATG
>NZ_JBUYEN020000055.1:0-43263 GCF_055229415.2 Bradyrhizobium sp. Leo114 | reverse complement strand
ATGCTTCGACGTATCCATTCCAATGCGGATAATCTGCGTCACGAACGGCTCCCTCGTTTGAGATTTCGACAACCTCATTCTGGCACAACTGATGCCGTAGGGGGCCGTCCACCCCATCAACCACAGGGAAGTGTTGTGGCGCGAGCAAGCAGTTACAGCTTCGCATATTACTAAGCCCTGTGGTTATGGGTCCCGGGTCCCGGCTACGCCAAGAGGCTTCGCCGCGGCGCGCAAGCCCGGGACGACAGCGAGTTAGCCTTGACTCCGCCGGCCCAAATCCCGAAAAAGCTCCAAATACCCTCCCCGCCCGCCTCAAGGAATCGCCCGATGTCGCTGTCCGCCCTCGAGTCCATCGTCAACGCCGCGTTCGAAGCCCGCGACGGCATTTCGACATCGACCACGGGCGAGGTGCGCGAGGCCGTGGATTACGCGCTCGAACTGCTCGACAAGGGCGAGACGCGCGTCGCCGAGCGTGAGACGAGCGGCAAATGGAAGGTCAACCAATGGCTGAAGAAGGCGGTGCTGCTGTCGTTCCGCCTCAACGACATGGGACAGATTCCCGGCGGTCCCGGCAAGGCGTCGTGGTGGGACAAGGTGCCCTCGAAATTCGATGGCTGGGGTGAGAACCGCTTTCGTGACGCTGGCTTTCGCGCGGTGCCGGGCGCGATCGTGCGCCGTTCCGCCTTCATCGCCCGCAACGTCGTGCTGATGCCCTCCTTCGTCAATCTCGGCGCCTATGTCGATGAAGCGACCATGGTCGACACCTGGTCGACCGTCGGCTCCTGCGCGCAGATCGGCAAGCGCGTGCACATCTCCGGCGGTGTCGGCATCGGCGGCGTGCTCGAGCCGCTGCAGGCCGAGCCCGTGATCATCGAGGACGATTGCTTCATCGGTGCCCGCAGCGAGGTCGCCGAAGGCGTGATCGTGCGCAAGGGCGCGGTGCTCTCGATGGGCGTGTTCCTCGGCGCGTCCACCAAGATCGTCGATCGCGAGACCGGCGAGACCTTTGTCGGCGAAGTGCCGGAATATGCCGTGGTCGTGCCCGGCACCTTGCCGCCCAAGCCGATGAAGAATGGACAGCCGGGCCCGGCCACCGCCTGCGCCGTCATCGTCAAGCGCGTCGACGAGCGCACCCGCGCCAAGACCAGCATCAACGAATTGCTGCGGGACTGAAGACGCAGCCAAGGTCGCTCATGGGGTATGATCGCTCGAAAGGTCATCCCTATGGCTGAGGCGAGCCCCCGACCAGCCCTTCGCGACATCCCGCCGGGTATCTGGGCGCTCGGTTTCGTCTCGATGCTGATGGATATCTCTTCGGAGATGATCCATGCATTGTTGCCGGTCTATCTGGTGACAGTGCTCGGCACCTCGATGGTCACCGTCGGCGTCATCGAAGGCATCGCCGAAGCGACGGCGTCGATCACCAGGATATTTTCCGGCGCGCTGTCCGATTGGCTCGGCCAGCGAAAATGGCTGGCGGCGCTCGGCTATGGCCTTGCGGCGCTGACCAAGCCAATCTTTCCACTGGCGCCGACAGTCGGCTGGCTGATGGCCGCGCGCCTCATCGACCGGATCGGAAAAGGCATTCGCGGCGCCCCGCGCGACGCGCTGGTGGCGGACATTGCTCCGGCGCATCTGCGTGGCGCCAGCATTGGCCTGCGGCAGTCGCTGGATACGGTCGGCGCCTTCGTCGGGCCATTGATCGCCATCGGCTTGATGTGGCTGACTTCAGACCATTTCAAGGCCGTGTTCTGGTTTGCAGTGATTCCTGGCTTGCTGTCGTTCGCACTTATCGCGTTTGCCGTGCGTGAACCCGCGCGGGCGAAAGGGTTGCGCGAGGTGCGCAATCCAATCAGCCTCGGCGAAATCAGAAATCTGGGCGCGGCCTATTGGTGGGTGGTGGCGATTGCGAGCGTGTTCACGCTGGCCCGCTTCAGCGAGGCGTTTCTGATCCTCCGCGCGCAGAATGTTGGCCTGCCGGTTACGCTCGCGCCGGCCGTGCTGGTCCTAATGAATGTCGTTTATGCCGGCGCGGCATATCCGGCCGGCGTGGTGTCCGATCGCGTGAACCGCACAACCGTGCTGGCGTTCGGCATCGTGCTTTTGATCGTCGCCGATCTTGCGCTCGCGCTGCTGCCCAGCATGACCGGTGTGGCGCTGGGCATCGCGCTGTGGGGACTGCACATGGGCTTCACGCAAGGACTGCTGGCGGCGCTCGTCGCGGATACCTCGCCCGCCGAGCTGCGGGGCGCGGCTTACGGCTTTTTCAACCTGCTCTGCGGGATCGCAATGCTCGTGGCCAGCGTGATCGCAGGCGCATTGTGGGACAGTGCCGGACCGCAAGGCACCTTCTTCGCGGGTGCCGGCTTTGCGCTGCTTGCACTGGCAGGTCTGCTCGGCGTGCGGGGCCGCGCCAAGGTCGCGGCAGGCTGATCGGCTGCGTCGCAGAGCCGCAACACGAAGTCGGGAGCATGGCGCGCAAGGCTGGCCCGCCGCCGCGGTGACGTGTTAAGTCCGGAAGCATGACCGATGCCATCTCCATCACGCGCGACCTTGTCCGCTGCCCTTCCGTCACGCCCGCCGACGCCGGTGCGCTCGGCGTGCTCGAGAACATCCTGAACGCCGCCGGCTTCGAGGTGCACCGCGTCACCTTCAGCGAGCCCGGCACCGCCGACATCGACAATCTCTATGCACGTATCGGCGATCAGGCGCCGCACATTACCTTTGCCGGCCATACCGATGTGGTGCCGCCGGGCGACGAGTCTGCCTGGACGCATGGCCCGTTCTCCGGCGAGGTGAAGGACGGCTTCCTCTATGGCCGCGGCGCCGTCGACATGAAGGGCGGCATCGCCTGCAGCGTCGCCGCGGCGCTCGAATATCTCAGGGACAATGGCGGCAGGCCAAGGGGTTCAATCTCATTCCTGATCACAGGCGACGAGGAGGACGTTTCCATCAACGGCACGATCAAGCTGTTGAAGTGGGCGGCCGAGCGCGGCGAAAAGTTCGATCATTGCGTGCTCGGCGAGCCATCCAATGTCGAGGTGCTCGGAGACACCATCAAGGTCGGCCGCCGTGGCTCGCAATCCGGCACGCTCCACGTCGAGGGCGTGCAGGGCCATGTCGCCTATCCGCACCGCGCCTCCAATCCGGTGCCGGACATCTCGAGGTTGATCGTGGCGCTGAGCGACGAGCCGCTTGATAACGGCAGCGCACAATTCCAGGCCTCCAACCTCGAATTCACCTCCGTCGACGTCGGCAATGCCGCGAGCAACGTCATCCCCGGCCAGGCGCGGGCGAAATTCAACATCCGCTATAACGACAATCACACCCAGGAGAGCCTGCGCAAGCTGGTGGAGGAACGCCTCGTCAAAGCCTGCGGCAACCGGATCCGCGCCCGCATCGTGTGGGAGCCATCGAACTCGAACGTGTTCGTCACCAAGCCCGGCCCGTTCACCGACCTTGCGGTGGCAGCGATCGAAGCAGTGACGGGACACAAGCCGGAGCTTTCGACCTCAGGCGGCACGTCGGATGCCCGCTTCATCTCGAGCTATTGCCCGGTGATCGAATTCGGCCTGGTCGGCCAGACCATGCACCAGATCAACGAACGCACGCCGGTCGCCGATCTGGAAAAACTGACGCAAGTCTATCGCGGCGTGCTGGACAGGTATTTTGGGTAGCGCTGGGGCTTTCCTCGGCCTTAGCTCCCTAGTCCGCCGTCATGGCCGGGCTTGTCCCGGCCATCCACGCCTCTCCGCCTGGTAACCTCTCCATCGTCATGCCCGGCCTTGTGCCGGGCATCCACGCCCTTCTCCAGCCTCCCACAAAGAAAGACGTGGATGGCCGGGACAAGCCCGGCCATGACGCGGGTGGAAGCAGTTCACCAACAATGGGAAGCAACAAGCCCCGCTACTGGGTGATCGTCTCGTACAGATCATTCCACTCGGGATTGCCGGCCAGGATCAGCCTAACCTTCCACTTGCGCGGCCAGTGCTTCATATTGTGCTCGCGTTGGATGGCAGTTTGGATGTCTTCGTACCGTTCGAAATACACCAAGCGCTTCACCGAATATTTCTTGGTGAACCCAAGGACCAAGCCGTTTCGGTGCTCGTAGATGCGGCGAACGAGATCGTTCGTCACGCCGACACACAGGATGCCGTTCGGTGCACTTGCCAGAATGTAGACGTAGCCCCCACGCATGGTCGCATGTTGACGCACGTGGATGGCCGGGACAAGCCCGGCCATGACGGCGGAGTAGCGTCGGCCCTAATACTCCACCCGCACCAGATAGAGCCCCTCCGGCGGTGCCACCGGGCCGCAGGCGGCGCGGTTGCGGGCGGCGAGTGCTGCGGCGAGATCGTCGGCGGTCCAGCGGCCTTCGCCGACCCAGACCAGCGAGCCGACCATCGAGCGCACCTGGCTGTGCAGGAACGAGCGCGCCGAGGTGACGATGCTGACCGCATCGCCGCTGCGCGTAACGTCAAGCTGGTTGAGCGTTTTCAGCGGCGATTTGGCCTGGCATTCGGTGTCGCGGAAGGTCGTGAAATCGTGCTTGCCGATCAGGCGCTGCGCGGCTTCATGCATCGCGTCCGTATCGAGACGGCGCGGCACGCGCCAGACGCGGCCGATGTCGAGCGCGAGGTTCGCGCGCGTGCTCCGGATACGATAAAGATAATGACGCTTCTTCGCGGAGAAGCGCGCCTCGAAATCATCCGCCACGATCTCGGCCGCGAGCACCGCGATCGGATTTGGGCGCAGATGCGCGTTCAGGCCGTCGCGCAGGCGGTCCGGCGGAAACGGCTTTGCGATGTCGCAATGGGCGACCTGTCCGAGCGCATGCACGCCGGCATCGGTGCGGCCGGAGCCATGGACGCGCACGTCCTCACCGCACATCGCCTTCACCGCGGCCTCCAGCGCGCCCTGCACTGTCGGCGCCGTCTCCTGGATTTGCCAGCCGGAGAACGGTGTGCCGTCATATTCGATGGTGAGCTTGTAGCGGGGCATGACGGCTTAAGTGAACCGCGCGCCGGCCTTCAGCGGCGTGCCGCGCAGGAAGTCGACCGACTTCATCCGTGCCTTGCCTTCGCGCTGCAGCTCGAGAATGCGGATGGCGCCCTCGCCACAGGCGATCGCGAGATTATCGTCGAGCACCGTGCCGGATGTGCCCGAGCCGCTCGCCAGTTCGCAGCGAAGAATCTTGATGCGGACCGGTTCGCTATCGGCTGACAACTCGGCCCAGGCGCCGGGGAATGGGGAGAGGCCGTGGATGTGCCGCAGCACGGCGTGCGCAGGCCTGTTCCAGTCGATCCGCGCTTCCGCCTTCTCGATCTTGGCGGCATAGGTGACGCCGTCCTCGCTCTGCCTGGTCAGTTGCAGCGCGCCGCGTTCCAGCGCGGCCATCGCCCGCACCATCAGGTCGGCACCGAGCGGCGCCAGCGCATCGTGCAGATCGGCCGCCGTCATCCGGTCGGTGATCGCAAGCCGCTCGGCCATCGCGACATCGCCGGTGTCGAGGCCGACATCCATCTTCATCACCATCACGCCGGTCTCGGCATCGCCGGCCATGATGGCGCGGTTGATCGGCGCGGCGCCGCGCCAGCGCGGCAGCAGCGAAGCGTGCAGGTTGTAGCAGCCAAGCCTTGGTGCATCGAGGATCGCCTGCGGCAGGATCATGCCATAGGCAACCACGACGGCCGCATCCGCCTGATGCGCGCGAAATTCCTCCAGCGCTTCCGGTGTCTTCAACGTCTTCGGCGTCAGCACGGGAATGCCGAGCCGCCGCGCCTCCTGCTCAACCGGCGTCGGTTGCAGTTGCAGGCCGCGGCGCCCGCCCGGCTTCGGCGCACGGGTATAGACGGCAGCGATCTCGTGGCCGTGGCCGGCCAGCTCGAGCAGCGTCGGCACGGCGAAATCGGGCGTGCCCATGAAGATCAGGCGGAGCGGCATTGGTCACACTTCAAATGGTTCAGTTTTCTCCGTCATGCCCGGGCTTGTCCCGGGCATCCACGTCTTGCCTGTCGCCGACCAAGGACGTGGATGGCCGGGACAAGCCCGGCCATGACGGCGGAGAGATTGTAACCTACTCCACCGCGCGCTTGGCGGCCTTGGCGAACTTCTTCAGCACGCGGTCGCGTTTCAGCTTCGACAGATAGTCCACGAACAGGATGCCGTTCAAATGGTCGATCTCATGCTGGATGCAGGTGGCGTAGAGGCCCTCGGCGTCCTCTTCATGCACCTTGCCGTCGATGTCGGTGAAGCGCACGCGCACCCGCGCCGGCCGCTCGACCTCCTCGTAATATTCGGGGATCGACAGACAGCCTTCTTCGTAGACCGACTTCTCCTCGGACGCCGAGATGATCTCCGGGTTGATGAACACGCGCGGCTTCGGCGTGGTCTCGCCGTTCTCGTCCTTTTTCGCGAGATCCATGGTGACCAGCCGTAGCGGCTGCGCGACCTGGATCGCGGCCAGCCCGATGCCGGGCGCCTCGTACATGGTTTCGAACATGTCGTCGATCAGCTTGCGGATCTCAGGCGTGATCTTTTCGACGCGTTTGGAAACCAGCCGCAATTGCTTGTCCGGCAGGATGATGATTTCTCTCAAGGCCATGGCGGGCGATTTAAGCGCTTGATATGCCGCGGTCAATGCGATCCGGAACCGGTTAAGACGGCCTTAACCATGATTCTTCTGCTTTTCTTAACCACGAATCTTCACGGCTTGTTAACCATAAATGTTCCACTTTCGTTCGCAGTCGCCTGCGAATCGGCTATAGCGCTTGCATGAGCGAGATTCTCTTCATGGTCGGCGACTGGCCGGTCCGCGTCGCGGACGCCTTGGTTGCGTTCGGCGTGCTCGCGCTCGTCCTGCTGCTGACGATCGCCATCGTGATCGCGCGGTCCTCCCGGCGCGGCGCGGAACTGGCTGTCGCGCAGACCATCCGCGCCGATGAGCTGGAAGAGCGGCTGAGCGAGGTGCTGCGCGCCCAGAGCGAGGCGAGCGGCCGGGTCGATGCGATGACGCAGGCGCTCGCCGGCCGCCAGGCCGAGATGGCACGCGCCGTCAACGAGCGGCTGGATTCGGTCACCCACCGCGTCGGCCAATCCATGGAACAGACCACGCGCCACACGATGGACAGCCTGCGCCATCTGCATGAACGGCTCGGCATCATCGACAACGCGCACAAAAACCTCACCGACCTGACGACGCAGGTGACGACGCTGCGCGACGTGCTCGCCAACAAGCAGTCGCGCGGTGCCTTCGGCCAGGCGCGGATGGAGGCGATCGTCCAGGACGGACTGCCGAAGGGCTCCTTCGAATTCCAGTTCACGCTCTCGAGCGGCAAGCGGCCGGACTGCGTGGTGTTCCTGCCGGACCAGCGCCCGCTCTGCATCGACGCGAAATTCCCGCTGGAGGCGATGACCGCGCTGCACGACGCACGCAGCGATGAGGAACGCAAGATTGCCAGCCAACGCCTACGCAATGACGTGATGAAGCATGTCAGCGACATCGCGGAGAAATACCTGATCGCCGGCGAGACCCAGGACACCGCGCTGATGTTCGTGCCGTCCGAGTCGGTCTATGCCGAGATCCATGACGGCTTCGACGATGTGATCCAGAAGGCCTACCGCGCCCGCGTAGTGCTGGTGTCGCCGTCGCTATTGATGCTCGCGATCCAGGTGATGCAGCAGATCATGAAGGACGCACGGATGCGCGATGCAGCCGACCAGATCCGCACCGAGGTGATCAAGCTCGGCGACGATCTGTCGCGGCTGCGCGACCGCGTGCTCAAGCTGCAGAACCATTTCTCGCAGGTGAACGAGGACGTACGCCAGATCCTGATCTCCGCCGACAAGATCGAAAAGCGCGCCGGCCGGATCGAGGAACTCGATTTCAGCAAGTCAGACGCCCCGGTGGAACTGCCGCGGATCGTGACCAGCGGAAGACCCGAATTGTTCCCCGCCCCGCCCAAGCTGCAGGCGGGGGAGTAGCCCGCCGTAAGATGGGTAGAGCGCAGCGAAACCCATCAATACCACCGCCGCGGGGACGCGATGGGTTTCGCTGCGCTCTACCCATCCTACAATTGCCACGCTTGCGGGGCGGATTTTCCTGTCGAATCTGCTAACAGGGCTCCATGACCGCGCCTGAAGCGACAGCCGCCGCGACCGAGAAAGCCGAGCCTGCCGCCACCTCCTGGCGCGACAGCCTTGCCGTCTATCTGCAGCCGCGCGTCCTGATCGTGCTGGTGCTGGGCTTCTCCTCCGGCCTGCCGCTGGCGCTGTCGGGGTCGACGCTGCAGGTGTGGATGCGCGAGGTCGGCGTCGATCTCGGCACCATCGGCCTACTGGCGCTGGTCGGCACGCCCTACACGCTGAAATTCCTCTGGGCGCCGCTGGTCGATGCGCTGCACGTGCCGTTCTTCACGCGACATTTCGGGCGGCGCCGCGGCTGGCTCTTGTTCTCGCAACTGCTGCTGATCACCACGATCCTGCTGCTCGCGATCGCCGATCCCGCGCGCTCGCCCTGGTTCGCCGCCTTCGCCGCGCTGCTGGTCGCCACCACCTCCTCGACGCAGGACATCGTCGTCGATGCTTTTCGTGTCGAGAGCCTGCCCGAGAGCGAGCAGGCCGCCGGCATGGCCTCTTATGTCGCGGCCTATCGCATCGGCATGCTGGTCTCGACCGCCGGCGCGCTGTTCATGGTCAGCGGGTTCGAGGGCGCGGGCGTGGTGCGCTCGGCGGCATGGATGTGGGGCTATGTCGCGATGGCCGCCCTCGTCGTGATCGGGATGATCACCGCTTTGGTTGCGACCGAGCCGGCGCAGTCAAAGGACGCCGAAGCGGCCACAGCCGCGCAAACGGCGTTCTCGCGCGTGATCCATGCGGCGGTCGGCGCCTTCTCCGAGTTCCTGAGCCGGCGCGATGCCATTGCGGCGCTTGCCTTCGTCGTGCTGTTCAAGTTCACCGACGCGTTCTCGGGCACGATGACGGCGCCGTTCGTGATCGACATCGGCTTCAGCAAGGTCGACTACGCCGCGATCGTCAAAGGCGTGGGATTGGCCGCCACCCTGATCGGCGGCTTTGCGGGCGGCTTCGTGGCGCGGCGCTATTCGCTGGCAACCAGCCTGTGGATCGGCGGGATCGTGCAGGCGCTCGCCAACCTCTCCTTCTCCTGGCTGGCGCTGGTCGGCGTCAACCAGTGGGCGCTGGCGCTCGCAATCACCTGCGAGAACTTCACCAGCGCAATCGGCACCGTGATCTTCGTCGCCTATCTCTCGGCGCTGTGCCGCAATCCCCTGCACACGGCGACGCAATATGCCCTGCTGACGGCGCTTGCCGCGGTGGGGCGCACCTATCTCTCGTCAGGCGCGGGTTTCGTCGCCAAGGCGACAGGATGGCCCTTGTTCTTCGCGATCTGCGTGCTGGTCGCGATCCCGAGCCTGATCCTGCTCGCCTGGCTGCAGCGCCGCGGGCATTTCGATGAACTCGGGCCGGTGAAGGTTTAGAACGTAGCCCGAGGTTGTTTCGTAAAGATCCCGGATTGCGCTTCGCTTCATCCGGGCTACGAGGCCAAACCTCAATGCTTCGTCACCACGCTCCACTTGGTGACGACCGCCTCGCTCATCTGCCCCGCTTCTTCCGCGCAGGCGACTTCGTCGACTTTCACCGAGATTTCCTTGCCGACAAAAGGCCTCAGTTGCGCGGCCTGCGCGTCATTGGCGGGGACAAGCTGGAACGTCTCAGGACCGGTCTCGAGATTGCACAGCCCGTTCGGCGGCGGCAGGCGGCGCGGTTCGCTGGTCAACTGATAGGTCGCGGTGCGCTTGCCGGCTTTCTTGATGTCGCGGACGCGCAGCGTGTTGAGCTCGCCCGACAGCACATCGCCAGCGTGGATCGGCTTGCCCGGCTTCGGCGAAGCCTGCGCCTCTTGGGCCAGCGCGGCGGGCGCGGTCAGCACCGCCCCCAGAATGACCGCAAAGCACAGGCGAATGCCGAATCGGTGGTTCGTCATCTCGTTCAGTTCCGTTGTGTTCAGCTAGAAGAGCGTTCGCTGCCGCATGGCTGCGGATAGCGTACCTTCATCGAGGTAATCAAGCTCGCCGCCGACCGGCACGCCATGCGCCAGCCGCGTCACCCGCACATTGGCCTCTTGAAGCATATCGGTGATGTAATGCGCCGTGGTCTGGCCATCCACGGTTGCATTCAGTGCCAGGATAATCTCGCTCACCTGCGAATCATGCGCGCGCGCCACGAGCTGATCGATGGTGAGATCCTGCGGGCCGACGCCGTCGAGCGGCGACAGCGTCGCGCCGAGGACGTGATAGCGGCCATTGGTCGCGTTCGCCCGTTCCAGCGCCCAGAGATCGGCGACGTCGGCAACGACAACGATGATGGAAGGATCGCGACGTGGATCGGTGCAGACCGTGCAGGGATTCTGCGTGTCGATGTTGCCGCAGGTCTTGCAGACCTGGATCTTGTCGATCGCCACCTGCAGCGCCGCGGCGAGCGGCGTCATCAGGGCTTCGCGCTTCTTGATCAGGTGCAGCGCCGCGCGCCGGGCCGAACGTGGACCCAGACCCGGCAGCCGCGCAAGAAGCTGAATCAGGCGCTCGATTTCAGGTCCGGCGACGCTTGCGGCCATTCAGGTGAGACCAAGTCCGGGCGGCAGGCCGAGCCCGCCGGTGAGCGCCTGCATCTTCTCCTGCACCGCGAGTTCCGCCTTGCGGCGCGCGTCGTTATGCGCGGTGACCAGGAGGTCCTCGAGGATCTCGCGTTCCTCCGGCTTGATCAGGGATGGATCGATCCTGACGCCCTTCACTTCCATCTTCGCGCTCATGCGCACGGCGACGAGGCCGCCGCCGGAAATGCCCTCGACCTCGACATTGCCGAGTTCTTCCTGCATCGCCTGCATCTTGGACTGGAGCTGCGCTGCCTGCTTCATCATGCCGAGAAAATCAGCCATCGGTGGTCCCTTCAATCTGTTCGCGCATGATCTTCGCGCCAACGCTGCGCGTTTGTCGCGAAGGAAAACCGGTCCCACCTTCGCGGATCATGTTAGTCGTCGCTGTCGCCGCTCTCGATGGGGTCTTCGCCGACAATATCGGTCTCCGCCGGCTCAGCGGCAAGCCTGCGCACCTCGACGACCTTGGCGCCGGGAAAGCGCGCCAGAACCTCCTTCACCCGCGGATCGGCTTCGGCCGCGCGCTCGCGCTGGCTCTTTTCGGCGAGATTTTGCGAGCGAATGGTCGGCTGCCCGGCTTCGTTGGAGACGATCACGGTCCAGCGACGGCCGGTCCATAGTTCCAATTTGCGCGAGAGATCGGTGACGAGGCCGCGGGAGGCATGCGGCTCCAGCGCAATTTCGAGCCGCCCGTCCTCGATCCGTACCAGCCGGACATCCGCTTCAAGCGCGCCCTTGGTCATCAAATCGCGCTTCTCGCCGGCAAGCGCGACAAGCTGCATGAAACTGGTGACGCGCAGTGCCGGCGCCGACTGCGTCTCGGGCACTGCTGCCTGCGGGCGCAGCGATGCCTCCGCGCTGGCCCGGGACATTGCCGCGGGAGCGCGCACCGGCGACGAGGCAATCGAGGAAATGGGCGCCGATGGGGCAGCCCGCGACGCTGTCGCGCCGCCCGCGACCACCGGCGACGCGCCGCCGTTCTGTTCGATCATCCTGATCGCTTCGTCGGGCGTCGGCAGGTCGGCGACATAGGCGATCCGCACCAACACCATCTCGGCGGCAGCAGCCGGGCGGGTGGCAGCCTGCACCTCGGCGATGCCCTTGAGCAGCATCTGCCACATCCGAGACAGCACCCGCATCGACAGTTTGGCTGCAAACTCGCGGGCGCGCACGCGCTCGGTCTCGCCGAACGCCACGTTGTCGGCGGTAGCAGGCACGATCTTCACGCGGGTAACGAAATTGACGAACTCGGCGAGGTCGGACAGCACCACCACCGGATCGGCGCCGACATCATATTGCGCGCGGAATTCGGTGAAGGCCGCCGCGATATCGCCGCGCGCCAGCGAATCGAAGAGGTCGATCACCCGCGTGCGGTCGGCAAGGCCAAGCATCTGCCGCACTTCCTCAGCGCGCACGGTTCCGGCCGCATGCGCAATCGCCTGGTCGAACAGCGACAGCGAATCGCGCACCGAGCCCTCCGCGGCCCGCGCGATAATGCCAAGCGCTTCGGGCTCGACCTCGACGCCTTCCTTGGTCGCAATGTTACCGAGATGCTTCATCAGCACGTCGGCCTCGACCCGGCGCAGGTCGAAACGCTGGCAGCGCGAGAGCACCGTGACGGGGACTTTACGGATTTCAGTGGTGGCGAAGACGAATTTGGCGTGCTCTGGCGGCTCTTCCAGCGTCTTCAGGAACGCGTTGAAGGCCGCGGTCGAGAGCATGTGGACTTCGTCGATGATGTAGACCTTGTAGCGCGCACTCGCCGGCGCATAGCGCACGCTGTCATTGATCTGGCGGACATCGTCGACGCCGGTATGGGAGGCGGCGTCCATCTCCAGCACGTCCATGTGCCGGCTTTCCATGATCGCCTGGCAGTGCAGACCAAGCACGGGCATCTGGATGGTCGGCCCCTTCAGCGAGCCGTCTGACAATTCATAGTTCAGCGCGCGGGCGAGGATGCGGGCGGTGGTGGTCTTGCCGACCCCGCGCACCCCGGTCAGGATCCAGGCCTGAGGGATTCGTCCGGTCTCGAACGCGTTCGAGACCGTGCGCACCATGGCCTCCTGGCCGATCAGATCGTCAAAGCTTGAAGGGCGGTATTTGCGCGCCAGCACCCGGTAGGGCTTTGCCGCTTCGAAGCCGGCCTGACCGGCGCCTTCAGCCTGATTCGGAGGAGCGCCAGCGTCGTTCATTGGTCGATCCGCAATTGAATGTCTCTCGGGCCGGCTTTGCGGAAAGGAGCGGAATCAAGCGCAAAACCGCGGAACAGCCCGCCTTCTGCATGATTCGCTCGAAAAACAGGTAGGAGACTGACGAGCGACCCGATCCGGACCTCGTTAGGGCTGCTTCCTTCCGGACCTGACCCGGTTGGCGAGTGGCTCGTCCACCGCCAATCTCCCGGTCCCTATTTGGGGCCAATGGGGCCGGAAAGCAAGCGTGGCCTGCGCGGAACGCACCGGGCTTGTGCCGGAGGCCAGAAAGGCTTTAGGTGCCGTCATGCCCGGGCTTGTCCCGGGCATCCACGTCTTCCTCTACGTTGTGACAAGACGTGGATGGCCGGAACAAGTCCGGCCATGACGGGGAAATATGCATGTCCGCCTCGACCTGGTCACTGCACGCACGCCTCAAGGAAGACACGATCAACATCGGCGATCTGCCGCTCTGCCGGGTGCTGGTCATCAAGGACGCCAATTACCCTTGGCTGTTGTTGGTGCCGCGCCGTGAGGGCGCGGTGGAGATCATCGACCTCGAGGAGGTCGAGCAGGCGCAGTTGATGACCGAGATCACCCGAGTCGCGCGCGCCCTGAAGGACATCACCAAATGCGACAAGCTGAACATCGCCGCGCTCGGCAACGCGGTGCCGCAGCTTCACGTCCATATCATCGCGCGCCGTACCAGCGACGCCGCCTGGCCGCGCCCGGTATGGGGCGTGGTGCCGCCGCTGGCACATGATGCCGAAGAAGTGCAGAATTTCATCAGCGCGCTTCGCCGCAAGATCTGGTTGGGTTGAAGAATAGATGTCAGCATTCGATAATTTTCCGCTGGGGCAGCCGGCCTTCGTCACCAATGTTCTCGACCGCGCCGCGCATCTGCGCACCAATGAAGAGAAGCTGTTCGCGCTGGAAAGCCGCCGCGACGCGCGCGCTTACGTGATCTACCGCGACTCGCTGGTGGTGAAGCAGGAGGAAGCCGGTCCGCGGGCACTGCTTTCGGTTGAGGAGGCGCTGAAATTCGGCGCCAATCCGGGCACGGTGTTTCTGGGCCTGCGCGATGGCGCGCCGGTATTCGGCATGGGCATTGCGCCGCAAGCAGCGGAAAAGTTGGTCGGCCGCAGCGACGTCGCCGTCGCCGAGCTGCGCGGCATGGCGATGCAGGGCACCGCCCCGCCCGACCAGCTCTCGGCGATCGCGATGGCGAAATCCATGGTGACCTGGCACCAGCGCCACGGCTTTTGCGCCAATTGCGGTGCGCGCACCGCGATGAAGGAGGGCGGCTGGAAGCGCGTATGCCCGAGCTGCAAGGCCGAGCATTTTCCGCGCACCGACCCTGTCGTCATCATGCTCGTGACCCATGGCGACAGATGCCTGCTGGGCCGCCAGAAGCAATTCCCTCCGGGGATGTATTCCTGCCTCGCGGGGTTTGTCGAAGCCGCCGAGACCATCGAGGATGCGGTCCGGCGCGAGATCTTCGAGGAGTCGGGAATCCGCTGCACCGAGGTCAATTACTACATGACGCAGCCGTGGCCCTATCCGTCATCCCTGATGATCGGATGCACCGCGCGTGCAACCAACGAAGAAATCATCGTCGACCGCACCGAACTCGAGGATGCGCGCTGGTTCGATCGCGCGGAGGCGACCTTGATGCTCAAGCGGCAGCATCCGGATGGCCTGGCCGGTCCACATCCCTTCGCCATTGCCCATCATTTGGTCGGACGTTGGCTGCATGGGAAAGACGCAGCGGGCGCATAGTGGCTCCGCAACGTACTGAAGTTGAAGAGTTTTTGGGACAGGACGAGAGCGGCCGCCCGGCCGAGAACAGCCAATAGGCTTGCTTTAGAAGATTTTTCTCTATATGAGGGACTTAGCCCCTTCATATGGAACTTTTTTCTCATGACCGACCTCGCCGTTCCGCTGCATGACGCCAATCGCCGGCTTGACGCCATCGACCGCAAAATCCTGACCGTGCTGCAGGAGGATGCCTCCCTGTCGGTCGCCGAGATCGGCGATCGGGTCGGCCTGTCCTCCACCCCCTGCTGGAAGCGCATCCAGCGGCTCGAGGCCGATGGCGTGATCCTGCGCCGGGTTGCGCTGGTCGACCAGAACAAGATCGGGCTCGGCATCACCGTGTTCGTGTCGGTCGAGAGCTCCGACCATTCCGAGGCCTGGCTGCGCAAATTCGCCGACGCGGTGAGCGCTATGCCTGAAGTGATGGAGTTCTACCGGATGGCCGGCGACGTCGACTACATGCTGCGCGTCGTGGTCGCGGACATGTCGAGCTATGACATCTTCTACAAGAAGCTGATCAGCGCGGTGCCGCTGAAGAACGTCACCTCGCGCTTTGCGATGGAGAAGATCAAGTCGGTGACCGCGCTGCCGGTGCCGGCGGCCGCGTAGAAGAGGATTGCCTCACTCAAGCCGTGGCTAAAAGCCGTCATACGCGGGCTTGACCCGCACATCCATCGATCTTCGCAAAGAGTTCGTTTCAGGATGGATTGCCGGGTCAAGCCCGGCAATGACGCGTTGAGGACTCAAATCTTCTGATTGTACTCGCCGACCTCTGGATGCGTGCGCAGCACGCCATCCACGGTCTCGAACATGTCGCGCATGCGCTGCTCGCTGACCGGGCTTTCGACCACCACCACGAGCTCCGGCTTGTTGGAGGAGGCGCGCACCAGACCCCAGCTGCCGTCCTCCACCGTGACGCGCACGCCGTTGACGGTGACGAGATCGCGGATCGCCTGGCCGCCGATCTTGGCGCCCTGCTGTTGCAGACCCTCGAAGTGCTTCACCACGGCGTCGACCACGCCGTATTTGGCCTCATCGGCGCAATGCGGTGACATCGTCGGCGACGACCAGGTCTTGGGCAGCGCGTCCTTCAGGTCGGCCATCGACTTGCCGGGCGCGCGGTCGAGCATCTCGCAGATCGCGATCGCCGAGACCAGGCCGTCGTCATAGCCGCGGCCGAACGGTGTGTTGAAGAAGAAGTGGCCGGACTTCTCGAAGCCGGCGAGCGCGCCGAGCTCGTTGGTGCGGCGCTTCATGTAGGAGTGGCCGGTCTTCCAATACGCGGTCTTGGCGCCTTGCTGCTGCAGCACCGGATCGGTGATGAACAGCCCGGTCGACTTCACGTCGACCACGAACTGCGCGTCCTTGTGGATCGCCGACATGTCGCGCGCCAGCATCACGCCGACCTTGTCGGCGAAGATCTCCTCGCCGGTGTTGTCGACCACGCCGCAGCGGTCGCCGTCGCCGTCGAAACCGAGTCCGACATCGGCCTTGTGCTGCAAGACCGCGTCGCGGATCGCGTGCAGCATCTCCATGTCTTCCGGGTTCGGATTGTATTTCGGAAAGGTGTGGTCGAGCTCGGTGTCGAGCGGGATCACCTCGCAGCCGATCGCCTCCAAGACCTGCGGCGCGAACGCGCCGGCGGTGCCGTTGCCGCAGGCCGCCACCACCTTGAGCTTGCGCTTAAGCTTCGGCCGGCTGGTGAGGTCGGCGATGTAGCGCGCCGGGAAATTCTCGTGGAACTGGTAGCCGCCGCCGGCCTTGCTGGTGAAGCTCGCGCCGAGCACGATCTCCTTCAGCCGCGTCATCTCGTCGGGCCCGAAGGTCAGCGGGCGGCTCGCGCCCATCTTGACGCCGGTCCAGCCATTGTCGTTGTGGGAGGCGGTGACCATCGCGACGCAGGGCACGTCGAGGTCGAACTGCGCGAAATAGGCCATCGGCGTCACCGCGAGCCCGATGTCGTGCACCTTGCAGCCCGCGGCCATCAGGCCGGAGATCAACGCATATTTGATCGCGGCGGAATAGCCGCGGAAATCGTGGCCGGTCACGATCTCCTGCTTGACCCCGAGTTCCGCAATCAGCGCGCCGAGCCCCATGCCCAGCGCCTGCACGCCCATCAGATTGATTTCCTTGCCGAACAGCCAGCGCGCGTCATATTCGCGAAACCCGGTCGGCTTCACCATCGGCTCGGATTCGAAGGCATAGGTGTTCGGAACCAGAACGGGCTTGGGCTTTGGAAACATCTTGTAGCAGCCTCGCGAGAGCGTGATGGTCAATGCTGCAGCCAATAGCCAAAGGCGGACTGCGGCGAAAGGTGGGATCGGCTGCTATTGGCCGACAATTGCGGCGGATTTGTTGGCCGGGAAATGCCCACTCAGAAGGCATAAATCGCGTCAGCGATCACTGGCGATTTCGATCGCGGTAGCAAGCAAGCTATCTTACTGCTCCAGCACGAGCCTGCCGTTGGCATATTCGAAGCGCTTCAGCTTGGACAGGAAGGACAGGCCGAGCAGGTTTTCGGAAAGCGCTTCGTCGGGCAGCACCATGGCGTCGACGTTGCGGACGATGAGGCCGCCGAGATCGATCATGGCAAGGCGGGCGCGCGCGGCCTTGATGGTGCCGTTGGCGGTGGTGACGGTGGCGGTGTAGTCGCCGCGCGACGGGCGCAGGCCGAAGCGCGCGGCGGATTTCTCATTCAGCGCAACAAGCGAGGCGCCGGTGTCGACCATGAAGTCGATGCGCTGGCCGTCGATGCGGCCGTCCGTCGCAAAGTGTCCGCGGGGGTCGCGAGGAATGCTCAGCGTGCGGCCGCCGCCCTGCGCCACGGTCTGAACGGGGATACTCTTCGAAGCGGTCGTGGCGGACGCGGAGGCCGGCGTCATCTTGTCCGCCATCTGCGCCATGAAGCTGCCGAGGCCGACCAGGATGGCGGCAAGGATCATTATGTTACGCATGACGCCACGCAGATTTCCAGGAACTGGCCGATTTCACCACGCCATCCGCCGTCTCGCGACCGGCAGCGGCGATGGAGCCTGCCATTTTCGCGAAAATGATGAGTGAAGCGTTAACGGCAACGCCGTCATACGCGGGCTTGACCCGCGTATCCAACGATCTTCAGAAAAGCTTCTTGGGATGGATTGCCGGGTCAAGCCCGGCAATGACGAAGCGAGGACTACGTCCCGCGCGGCTTGGCCCGACGCGTCGGCACGGCATTGGCAGGGTCCTCCGGCCATGGGTGCTTCGGGTAGCGCCCGCGTAGATCGGCACGCACGGCACTGTAGCTGCCGCGCCAGAAGCCTGGCAGATCCCGCGTCACCTGCACCGGGCGCTGCGCCGGTGACAGCAATTCCAGCACCAGCGGCACAGCGCCCTTCGCGATCGATGGATGGATGTTGAGCCCGAACAGTTCCTGCAGCCGGACCGCGATGGTCGGGCCCTGCTCGGCCTCGTAGTCGATCGCAAGCTGGCTGCCCGTCGGCGCCTCGAAATGGGTCGGCGCCTCCTGCTCCAGCCGGGCACGTAGATTCCAGGGCAACAGCGCCATCAGCGCATCCGAGAGATCGCCGGCCGACAACTCCTTGAGCGAGGTCTTGTCGTAAAGCGCAGGCACCAGCCAGGTCTCGCGCTCCCGCGCCAGCGCCTCATCCGACAGATCCGGCCAGCTATCGCCTTCGGCCTTGCGCAGGAACATCACGCGGTCGCGCCATTGCTTGGCGTGCTTTGACCACGGCAACTTGTCGAGGCCCGCAGCGATCAAGCCATCTGCAAGCACGCGTGCAGTCTCCGCCGACGGGGACAGCGCCACCGGCGCTTCCGACAGCGTGATCGCATGCAGCGTGCGCCTGCGCCGCGCGCGCAGCGCCATCGCACTTCGGTCGAACGAAATATCTTCCGTAGTCTCGATCTCACCTGCGAAACGCAGCTCGATCTCTTCCAGAGTGATCGGCGCCGCCAGCAGGATCCGGCCGCTCGCCGCGGTGCCGGTCAACTCTCCGACTGCGATATAGGATGAACGCGCAAGTGGGGACGTCTGCTCGACGCTGGCGCCGCGGCCGTTGGCGAGCACAAAGCTGCCATTGCCGCGGTTGCGCGCGACGCGATCGGGAAAGGCGAAGGCCAGCATCGTGCCGGTGGAGAGCTCGCCTATGGCCTCGGACGCTTTCGACGACGTCACCTGCGAAGCCCAGCGCTGCGCGAGGCTGCGCGCGCTCGAGGCCCGCTGCGAGCGATCGCGACGGAACTGATCGAGCCTGACATCAAGATCGACACTGTCGCCGCCGAGCCCGCGCTCGGTGAGCACCGCTGCGATCTCCGCGGCTCCTGCCGCCGCGCCAAACCGCGTCGAATCCACGATCATGCGGGCGAGCCGCGGCGGCAGCGCCAGCGCACGCAGGCTGTTGCCTTCCGCCGTGATCCGGCCGTCGACATCGAGCGCGCCGAGTTCGCGCAGGAGCACGCTTGCTTCGTTCCAGGCCGGCAGCGGCGGCGGATCGAGGAACGCAAGGCCGGACGCATCGCTGACACCCCATTGCGCGAGGTCGAGCACCAGCGAGGACAGGTCGGCGGACAGGATCTCGGGCTGGGTGTAGGGCGCGAGCGAGGCGGTCTGCGGCTCGTCCCACAGCCGGTAGCAGACACCGGGCTCGGTACGGCCGGCGCGGCCGCGGCGCTGATCGACCGCGGCACGCGAAGCGCGCACGGTCTCGAGGCGCGTCAAGGCGATGTCGGGCTCGTAGCGCGGAACGCGCGACATGCCGGAATCCACGACAATGCGCACACCCTCGATGGTCAGCGAGGTCTCGGCGATCGAGGTCGCCAGCACCACCTTGCGGTGACCCTTGGGTGCCGGCGCGATGGCGCGGTCCTGAACGCTGGCATCGAGCGCGCCGAACAGCGGCACGATCTCGATCGCAGCGTCGCGGATGCGTTCTTCGAGAAAATTCTGCGTGCGTCGGATTTCGGCAGCGCCCGGCAGGAACGCGAGCACCGAGCCGGGGTCGGCGCGAAGCGCTATTGAGATCGCCTCCGCCATCTGCCGCTCCAGCGGAACGTCCATCTTGCGACCCAGATAACGCGTCTCCACTGGAAAGGCGCGGCCTTCACTCTCAACAACAGGTGCATCGCCCAGCAGCTTGGCGACACGTGCGCCGTCGAGCGTTGCCGACATCACGAGCAGGCGAAGATCCTCGCGCAAGCCCTGCTGCGCGTCGCGCGCCAGCGCGAGTCCCAGATCGGCATCGAGCGAGCGCTCATGAAATTCGTCGAACAGGACTGCGGCAATGCCTGTGAGTTCGGGATCGCCGAGGATCTGGCGCGAGAAGATGCCTTCGGTGACGACCTCGATGCGGGTGGCGCGCGACACTTTCGAGCCGAAGCGAACGCGATACCCGACGGTTTCGCCAACCCGCTCGCCAAGCGTCCGCGCCATACGCTCGGCGCTGGCGCGCGCCGCGATCCGCCGCGGCTCCAACACGATGATCTTCTTGCCGTTGGTCCAGGGCTCGTCGAGCAGCGCCAGCGGCACCCGCGTGGTCTTGCCGGCGCCGGGCGGCGCGACGAGCACGGCCGTATTCTTCGCCGCAAGCGTCGCCGCGAGCTCGCCGAGCGCTGCGTCAATGGGAAGTGGAGTGTCGAAATGACGGGGCACGGCCTCACCACGTCGTCATGCCCGGGCTTGTCCCGGGCATCCACGTCTCTCTTGCCGAAAAGGAGAAAACAGAACGTGGATGGCCGGGACAAGCCCGGCCATGACGAAAAGTAATAATCGTCAAACCGGCGGTTCGGCTGCGCGGCCAACGCTCTCATAGCTGAAGCCGTGCGCGGCCATATCCTCGGGGCGGTAGATGTTGCGGAGATCGACCACGACCGGCTGCCGCAACAGGTTCTTCAACCGCTCAAGGTCAAGCGTGCGGTATTGTACCCACTCGGTGACGACGACCATGGCGTCGGCGCCGGTCACGCATTCATAGGGATCATCGCAATACTCGATATCCGGCAGCTCCTTGCGCGCCTGCTCAATGCCGACAGGATCATGCGCCCGCACTTTTGCGCCCATGTCCAACAGGCCGGTGACGATCGGGATGGAGGGTGCTTCCCGCATGTCGTCGGTCTCCGGCTTGAAGGTGAGACCGAGCACGGCCACCGTCTTGCCGCGCAAATTGCCGGCGAGGCCCGCAACCTTGCGCGCCATCGCGCGCTTGCGGTTGTCGTTGACGCCGAGCACGGCCTCCACGATGCGCAAATTCACGTCATGGTCCTGCGCGATCTTGATCAGCGCGCGGGTGTCCTTGGGGAAGCAGGAGCCGCCGAAACCGGGGCCGGCATGCAGGAACTTGGAGCCGATGCGGTTGTCGAGCCCGATGCCGCGCGCGACTTCCTGGACGTCGGCGCCGACCTTTTCGGAGAGATCGGCGATCTCGTTGATGAAGGTGATCTTGGTCGCCAGGAATGCGTTGGCGGCGTATTTGATCAGCTCCGCCGTGCGCCGCGCCGTATACATCAGCGGCGCCTGGTTGAGCGACAGCGGCCGGTAGACATCGCCGAGCACTTTCCGCGCGCGCTCATCTGATGTGCCGACCACGATGCGGTCCGGGAATTTGAAGTCGCGGATCGCGGCGCCCTCGCGCAGGAATTCCGGATTCGAGGCGACCGCGACGTCGGCGGCCGGGTTGGCTTCGCGGATCAGGCGCTCGACCTCGTCGCCGGTGCCGACCGGCACGGTCGATTTGGTCACCACCACCGTGAAGCCTTTGAGCGCACCGGCGATCTCGCGGGCGGCGGCATAGACGTAAGAGAGGTCGGCATGGCCGTCGCCGCGGCGCGACGGCGTACCGACGGCGATGAAGACCGCGTCAGCGTCGGCGACCGGGTCCTTCAGATCGGTGGTGAAGTCGAGCCGCCTCGCCTTCACATTGGCGGCGACCAGAGCGTCCAGCCCCGGCTCGAAGATCGGGATTTCGCCGCGGCGCAGGGCGTTGATCTTCTCGACGTCCTTGTCCACGCAGGTGACGTGGTGTCCGAAATCCGCAAAACACGCGCCAGAGACCAGTCCCACATAACCCGTGCCAATCATGGCGATGCGCATGAAACCACCCGCTTGCTATCGTTAACGATTCCGCAACTCCCGGCCAGCGTCTTAGAACATTTGCCGGCCCGGAGGAAACGGCAAAAAGCAGGCACGAGCGGCATGTCATTTGTATGAATAAAGGCGATAGCAACCGATCCGGCCGAAGATGCGCCAAATGCGCGCCGAAACAGGACAGTCATGACCGCAAACGGGACAACCTCCGCGAGCCTGCGTTCCGCCACCTCGCCGGACGGGCGCATCGATTGGGTGGACTACGCCAAGGGCATCTGCATCGTCATGGTCGTGATGATGCACTCGGTCCTGGGCGTGGAAGCCGCCGCCGGCGAGACCGGTTTCATGCACGCGTTTGTCATGTTCGCCAAACCGTTCCGGATGCCGGATTTTTTCCTGATTTCGGGCCTCTTCCTCTCGCTCGTGATCGACCGTGACTGGCGCACCTATCTCGACCGCAAGGTCGTCCACTTCGCCTATTTCTACGTGCTCTGGGTGACGATCCAGTTTGCGTTCAAGGCGCCGGCCTTTGCCGCCGAAACGAGCTGGAGCCATACCGGCTACCTCTATCTCGAATCCTTCATCGAACCTTTCGGCACGCTGTGGTTCATCTATCTGCTGCCGATCTTCTTCGTCGTCACAAAACTGACACGCAATCTGCCGCCGCTCGCGATTCTGGCGCTGGCCGCCGGACTCGAGATGGCGCATGTGGTGACCGGCTGGACCGTGATCGACGAATTCTGCGCGCGCTTCGTCTATTTCTATGCCGGCTATCTCTTTGCGCCCACCGTCTTCAAGCTGTCGAACCGTGCACGCTCCGCGCCGACATTGGCGCTGATCGGGCTCGCGCTGTGGGTGCTGGTCAATGGCGCCCTGGTGATCGCGGGGGTGAGCGAATGGCCGCTCGTCTCGCTGGTACTGGGATTTGCGGGCGCCTTTGCCATCGTCGTCACCGGGACGCTGCTGGCACGGATGAAGTGGCTCACGGCCTTGCGCTTTTGCGGCGAGCATTCGATCGTGATCTATCTCGCCTTCTTCCTGCCGATGGTGATCGCACGCGTCGGCCTGTTGCGCAGCGGCGTGATCCACGACATCGGTCTGATCTCGCTGCTCGTCACCATCACCGGTCTCGTCGGCGCACTGGTGATCTGGCGCATCGCGCTCGCCGTCCGCGCCAACTTCCTGTTCGAGCGCCCCGCCGCGTTCTGGATCGCGCCGAAGAAAGCGGCAGTATTGCAGGCGGCCGAATAATTTGGTCGTCGTCCCAGGCTTAACCCCGGGACGACGAAGGTGTGCGGTTCGCCAAAATTCGGCACCTGAAGGCTGTCATTTGCTGCAAAAATCCCTAAATTTCGGCCATGCCGAAATCAGCCTCCAAGACCTCAGCCAAGACAGAACCCAAAGCCGCCCCCAAGCCCGTTGCCGCCAAGGCTCCGGCCAAGGGCCACCATGTGTTCCTGGTCGACGGTTCCTCCTACATCTTCCGCGCCTACCACGCCCTGCCACCGCTGAACCGCAAGTCCGACGGACTGCAGGTCAATGCCGTGCTCGGCTTCTGCAACATGCTGTGGAAGCTCCTGCGCGAGATGCCCGAGGACAACCGGCCGACCCATCTCGCCATCGTCTTCGACAAGTCCGAGATCACCTTCCGCAACAAGATCTATCCCGACTACAAGGCGCACCGGCCGCCGGCGCCCGATGACCTGATCCCGCAATTCGCGCTGATCCGCGAGGCGGTCCGGGCCTTCGACCTGCCCTGCCTGGAGCAGGTCGGCTATGAGGCCGACGACCTCATCGCGACCTATGTCCGGCTCGCCTGCGAGCGCGGCGCGAGCGCGACGATCGTGTCCTCCGACAAGGACCTGATGCAGCTCGTCACCGACTGCGTCAGCATGTACGACACCATGAAGGATCGCCGCATCGGCATTCCCGAAGTGATCGAGAAGTTCGGCGTGCCGCCGGAAAAGGTGGTCGAGGTACAGGCCTTGGCCGGCGATTCCACTGATAACGTGCCCGGCGTGCCCGGCATCGGCGTCAAGACCGCGGCGCAGCTCATCACCGAATATGGCGATCTCGAATCCCTGCTGAGCCACGCCGGCGAGATCAAGCAGCCGAAGCGTCGCGAGGCGCTGGTCGAAAATGCCGAGAAGGCGCGCATCTCGCGCCAGCTTGTGCTGCTCGACGACAAGGTCGAGCTCGAGGTGCCGCTCGACGACCTCGCCGTGCATGAGCCGGATCCGCGCCGGCTGATCGCGTTCCTGAAGGCGATGGAGTTTTCGACTCTGACCCGCCGCGTCGCCGAATATTCGCAGATCGACCCATCCGATATCGAGCCCGATCCCGGCAACAAGAGCGGCGCGAGCGTGTTCTCGCCGTTGCCTCCTTCCGACGTCGAGCCCGCGCCGGGTCCCGGCGGGCCCACGCAGGGCGCGCCTGCCGCCAAAGAGCGTAACAAGCCTGCGGGCAAGGAAGACAAGGCCTCAAGCCTCAAGGGCACGCCGATCGCGCTCGCCGAAGCGCGCGCGGAGGCGGCGCGCAGGACGAAAATCGATCGCAGCAAATACCTGACGATCAAGAGCCTCGATCAGCTGGGCGCCTTCATCGCGCGGATCCATGATACCGGCCATGTCGCGGTCCAGGCGAAGGCGAATTCGATCGATCCAATGCAGGCGGAGATTTCCGGCATTGCGCTCGCACTCGGCCCCGACGACGCCGCCTATATCCCGCTCGCCCACAAGCAGGCGGGCGGAGGCAGCGGGCTGTTCGACGCGGGATTGGCGCCGGACCAAATCAAGTTCGAGCAGGCGATCGAAGCCTTGCGGCCGATCCTGGAATCGCAGGGCATCCTGAAGATCGGCTTCGACGTCAAGTTCAACGCGGTGATGCTGGCGCAAGCCGGCATCACGCTGCGCAACTATGACGATGCGCAGTTGATCTCCTACGTGCTCGACGCCGGCCGCGGCTCTCATGCGCTGGAATCGCTGGCCGAGCGTTGGCTCGGGCATGCGGTGCTCGCCGAGAACGGGCTGACCGGTAGCGGCAAGAACAGACTGACGTTCGACCAGGTTGCGATCGACAAGGCGACCGAGCACTGCGCCGAGGGCGCCGACGTGATCCTGCGGCTGTGGCGCGTATTGAAGCCCCGCCTGGTCGCGGAGCGGATGGCGAGCGTCTACGAGACACTGGAGCGGCCGCTGGTCTCCGTGCTGGCGCGGATGGAGCGGCGCGGCATCTCGATCGACCGCCAGGTGCTGTCGCGGCTGTCAGGCGATTTCGCCCAGACCGCGGCGCGCGTCGAGGCCGAGGTCCAGGAGATCGCGGGGGAGCCGATCAATGTCGGCAGCCCCAAGCAGATCGGCGACATCCTGTTCGGCAAGATGGGATTGCCCGGCGGCACGAAGACCAAGACCGGCGCGTGGTCGACGACCGCGCAGGTGCTGGACGACCTCGCCGAGCAGGGCCACGAATTCCCGAAGAAGATCCTGGAATGGCGGCAGGTCTCGAAGCTGAAATCGACCTATACCGACGCGCTGCCGACCTACGTCAATCCGCAGACCCATCGCGTCCACACCACCTACGCGCTGGCTGCGACCACCACGGGGCGGCTGTCGTCGAACGAGCCGAACCTGCAGAACATCCCCGTGCGCACCGAGGACGGCAGGAAGATCCGCCGCGCCTTTGTCGCGACGCCCGGGCACAAGCTGGTATCGGCGGATTATTCGCAGATCGAGCTGCGGCTGCTCGCGGAGATTGCCGACATCCCCGTGCTGAAGCAGGCGTTCCGCGACGGCCTCGACATTCATGCCATGACGGCGTCCGAGATGTTCGGCGTGCCGATCAAGGACATGCCGAGCGAAGTGCGCCGCCGCGCCAAGGCGATCAATTTCGGCATCATCTACGGCATCTCGGCGTTCGGCCTCGCCAACCAGCTCGGCATCGCGCGTGAAGAGGCTTCCGCCTACATCAGGAAGTATTTCGAGCGCTTCCCGGGCATCCGCGCCTATATGGACGAGACCAAGGATTTCTGCCGCCGCAACGGCTATGTCACCACGCTGTTCGGCCGCAAATGCTACTACCCCGACATCAAGGCCAGCAACGCCTCGGTCCGCGCCTTCAACGAGCGCGCCGCGATCAACGCCCGCCTGCAGGGTTCGGCCGCCGACATCATCCGCCGCGCTATGACCCGCATCGAGGGCGCGCTCGCCGAGAAGAAGCTATCCGCGCAGATGCTGTTGCAGGTGCATGACGAACTGATCTTCGAGGTCCCCGACGAGGAAGTCGCGGCAACCCTGCCGGTCGTGCAGCATGTGATGCAGGACGCGCCCTTCCCGGCCGTGATCCTGTCGCTGCCGCTGCAGGTCGACGCCCGCGCCGCCAACAATTGGGACGAGGCGCATTGAGCTCTCTCTGTCGTCGCCCAGACGGACGACGACAGCAAAAATGCACTCGGAGCAATTGCGCAATGGAATCGCGGCACGACGCGCGTTAGAAACGTGCATCCTCCCGCGAGTTCCTGATGCCTCACACCTCCGCCTTGCTCGGTTTTGCGCTGCTCTCGCTCGGCATGGTGCTAACGCCGGGGCCGAACATGATCTACCTGATCTCGCGCTCGATCACGCAGGGGCCGGCAGCCGGGATCGTGTCGCTCGGCGGGGTGGCGCTCGGCTTCGTGTTCTACATGCTATCAGCGGCATTCGGCATCACCGCGCTGTTGTTCGCAATCCCCTACGCCTATGACGCGCTGCGCTTTGCCGGCGCGGCCTATCTGTTGTGGCTGGCGTGGCAGGCGCTGAAACCCGGCGGACGTTCGCCGTTCCAGGTGAAGAAGCTCCAGGTCGACAGCCCCCGGAAGCTGTTCGCGATGGGATTTGTCACCAACCTGCTGAATCCCAAGATCGCGATGCTCTATCTGGCGCTGCTGCCGCAGTTCATCGATCCCACGGGCAGCGTGCTGACGCAGTCGCTCGCGCTCGGCGTGACCCAGATCGCGATCAGCGTCAGCGTCAACGCGATAATCGCGCTCGCTGCCGGTTCGATCGCGCTGTTCCTCGGCACGCGGCCGGCCTGGCTGCTGCTGCAGCGCTGGCTGATGGGCACGGTGCTGGCGGGGCTTGCGATGAAGATGGCGTTCGAGGCGAGGAGAGCGTGACTTCTTCACCTCACCCCGCTTGCGGGGAGAGGTCGGAATTCAAGCGCAGCTTGAATTCCGGGTGAGGGGGAGCCGCCGCAGGCTCATCTCTCACCGTGTTTGCGGAGAAGGCCCCTCACCCCAACCCTCTCCCCGCAAGAGCGGGGCGAGGGAGCAGAAAAGAGCATCAATCCAGCTTCGCTTCCATGCCGCGCTTCACGCCGGGACGGGCCATCAGCTTGTTGTACCAGCGCTCGACATTGGGGAAATCGCCGAGATTGACCTTGTGCCGCGGGTGGCGCCAGGCCCAGCCGAGGATGGCGAAATCGGCGACCGACAGATCGCCGGCGACGAAGTCGCGGCCTTCGAGCCGGCGGTTCAGCACGCCGTAGAGGCGGAGTGTCTCGGTCATGAAGCGCTTCAGGCCATAGGCGCGGTCCTGCTCGTTCTCGAGCGCGATGAAATGGTGCACCTGGCCCGGCATCGGACCAAAACCGCCCATCTGCCACATCAGCCATTCATAGACCGGGATGCGCTCGATCAAAGGCTTGGGCAGGAACTTTCCGCTCTTCTCGCCGAGATAGAGCAGGATCGCGCCCGATTCGAATACGCTGACCCGCTTGCCGCCGGGGCCGTCCGGGTCGACGATTGCGGGAATCTTGTTGTTCGGGCCGATTTCGAGGAAGCTTGGCGCCATCTGCTCGCCCTTGGTGATGTTCACCGGGAACACTTGGTAGGGCAGCCCCATCTCCTCCAGCGCAACCGAGATTTTGCGGCCATTCGGCGTGTTCCAGGTGTGCAGCTCGATGGTCATTTTCGCTTCCCCCACAATCGTTTGACGCTTCCCTAGCGCGGAACCGGACGCGGTTACAACGGCCCTTTACGAATATCGATCCGCGCCCCGTGTGACGCGGGCGTTGTTGACGGGGAGCTTTCGGCGCTGGAATCTCGCCACGACCGCCGATAGATTGCGCGCCACCGTAAACGACCCGGAAAGCCGCCTTTGTCCAAATCAGCCGCCCGCGCCCGCCTCGCCGAGATCATCCGTAAGCGCTCTTTCGGGCGCGGCGAGATCACGCTGGCCTCGGGCCGCAAGAGCGATTTCTATTTCAACCTCAAGCCGACGATGCTGGATCCCGAGGGCGCCGCATTGCTTGCCGAACTCACTTATGAAGCGCTGAAAGACGACAATCTTGATTTCGTCGGCGGCCTCGAGATGGGTGCCGTGCCGCTCGCGGGCGCGATCGCGCAGCTCTCCTGGATCAAGGGACATCCGATCGCGGCCTTCTTCGTGCGCAAGAAGCCCAAGGAGCACGGTGCGAAGCTAGCGGTCGAGGGACTTGCCAAAGGTGAGACGCTGCAGGGCAAGCGCATCGTGATCGTCGAGGACGTCACCACCACCGGCGGCTCGGCGATGAAGGCGGTGGAAGCCGTGCGCGAGGCCGGCGGCGAGGTCGCGCTGGTCTTCACCATGGTCGACCGCGAGGAAGGCGCAACAGAAACGTTCGCGGAAGCCGGCCTTCCGTTCCGCTCGTTGTACAAAGCGGGCGAGTTCCTCAAGAGCTAGAGCATGATCCGGAAAAGTGGGAACCGGTTTTCCCTCACGACAAACGCGAAGCGTTTGCGCGGAAGAGCATGCTCAAACAAAGAGACGAGATGATGATCCGTTAACGGATCATAATCGAGTGTTGCCTCATCGGCACACCGCGCCAGATTACGCCCATCTCCTTAGTTCTTCCGCAATCAACTGCTCGTTTACCATCCGACATTAGGGTGAATCGCGCGGAGACGACGTCTCGGCACTGTTGGCTCTGTCGGGTGGAGTTGGCGTTGCGTAGAGGGTTTACTGATCGGCGCGTGCGGCGCCATCTGACGCTAGTTGCCGCCGCCCTTGCGGGCGCGATGACGCTCGCGCCGGCGCATGTCTCGGCGGAAAACCTGCTCGATTTCCTCTTTGGCGGCTTGCAGAGGCAGCAGGCCCATCAGGGCCAGTCGCAACCCGGTTTGTTCGATCCGTTCGGCCTCAACCAGCAGCAGCCGCAGCAAGCCGCACCGGCGGCCCGCGTTGCCGGTTCCGGCCCTGCCTTTTGTGTCAGAAGCTGCGATGGCAAATATTTCCCGCTGACCTTGCGCGGCAGCGCGACGCCGGTTCAGCTCTGCCAGGCGTTCTGTCCAGCGACAGCCACCAAGGTTTTCTACGGCGGCAGCATCGACTACGCGACCTCGTCAACCGGCGAACGCTATGCCGACAGCGAGAACGCCTTCGCCTACCGCAAGTCGCTGCGCGCGGACTGCACCTGCAACGGCCGCGATCCCGCCGGCCTCGCGCCCGTTGACCTCACCCTCGATAGCTCGCTTCGCGCCGGCGACGTGGTCGCCACCACCGATGGCCTGGTTGCTTATACCGGCGTCCGGGTCGGCAACAACCAGAGCGCCGACTTCACGCCGGTCGCATCCTACCCCGGTCTCACCGCCGAACTCCGTGCCCGGCTCGGCGAGATGAAGGTCGCGCCGGTCGCGGCCGAGACGGTCGGCGAAGCGCCGCAGCCGGACACGAGCCATGACCCCGCGGCACCGGTCTCCGTCGTGCCGAAATCGGCCGCGCCGAAGGCGAAGCGGGCGGAGGTCAATTAGCGACTTAAGCTGTCATTCCGGGGCGATGCGAAGCATCGAACCCGGAATGACAGCGTGGATACTTAGCAAAGAAGGCAAACTTTACCGCCCGACAATCACCCCGATCACATTCGGCGCGGCGAGATATTTCTCCTCGATTGTCGCACGCGCTGCGGCACGGTTTTCCGGCGTCAGCAATCCGCGCTTTTCGGCGAGGATCATCCAGCAATAGCCCCACCAGTCCGTCAGCATGCCCTGGTCCTCGACAAGGTCATAGCCCTGCTCGGCGGCGAAGATGCGCGCATGCGCTTCATCGAGCGAATCGAGCCAGGCGTGATCCGCAGGTGAGAACAAGTCGTCGCTGATGTCGTCGATGGTGTAGCCCCAGATCGACATGCAGACCGCGTTGAACTCGCGGTCGATCTGGTCGTCATCGACCCATTGGCGGCGGGACGCCTGATGCAGGCGCGACAGCGAGCGCGCAAAGTCGGCGATGCGGGTGAGCGCGAATTGATCGAAAGCAATAGTGGACATGTAGTCCTCGCGGGAACGGACAGGCCATAGATGTTGTGTCGGCGATGCCGCCGAATCAGAATGATATCAAATACTTGCTAAAATGTTCTTAATTTGTTCTGACGCTCCTCCGTCGTCGTCCCGGCGAAGGCCGGGACCCATAGCCACCAGTGTTCGATGTGGGTAGGTCGAGCCGATACATGACCGCTGTCAGGATCTATTACGTTTACATTCTCGCCAGCCGCCGCCATGGGACGCTTTATATCGGCGTTTGCAACAACCTGCACGGTCGTCTCACGCTGCATCGTGCCGGACGGGGATCGGAGTTCGTCAAGAAGTACGACGTAACGCGCCTCGTCTACATGGAAACCTACGCTTCACCGCAGGAAGCGATCACGCGCGAAAAGCAGTTGAAGACTTGGCGGCGTGATTGGAAGATTCGGTTGATTGAAGAAAACAATCTCGATTGGGCTGATCTATCGCACCTGATCTGAGCCCTGTGGTTATGGGTCCCGGCCTTCGCCGAGACGACGAAGACAGTCTCACATCGCCGACAGCATCTTGTCGCCACAATAGTTCGCGTAAAAGCTGCCGCCGCATTGCCGCTTGATGGCGACGCAACGGGCGGCTGGAGTTGCGTTTGGTGGCATGCTGAAGCCGCAGGTCAAGCCGTCGGCGCTGCGCCCGGGCCTGCCGGCGGCGAAAGCGGCACTGGTGACGGTGATGCAGACGATGAACAGCACAGCGGCTGCGATCTCGATCAGCAGTCTCATGGGTGTCCCTCTCGATGACGGTGGTTGTGCCGCCTAATATGTAACCATACCACCGAAGCGCGTCGCCTTGAGGTCGCAAAATCGGCCCGGTCCTTGCATAAAATCATACCAGCGCGGTGCACAACAACCGGCTGGGCGGTTCCGATTGAAGTGCAAGACGCGTATCATCCGTTGTCCGGAGCATGATCCGAAAAGATCATGCTCAAACAAAGAGATTAGATCATGATCCGATTTCGTCTCATCGGATCATGATCGAGTCCCCAAAGTTCAGGATTGCCGCATTGCAAGAACAGTCTTTCTCAGGAAGCTATCCGGCGCTCAATCAGCCGATCGATGAATTGGCGCTGGCAGAGATCAAGGGCGCGATCCTCGCCAAGCTGAGGCTGGAGATCGGCAAGGACGCCAGCGTGGCGACCAAGCGCGATTGGTACAAGGCGGCGGCGCTTGCGCTGCGCGACCGCATCACCCATCGCTGGCTCACGGCGGAAAAAGAGAGCTACGACGCCGGCGCCAAGCGGGTCTATTATCTTTCGCTGGAATTTCTGATCGGCCGCCTGTTCACCGACGCGCTCAACAATATGGGCCTCTTGCCCGTGTTCGAGGGAGCACTCGGCGATCTCGGCGTCGGCCTCGACGAACTGCGCAGATGCGAGCCTGACGCAGCGCTCGGCAATGGCGGCCTCGGGCGGCTCGCCGCCTGCTTCATGGAGAGCATGGCGACGCTGTCGATCCCCGCCATCGGCTACGGCATCCGCTACGATTTCGGCCTGTTCCGCCAAATCATCAATCACGGCTGGCAGCAGGAATATCCGGATGAGTGGCTGGGCTTCGGCAATCCCTGGGAATTCCAGCGTCCGGAAGTCGTCTACAACATCCATTTCGGCGGCACCGTCGAGCATGTCGACGAAGGCGGCCGTGACCGCGCCATCTGGCACCCGGCGGAAACCGTGGAGGCGATGGCCTACGACACCCCGATCGTCGGCTGGCGCGGCCAGCGCGTCAACGCGCTGCGACTGTGGTCCGCGCGCGCGCCGGATCCGCTGAAGCTCGACATGTTCAACACCGGCGACTATGTCTCAGCCAGCGCCGAGCAGGCGCGCGCCGAGGCGATCTGCAAATTCCTTTATCCGAACGACGAAAGCGCCGCGGGGCGCGAACTGCGCCTGCGCCAGGAATATTTCTTCGTCTCGGCCTCGCTGCAGGACCTGGTCAAGCGGCACCTTTCGGCCGACGGCCAGCTCCGCAGCCTTGCGATGAAGGCGGCCGTGCAGCTCAACGACACCCATCCGAGCCTCGCCGTCACCGAGCTGATGCGGATCCTGGTCGACCTGCACCATTTCCGCTGGGACGAGGCGTGGAAGATCACTGTCGCGACGCTGTCCTACACCAACCACACGCTGCTGCCGGAGGCGCTGGAGACCTGGCCGGTCGAGCTGTTCGAGCGGCTATTGCCGCGGCATCTGGAGATCATCTATCGCATCAATGTGCAGCATCTGGCGCTCGCCGAAGAGCGCTGCCCAGGCGACATCGAATTCCGCGCCTCGGTGTCGCTGATCGACGAGAAATCGGGCCGCCGGGTGCGAATGGGACAGCTCGCCTTTGTCGGCTCGCACCGCATCAACGGCGTCTCGGCGATGCATTCCGATCTGATGAAGGAGACCGTGTTCCACGATCTCCACCATCTCTATCCCACGCGCATCACGAACAAGACCAACGGCATCACGTTCCGCCGCTGGCTGATGCTGGCCAATCCGAGACTCACGGGCCTGATCCGCGACGTCTGCGGCGAAGCCGTGCTCGACGATTTCTCGCTGTTCGAGCGGCTCGAGTCCCATGCCAGCGACAACGCGTTCCAGCAACAGTTCCGCGAGGTCAAGCGCCACAACAAGGTGCTGCTGGCGCGGCTGATGGCCGAGCGCAACCACATCAAGGTCGACCCATCGGCGCTGTTCGATGTTCAGATCAAGCGCATCCATGAATACAAGCGGCAACTCCTGAACATCCTGGAAGCGGTCGCGCTGTACCAGGCGATCAAGGATGAGCCGCAGCGCGACTGGGTGCCGCGCGTAAAAATCTTCGCCGGCAAGGCGGCGGCGAGCTACCGCTACGCCAAGCTGATCATCAAGCTGATCAACGACGTCGCCGAAGTCGTCAACAACGATCCCGCGATCGATGGCCGGCTGAAGATCGCCTTCCTCGCCGACTACAACGTCAGCCTGGCCGAGGTGATCATCCCGGCCGCCGACCTGTCCGAGCAGATCTCGACCGCCGGCATGGAAGCCTCCGGCACCGGCAACATGAAGCTCGCGCTCAACGGCGCGCTGACCGTCGGCACGCTCGACGGTGCCAATATCGAGATTCGCGACCATGTCGGGGCCGAGAATATCGCGATCTTCGGCATGGAAGCCGGCGACGTCATGGTCCGCCGCAAGCAAGGGCTCGATGCCAGCGACCTGATCGGCAGTTCGCCGCGGCTGGCGCGTGCGATCACCGCAATCGAGAGCGGCGCGTTCTCGCCCGGCGATCCCGCCCGCTTCGCCTCGATCGGCCATGCGCTGCGCTATCTCGACCATTACATGGTCAGCGCCGACTTCGATTCCTACTACGACACCCAGCGCGCCATCGATGCGCGCTGGCAGGTGGTGCCGGCGTGGACCCGGGCCTCGATCCTCAACGTGGCGCGGATGCCGTGGTTCTCCTCCGACCGCACCATCCGCGAATACGCCGAAGAGATCTGGAACGTGCCCGTGAAGCCGCCGACGCCGCGCCTGCTGAAGGAGCAGGCGCAGTGGGGAGCCAAGCGCTAATCCCACGCGGCGGAAATCGATTACCTCCGACATCATTGAATTCGGCGGAAATGCCGGGATACTGCAGATAACGCGCGCCGTCATTGCGAGCGAAGCGACTTGTCCGCCGTAGCTCAGCGAGCGAAGGCGGAAGCAATCCATCCCTCCACCCGCGTGGAGAGATGGATTGCTTCGTCGCTATCGCTCCTCCCAATGACGATGTCGCTTGGGCTGCAACCGAGGAATCATATGCTCACCAAGACCCCGCATTTGTTCGACGATGCCACCGCGGTTACTGCCGGCGACAGCCGCTGGCAGGGCAGGACCAGCGACGACTACTGGGCATTTGTCGGCCCGTTCGGCGGGGCCACCGCTGCAACCATCCTGCGGGCACTGATCGACCATCCGCAACGTGCCGGCGATCCGCTTGCGCTCACCGTCAATTATTGCGCGCCGGTTGCGCAAGGCGCCTTTGACCTCGATGTCCGCCTGGTGAAGGCCAATCGTTCGAGCCAGCACTGGTCCGTGGAGATGACGCAGGACGGCGGCGAGGTCGCGACGCTCGCAACCGCCGTGTTCGCCGAACGCCGCCCGTCCTGGTCGCACCAGCAGGTGAAGTTTCCGGACGCAACACCGTTCGAACAGACCCTGCCCTATCCCAAGACCGCGGCAGCGTGGGTCAAGCAATATGACTTCCGCTTCGTCGAAGGCGAGCCGAAATTCGGCACGCCATCGAGCGCGGCGCCCGAAACCTATTCCAAGCTCTGGATCGGTGACCGCGCGCCGCGCAAGATCGATGCGCTCTCGCTGATCGCGATGTCGGACGCATTCTTTGGCCGCGTTTTCCACGCCAAGCGGGAACTGGTGCCGTTCGGTACGGTGTCGCTGACGACCTATTTCCACATCGACGCCGCCGATCTTGCCGCCGAGAACATCACCCGCGTGCTGGCGGCTGCCGATGCCAAGATCTTCCACAAGAGCTATGGCGACCAGAATGGCGAGTTGTGGTCACCCTCCGGCCGCCTGCTCGCAACCACGACGCAGATCGCCTATTTCAAGGCGTGATCGGGAAGGCGTAGGGTGGGCACGCTTCGCTTCGCCCACCCCACGATTTGAGAGAGCGCCGCCGCATGCCCGAAGCTGACAATTCAAAGCCATCGCACATCGCGCTCCTCGGAGTGCCCATCGAGATCGGCGCCGCGCAGGCCGGCACGCTGATGGGTCCAGCGGCACTGCGCACCGCCGGGATCGCGCGCGTGCTGGAGCAATTGGAGCTTCGCGTCGACGACCACGGTGATCTCTCAATCCCCGCGGTGGTCTCGGACGGGCCGGTGCCGGCGAATACGAAATTCTATGATGAGGTGAAAACCTGGATTCGCCAGACATCCGAGCGCGCCTACTGGCTGGCGAAATCCGGCGCGGTGCCGATCTTCATGGGCGGCGATCATTCGCTCTCGATGGGATCGATCAATGGGGTTGCGCGCTTCTGGCAGGAGAAGGGCCGGCCGCTGTTCGCGCTGTGGGTCGACGCGCATGCCGACTACAACACGCCCGACACGACGATCACCGGCAACATGCACGGCATGTCGGCCGCTTTCCTCTGCGGCGAGCCCGGGCTCGACAACCTGCTCGGCGGCCTGCCGCGCGCCTCGATTACACCTGATCAGCTCGACCTGATCGGCACCCGCTCTGTCGACCCGCTGGAGCGCAAGCTATTGCGCGAGCGGAGCGTCGCCATAGCCGACATGCGCGCCATCGACGAATTCGGCGTCGCCGTGCTGATCCGCCGCGTGATCGATCGCGTCAAGGCGAGGAACGGCGTGCTGCATGTCTCGTTCGACGTCGACTTCCTCGATCCTTCGGTTGCGCCCGGCGTCGGCACCACGGTGCCGGGCGGCGCGACCTACCGCGAAGCGCACCTGATCATGGAGCTGTTGCACGATTCCGGACTGGTGCGCTCGGTCGACATCGTCGAGCTCAACCCCTTCCTCGACGAGCGCGGCCGTACCGCACGGGTCGTGGTCGAACTGATCGGCAGCCTGTTCGGCCTGCAGATCACCGACCGCCCGACACCGACCAATGCGGTGCTGCCGGATTGACATGGCGAATAGCGAATAGGCTGCGCCGCAGACATGTTCCGGAGTAGAAAAGGGCGACCGCGGGGTCGCCCTTTTCATTCGCGGAAATATGCGAGGCTATTCGGCCGCGAGCTTCACGTCCGGCGCGGCGGCGCGGACTTCGGCGTCGACCTTGCTCTCGAACTTGGCGAAGTTCTTCTGGAACATGCCGACCAATGCGCGGGCGGTCTTGTCGAACTCGGCCTTGTCCTTCCAGGTGTTCACCGGATTAAGGATCTCGCTCGGCACGCCGGGCAGCGCGGTCGGCACCGCAAAGCCGAAATATTCGTCGGTGCGGAATTCGACATTGCGCAAGCTGCCATCGAGCGCCGCGGTGAGCAGCGCGCGCGTGACCTTGATCGGCATGCGCGAGCCGACGCCATACTTGCCGCCGGTCCAGCCGGTGTTGACCAGCCAGCAATCGACATTGTGCTGGGCGATCAGGTCGCGCAGCATGTTGCCATAGACCGAAGGATCGAGCGGCAGGAACGGCGAGCCGAAGCAGGTGGAGAATTCCGGCTGCGGCTCGGAGCCGAGGCCGCGCTCGGTGCCGGCGACCTTCGCGGTGTAGCCGGACAGGAAGTGATACATCGCCTGCGCCGGCGAAAGCTTCGCGATCGGCGGCAGCACGCCGAAGGCATCGGCCGCCAGCATCACCACATTCTTCGGATGCGGCGCGCGGCCACTGCGCGAGGCGTTGGGAATGAAGTCGAGCGGATAGGCGGAACGGGTGTTCTCGGTCTTGGAGCCATCGTCGAAGTCGACGACGCGGGTATCCTCGTCAAGCACGCAGTTCTCGAGCACGGCGCCAAAACGTGTGCTCGCAGCATAGATCTGAGGCTCGGCTTCCTGCGAGAGCTTGATGCACTTGGCGTAGCACCCGCCTTCGAAATTGAAGATGCCGTTCGGGCCCCAGCCGTGCTCGTCGTCGCCGATCAGCGTGCGGTTGGGATCGGCCGACAGCGTCGTCTTGCCGGTGCCGGAGAGGCCGAAGAAAATCGCGCTGTCGCCCTTCGACCCGACATTGGCCGAGCAGTGCATCGGCATCACGTCGCGCGCGGGCAGATAATAGTTGAGCGTGGTGAAGACCGACTTCTTCATCTCGCCGGCATAATAAGACCCGCCGATCAGGACGATCTTGCGGGCGAAATCGATCGCGACGACATTCTCCGAGCGCACGCCGTGACGTTTGGGATCGGCGCGGAAGCTCGGCATGTCGATGATGGTGAGTTCGGGCACGAAGCTCGAAAGCTCGATCGCCTCGGGCCGGATCAGCAGCGTGCGGATGAACAGCGAATGCCAGGCGAGCTCGGTGAACACGCGCGTCTTGATCCGATAGGTCGGATCGGCGCCGCCATAGAGATCCTGCGCGAACAGTGCCTTGCCTTCGGCATGCTTGAGGAAATCCTGATAGAGCGCTTCGAACTGCTCTGATGTGATCGACTGGTTGCCCGCCCACCACATGCTCTTGTCGGTGGTCGCGTCGCGAACTGTGAACTTGTCCTTCGGGCTGCGGCCGGTGAATTCGCCGGTGTCCGCGCAAAGCGCACCATCGGCTGAGAGCACGGCCTCGCCTGCCGCAAGCGAATATTGATAGAGCTGCGGCGCGTGGAGATTCCAATGCACGCGTTTGAGATTTTTTAAGCCGAATTTGTCGGCGCCAAAGGCACCGTTGTACACGCCCGTGTTTTGCACGAAGAACCTCCTCGAACCCGCGTTTCCCATTGCGCGAATGTCGCTAAACGCGCTCAGTCGCGGTGACCTTTCCAACAACAAATATAGCCCGAAGGCCCCCGTCCAGCGACCTCATAATGGGGCAATCCGAGCTTGCCAAGCTAGTCCCCGAATTTTGGTTTATTCCAAGGCATCCCTTCCACGTGGTTCAAGCACTTGCTGCAGCGCAAGGCGGCTTTTCTGCCCGTGGATCGCGCGATCAATGCCGGGGCCGACGTCTTTGCGATGCACAATTGGTGCCATCGGACGCGCGGCGTCGTTCTCAATCAACGCACAGACTACCCGATATGCAGTTTGGGCGAGGAGACATCGGCTTTGTCGCCGGCAATGCCGTTGCACTTGGATTGCACGATCCAATCGGCAATGAGAGTTGATTGCACAGCCTCGCTCGACGTCAGCAAGCCACCATCGAATTCGAGGGCCGTTAAGAATGCGCAGCGCGCGTAAACGTTCCGCACCGTTGCGCATAAGATGCATGATGCGAAGCGCGTTGACGGCCGCATTCTCCCCAATATGCATACGATATGCGACACCGCACCGTTCGCACCTATCCCGTTGCGCGCGCCTCACTGGCGAGTCGAACCAACATCTTGCGCAGCTCCGCAGCGTTGCGCACGCGCTCTGGAAATTCCAGCCGCAGCGTCCGCTTGCCCGCCTGCATGTCCATGCCCTCGGGGTCGCAGCCAATGCAGCGCCAATCGGCGCTTTCGGCTCCGAGCAGCCGGGTCGCATAAAGGTCCATGGCGTCGCGGTGAGCCTCGTTCATGTGCTCGACGGCCTCCGCTTCAGCCTCCAGCCACCCGTCCGTCCCAGCCAGGTCGGTCAGGAACTGTTCTGGCCTCAGATCGACGATCCGGCCGAAGCCGGCGACGAGGTGGGTGGCGGAGGGGATGATCCGGAAGAAGGAGAAATCCTTAAATTCCACAAAGGCTTCCGCGGACGGTTGGGCGGCGAGGTAGCGGCGGCGCAGGAGGCTCGCGGCGTCGCCTTCCGCCTGTTCCGCCCGACCGGCCAGCATGATCCGGGACCCTTCCAGCGGGTCGCCTTCGGCCCGCTCGTCCAGCATCAGCGATACCCTGACGTCGGCGAGCAGGTTCCTGGTATGGACCGCCAGATGGGAGAGCAGCAGTATCGGGGAACCGTCAGGGTGGCTGGCGACATTGACCAGGGAACAATAGGGATCGCCGGTTCCCGGCATCAGCGTCGCCAAAGCCCCTTGCCGGCTCCTCCGGAGCAGGGAACGGGCCAGCCTGGCGGGGTCAAAATCAGCGGTCGGTTGCATCGAAATTACCTAGTAATTGCCTAGCCATGTGGTTGCACTTCGGGGCTTTTTTCGGGTAAACGGGCACTAGACGGGTCGGACGCGTTCGCGGGGGGCGAGGCGTTTGGCGGAACTCGGTCACACTTCAGCCCACCTTGCGTTGCTCGCTGACCGAGTCCGAAGCCCAATTATGCGGCGCATCACCGGAATGCTCGCCGTTTCAGCCAACTGGAAAACTGAAAGCAGGCTCATGCCCACAATCGCCCTGGTCGACGACGACCGCAACATTCTCACCTCTGTCTCGATAGCGTTGGAAGCCGAAGGCTACCGCATCATGACATACACGGATGGTGCGTCGGCGCTCGATGGCTTCCGCACCTCGCCACCGGATCTGGCGATCCTCGATATCAAGATGCCGCGCATGGACGGCATGGAAACGCTGCGGCGGCTCAGACAAAAATCCGATCTGCCGGTGATCTTCCTGACCTCCAAGGATGAAGAGATCGACGAATTGTTCGGCCTCAAAATGGGCGCCGACGATTTCATCCGCAAGCCGTTCTCGCAGCGCCTTTTGGTCGAGCGCGTGAAAGCCGTGCTCCGCCGCGGCCAGCCCAAGGATCCGACCGCAGCCCCGAAGGAGCCGGATACGCGCGCGCTCGATCGCGGCCTGCTCAGGATGGATCCGGAGCGCCACACCTGCACCTGGAAGAACGAGCCGGTGACGCTGACGGTCACCGAATTCTTGATCCTTCAGGCACTGGCGACGCGGCCCGGCGTGGTGAAGAGCCGTAATGCGCTGATGGACGCCGCCTATGACGACCAGGTCTATGTCGACGATCGTACCATCGACAGCCACATCAAGCGGCTGCGCAAGAAGTTCAAGGTGGTCGACGAGGATTTCGAGATGATCGAAACCTTGTACGGCGTGGGGTATCGCTTCAAGGAAGCCTGATCCGCGGCGAAAGCTCCGCTTTGTTAACTGACACGGTCCGCACCTATGGGGTAGGGTGCGGGCCCAATAGCGTGCATGGTAACACCCCTCGTCAACGAACCGGCAGTTCTGCCTGTGCTTGATCGAACGCAGCCCGACCCGGCCCAAACCGTCGAGGACGCCCAGGCGCTCCTCGAGCAGGAGCAGTTTGCCGACAAGGCGACGACGAAGCGTTGGCGGCCGCTGGACTGGCTGAGCCGCGCCGGACAGTTCTTCTTCGCGCTGTCCTTCTCGAGCCTGACCCGCCGCATCGTCTCGCTGAATCTCGCGGGCCTGGTCGCCCTCGTCGCCAGCATCCTGTACCTGTCGCAATTCCGCGCCGGCCTGATCGATGCGCGCGCCCAGAGCCTTCTGGTGCAGGCCGAGATCATCGCCGGCGCCATCGCGGCTTCCGCTACCGTCGAGACCAACACCATCACTATCGATCCGGAGCGGCTGCTCGACCTCAAGCCCGGCGAAAGCTACGGCGTGCCGGACGAATATTCCGACTTCCCGATCAATCCCGAACGCGTCGCGCCCGTGCTGCGGCGGCTGATCTCGCCGACCAAGACGCGCGCCCGCATTTTCGATCGCGAGGGCGGATTGATCCTCGACAGCCGCAGCCTCTACGGCAAGGGCGACGTGTTCAGGATCGAGCTGCCGCCGCCGAACGCGGAGAAGCCGGGGTTCGCCGAACGGACCACGATCGCGATCCGCACCTGGCTGAACCGCGGCGATCTGCCGCTCTATCGCGAACTCGGCCCGGAGAACGGCACCGGCTACCAGGAGGTCGCGCAATCCCTGAACGGTCAGAAGAGCAGCATGGTGCGCGTCAACGATCGCGGCGAGGTGATCGTCTCGGTCGCCGTCCCCGTGCAGCGCTTCCGCGCCGTGCATGGCGCGTTGATGCTCTCCACCCAGGGCGACGACATCGACCAGATGGTGACCGCCGAGCGGCTCGCGATCCTCAAGGTCGGCGGCGTTGCCGCTGCCGTGATGATCGTGCTGTCGCTCCTGCTTGCGAGCACCATTGCCGGCCCGGTGCGGCGGCTTGCCGACGGCGCTGAAAGCGTCCGCCGCCGCATCCAGACCCGCGTCCAGATTCCCGATTTCAGCCGCCGCCGCGACGAGATCGGCCATCTCTCCGGCGCGCTGCGCGACATGACCAACGCGCTCTACAGCCGGATCGAGGCGATCGAGATGTTCGCCGCCGACGTCGCCCATGAGCTGAAGAACCCGCTGACGTCGCTGCGTTCGGCGGTGGAGACGCTGCCCCTGGCGCGCACCGAAAGCAGCCGCGGCCGCCTGCTCGCCGTGATCGAGCACGACGTCAAGCGGCTCGACCGGCTGATCTCCGACATCTCGGATGCGAGCCGGCTCGATGCCGAGCTGCAGCGCCAGGACATGGCGCCGGTCGATCTGCGCCGCCTGCTGACGACGCTGACCTCGGTCGCCAACGAGACCAAGCTCGGCCACGACGTCGCGGTCGAAGCCCGCTTCGAGGGCCGCGGGCCGACGGACGCCTTCGCGGTGCCCGGCCACGATTCGCGGCTCGGACAGGTGATCTCCAACCTGCTCTCCAACGCACAGTCGTTCTCGCAACCGGGCGACAAGGTGCGCATCGTCTGCCGCCGCGTGCGCTCGGAGATCGAGATCGTGGTCGACGACGACGGCCCCGGCATCGGCGAGGACGCGCTGGAGCGCATCTTCGAGCGCTTCTACACCGACCGTCCGCACCAGGGCTTCGGCCAGAATTCCGGACTGGGGCTGTCGATCTCCAAGCAGATCATCGAGGCGCATAACGGACGCATCTGGGCCGAGAACCGATCCGGTCCCGCCGATGCCGACGGCAAGCCGACGGTCGCTGGCGCGCGCTTCGTGGTCAGGCTGCCGGCGCCATGAGCGCCAGCGTGCATGCATCCGCGGTGCTGGTGGGAGAACGCGCGGTGCTGATCCGCGGCCCGTCCGGCTCCGGCAAGTCGCGCCTCGCCTTCGATCTGATCCTCGCCGGCCGTTCTGGACAGCTCCCGCCGGCCGTTCTGGTGGGCGATGACCGTGTCCATCTCGACACAGCCGGCAAAGAATTGCTGGTCCGGCCAGCCCTCGAATTGGCCGGGCTGATCGAGATTCGCGGGCTCGGCATCCGCCGCCTTGAGTACACACATGAGGCGATCGTGGGGCTGGTGGTCGATCTCGCCGCCGGCGATGCCGAGCGCCTGCCGCCGCCGGAAGCGCTGCAGACCGAGATAAATGGTGTTTTTTTACCGCGAATCCCCGTCGGTGAGGGCATTTCACCCCTGCTACTGGTTGTCGCAGCGTTGACGACAACTGAAAGTTCATGTTCCCGTAATCTAGCGGATGATTGCTTGGGGCGGATTGGTAACCATATCAGCCGCAATATGGCCACTGAATAGACCGGTGCAGACCCGTATTTCTCCGCCCCCAAATTCCGGGAGATTGCCAAGATGCCCTCTTGCGCGGGGCCTCTGGATGGTCAAAGTGGCGCGTTCGTGCGGTGCACCAAGAAGCACCCGCGAGGAGTTTCCGATGATTGGTCTAGTGCTTGTGACCCACGGGCGCCTTGCCGACGAGTTCAAGGCAGCGCTCGAACACGTAATGGGCCCACAGAAACAAATTGAAGCAATTACGATCGGAGCCGAAGACGACGCCGATCTATGTCGCAGCGACATCATCGAGGCGGTCAACCGCGTCGATAGTGGCGACGGCGTTGCGATCCTCACCGACATGTTCGGCGGCACGCCGTCGAACCTCGCGATCTCCTGCATGAGCCGGCCCAAGGTCGAAGTGCTCGCAGGCATCAACCTTCCGATGCTGGTGAAGCTCGCGAAGGTTCGCGAGGAACGGTCGCTGCCGGACGCGATCGCGATGGCCCAGGAAGCGGGCCGCAAATACGTCACCATCGCCAGCCGCGTCCTTGCCGGCAAATGAGCGCCGAGGGCTCGGGCGAAAACGAAGTCGGCCCGACGGTTCCTGCGGGCGCGATCTCCCGTGAACTTCTGATCGTCAACAAGCGCGGCCTGCACGCGCGCGCTTCCGCCAAGTTCGTGCAGATGGTCGAGCGCTTCGAGGCCGAGGTCTGGGTGACGCGCGGCAGCGAGACCGTCGGCGGCACCTCGATCATGGGCCTGATGATGCTCGCCGCCGGCCCCGGCACCTCAGTCATCGTCTCCGCCACCGGCCCCGAAGCCGAAGCCGCCCTCGATGCGATTGCCGAGCTCGTCGCCAGCAAGTTCAACGAAGAAGGCGTGTAGGCGCGGTTGCGCGCGCCGCTGTCGTCCTGCGAAGGCCAGGACGATGCCGTCATTGCGAGCGCAGCGAAGCAATCCATGCCTCCGCGAGTGGCGCGATGGATTGCTTCGCTGCGCTCGCAATGACGCGGGGATGGCTCTGATTCAAATTTCAAATAGCGTGAGGGATGTGAGTCCGCGTTCTCGCGGCATGCGTTGCCCGAGCTTTGCATCTCGTTACCCTCTCAATCATCAGAGGGCGCAGGGAAAGCCGGGTGCTGGTTGCACCCATGGGTCCCGTGCAACAAAAAGCACGGGGGTAGGACCACAGGTTCAACCGAAGCATTCCGGCTTTCCCTGCGCGAT
>NZ_JBUYEN020000054.1:0-43426 GCF_055229415.2 Bradyrhizobium sp. Leo114 | reverse complement strand
GCAGGCTCGCGCTCAACATCCTTCGGTCTTGTCCTGGTCCCACCTCCATACGTCGAAAAATCAAGCGCGCCGGCTGGGACGACAGCTTCCTCCTCACCTTGCTCGGCCATATGCGATAGCCCTGCGCTTGCGGGAGAGGGTCTGGGTGAGGGTGTCTCCACGATGGGACTTTCCGTGGGGAGAGAACCCTCGCCCGGCGCTACGCGCCGACCTCTCCCGCAAGCGGGAGAGGTGAAGTAAGCTCGCCGCACCGATCGATGCCGTAACTCATTCACTCAACAACGAGAGCGCTTCATGACCGCCGCAGACTACGTCATCCCCGCCCCGCCGCAGCCTTCGCTCCCCGTCGTCGGCGAGACGAAATCCTTCCCCGTCCGCCGCATCTGGTGCGTCGGGCGCAACTACCTCGAACACATCAGGGAGATGGGCAATGACGAGCGCGCGCCGCCGTTCTTCTTCGCCAAGCACGCCGACATGCTGGTGCCTGACGGAGCTACCATCCCCTACCCACCGCTGACCAAGGACTTGCACCACGAGGTCGAACTGGTGGTCGCAATGAAGAGCGGCGGCCTCAACATTCCCGCCGACAAGGCGCTGGACCATGTCTATGGCTACGCCGTCGGCATCGATCTCACCCGCCGCGATCTGCAGATCGCCTCGCGCAAGAAGGAGCGTCCCTGGGAGATCGGAAAGTCCTTCGACTATTCGGCGCCCTGCTCTGCGCTGCAGCCCGCCTCCAAGATCGGCCATCCGTCAAAGGGCAGGATCTGGCTCACCGTCAACGGCAAGGAAACCCAGAAGGGCGACCTCACCGAACTGATCTGGAACGTGCCCGAGATCATCTGGCAGCTCTCCCAGCAGGTGAAGCTCGCCGCCGGCGACCTCATCATGACGGGAACACCAGCCGGCGTCTCCCAGCTCCAGCCCGGCGATCAAATGGAATGCGGCGTCGACGGCGTCGGCACGCTGAAGGTCTCGATCGGCCAGCCGGAGTAATACTCCGCCCTAACCACGCCAACCGCTGTCATTCCGGGGCGCGCGCAGCGCGAACCCGGAATCCATCAAGCGGCAGGTGACGGCGGAGAAATGGATTCCGGGCTCGAGCTGCGCATCGCCCCGGAATGACTGCCCCGTCATTGCTAAGCTTCGTAGCCCGGGTGGAGCGAATCGCAACCCGGGACTTTTGCGCCCGCATCGAGAGCGGCCCCGGGTACGCTGGCGCTCCGCCCGGGCTACGACCGGAATCGCCTACTAGCTCTCGGACTCCTCCGACGCGCCCGGGCCGAGATGCGTCTTCTCGTATTCCAGCCACAGCTCAAGCAGCGACATGAACATCACCACGCCGCCGGCGATGATGCTGAAATGCATTGCGCGGGTGTGCGCGAAGCCGAGCAGCCAGGGCGACACGATCAGCCAGCCCCCGACGAGCAGGTTGACCCATTCTTCCCAAGCGGAAAATGCAATGATCGCCGCTAGCGACAGGATCGCGATCGCCGCGCCGCTTGCCCGCAGATCGATTGCCGCCATCGGGTTGACACGGACAAACATCCACGGTGCCGCAAGCAGGAAGATCGCTGCCGCCAGATTGTAGAGATCGAGCGCCGATTCATTCCGCCATTTCAACATGCCCTTTCCTCCATTTGCTGCCTTATGCCCGCCGGTCGTGTGCGTCGGCCGTGTTGATGTCCTTTCCCGTGTAGTCGGTCATCAGCGCAGTCGCGACCAGGGTGATGACGGCGCAGATCGCGATGTAGATCGCGATTGCGGTCGCCGACTGGTACATGCCGAACAGCCAGGCCGCGATCAGCGGCGCCGGACCGCCGGCGATCACCGACGCGAGCTGATAGCCGAGCGATGAGCCGCTGTAGCGCAGGCGTCCGGTAAAGCTCTCCGCAATCAGCGCGGCCTGCGGCCCGTACATCATGTCGTGCGGGATCAGCGACAGGACGATCGCGAGGAAGATGATCGTCAAAGATCCCGTGTTGAGCATCGCGAAGTAGATGAAGCCAAAGATGCCGGTCACGACGGCACCGATCATATACATGTTCTTGCGTCCGATCCGGTCAGACAGATGCCCGAACAGCGGGATCGAGACGAACGACAGCACCGAAGCCGTGAGCACCGCAGTGAGCAGGAAGTCGCGCGAGACGTGCAGCGTGGCAATGCCGTAGGAAAAGACGAAGGCGGTGAAGATGTAGAACGGCGCCTGCTCGGCCATGCGCGCGAAGGCGGACAGCAGGATTTCCTTCGGATACTCCTTGATCACCGTCAGCATCGGCGTGCGGTCGAGCTTTTGCTCGGCCTGCAGTTTGCTGAACACCGGCGTTTCCAGAATGCCGAGCCTGATGTAGAGACCGACGACGACCAGGATGAGGCTGAGCGCAAACGGAAGCCGCCAGCCCCAGGCGAGAAACTGGTCCCCAGCCATCTGGCTGAACGCCAGAACGGCAAGATTGGCGAGGAACAGGCCGCACGGAACGCCGAATTGCGGCCATGACGCGATGAACCCGCGGGAGTGGTTGTCGCGCGCCCATTCCATCGACATCAGCACCGAGCCGCCCCATTCGCCGCCGACACCGACGCCCTGGATGAAGCGCAGCACCGTCAGGATCACCGCACCCCAGATGCCGACGCGCTCATAGGTCGGCACCACGGCCACCGCCGCGGTCGCCAGTCCCATCAGGAGCAGAGTCGCGATCAGCGTCGCTTTGCGGCCGATGCGGTCGCCATAATGCCCGAAGATCGCAGCACCGATCGGCCGCGCGACGAAGCCGACAGCATAAATGGCAAATGCCTCCAGCGTGCCGACCCAGGGGTCGGAGTGCGGGAAGAACAGCTTTGCGAAAACCAGCCCGGTGACGGTGCTGTAAAGGAAGAAATCATACCATTCGATCGCGGTCCCAATCGTGGAGGCGATGACGGCGCGACGAAGCTGGCGCTGATGCTCGGATGGAGTCAGTTGGGTGGCGTCGAGGCCGAGCGTTGCCATGGGAGCATCTCCCTCGGACAAGCCCCCCGGCAAATTTCACTTTGTTGGGTCGTTTAATCGCAAAACGATATGACGCGCCGAAAGTTCCATCGACCAGGAAATAGAGGCTAGAACTTTAGTCCAGCGGAGCAAGGATCTTAGGGCGGATTAGCGCAGCGTAATCCGCCGTCTTCTACGGGAGCTGGGGGCGACAGCTAGACCTTAAGCGGATCGGTTGGACCGAAGGCGAACATAGCCGCTTGTATCCTCGCAAGCATCGCGCCGCTTCATTCCTGCGCGGGGCGCAGCGATGCCCGCGCACGGCAAGAAGCTGACAGAAATTTAATATGGCCGCAGGACTTAGAGCCTTTTCCGTCACCCACTCAGCGAGTTAATACCGAAAAAAGAACGACGGGATGGAGGCAATGAAGCGAGGAATTGTCGTTTTCGCCTGTCTCTGCGCCCTTTCCGGCGCCGCCTACTTTGGCGTGAGCAAGTGGGGAATTCGGCACGAAAGCTTGAGCCTCTATGATCAGACCCGACAACGGCTGGTGCCGGTCGATCTTGCCGTGCGTGCGGATTACGAGATGAAGGCCAATGCCGGAATCTGGAAGCTTCCGGTCGCGATCATCAGCAACGGCAACACGGTCAAGAACACCGAATATTCGTTCCTGGAAAACGTGCTGGCCGCGGATGGATATCTGGTCGCCAGCATCCAGCAGGATATTCCATCCGACCCTCCGCTGATGACGAGTGTCGGACTACCCTATGTGGGCAGGATTGGCGTCTACAAAAAGGGCGAAGCCAACATCGGCTTTGTGCTCGCGAAGCTGAAGGCGCTTGAGCCCAATGCCGTCTACGATCATCTGACCCTCGTGGGCCATTCAAACGGCGGCGATATCGCCATGTACTACGCCAAGCAACATCCCGAACTGGTGTCAAAGGTGATCACGCTGGACAATTTGCGCGTCCCCTTCGTGCTTGACCACAGACTTAAGATCCTGTCGTTCCGCTCGAAAGATCCCAACTTCAAGACCGATCCCGGCGTGTTGCCGGCTCCCGAACAGGCCAAGAAGCAAGTTATCGATATCATCAATACGCAATTCCGGCACACTGACATGTGCGACCGTGGACCTTATTCCGTCAAGCACAGGATCCAGGCCACGCTCGACGAGTTTCTCACCAAGGGCAGCAGCAGCGAACTGGCGCCTGCGCCGACCGACAGTCCGCTCGTTGTCAACGCCGCTGCAGCGCTTCCCTAGAGCATGATCCGGAAAAGGACCGTGGGCGGATACGCGAAGCGTAATCCGCCATTCCACCATTGCACAAAAGACGGCGGATTACGCTTCGCTAATCCGCCCTACGCACTCACCGCAACGCCGATGCAACGATCAGCCCGAGGATCAAGACCGTCAGCGAATATTTCAGCGTGTAGTACACGTTGCGGTTCCACTCCTTGACCTTGCGGCTGGCGAGATGGACCTCGTAGAGCTTGCCGAACACCTTGTTGAGCACGCCGACATGTTCGCCGTCCACGTTCTGCGTGGCGGAGGCCTTGACGATGTGATGGCTGACCCAGCGGTTGATCGCGGTCATGAAGCCATACTTCATCGGGCGCTCGACGTCGCAGAACAGGATGATGCGGTTGACGTCGGTGGCGTTTTCGGCGTGGTGGATGAAGGTCTCGTCGAACATGAAGGCCTGGCCGTCGCGCCAGACGCATTCCACGCCGTCGACCATGATCCGACATTTGTTCGAGTTGGGGGTGACCAGCCCGAGGTGATAGCGCAGCGAGCCGGCAAAAGGATCGCGGTGCGCGCCGAGCTTGCCGCCGGGCGGCAGCATCGCAAACATCGCGCCGTGCACGGACGGAATCGAATTCAGCAATTCCACGGTCTTTGGGCACAGCGTGCGCGCCGAGGGCAGGAAGTCGTCATACCACTTCAGGTAAAAGCGCTTCCAGCCGCTCTTGAAGAACGAATAGAAGCCCCAGTCGTTGTTCTTGGCGGCTGCTCGGATAAAGCCCTCGTCGAACAGCCGCACCGCCTCTTCGCGGATGGTCTCCCAATTCTCGCTCAGCTTGGCGAGCTCGGGAAATTTCTCGACCGGGATCACCGGCGTGTTCGGAACGGCCGAGCCCGCATACATCAGCACATTGTAGGGCGCGAGATAGGTCGAGTGATCGCCGAGCTGACGCGCGAAGCGGAGCCGCTCGCGGCCGCGGAAATGCACATAAACTGTCGATGCCGCCAGGATGTAGAGGATAACAAGCTGCGGTGCGAATACCGTTTTCAGCATATCAGTCCCTGCCGTGGCCCCCAGCCACGTCCTGCGTCCATATAGCGCAAGCGGGTCCCGCAAGCCAATCCTGGAGGGGGCTTCCGGATCGCGCCGACCTGCGCGCAGAGATAAATTTTCCGTGCAATTTCAAAGCGAATCGGGCGGTCCAGTCCCTGTTCACCAAAATTTCCTGTTAACCCGTCGGGCAAATCACCTCTATAACCCGCGCCGTCTCACCCGATGAGAGGGGCGGATCGCGATCGTCACGAACGCGCGGTGAGATGCGGTGGACGCTGACGTTGCGACTGACGAGCGTGACATCAGCGGACGGCGAAGTCGTGTGGTCCTGGCGCCCCGACGCTGGCGCTAAGCTCGCGAGCAGCAAGAGCTGCCGCGGGTGACGGTGGCAAGAAAGCCCGGTCACCGGGGAGAGCGCGAAGTAAGTCGTAAAACCATCGCGCAGGGAAAGCCGGAATGCTTCGGTTGAACCTGTGGTCCTACCCCCGTGCTTTTTGTTGCACGGGACCCATGGGTGCAACCGGCACCCGGCTTTCCCTGCGCCCTCTGTCTTCGAGGAGGGTGAAACGAGATGCAAAGCTCGGGCGTAACGCGCCGCGAGAATGCGGAGTTACACCACCTCACACACTCCACCGTCATGCCCGCCAAGGCGGGCATCCAGTACTCCGCGGCGCTTCGGATCAGCCTCGAACGCTTCTGGAATACTTCATCGTCCGGTCAAGCCGGACGATGACAGTGGAGAGCTGTTTGACATTTGAATCAGAACCTCTCCCCTCGTCATTGCGAGGAGCGAAGCGACGAAGCAATCCACGCCTCCGCAAGCGGCGCGATGGATTGCTTCGCTCCGCTCGCAATGACAATGGCGAGGGCAGCGCACTCCAACCTGTCCCCTCACTCTGAGGAGACTGCGCAGCGGTCGTCTCGAAGGGCGAGGCCACCGGCGAAGCCTCATCCTTCGAGACGCGGCCAAATGGCCGCTCCTCAGGATGAGGGGCTAACGGCGCACGCCAAATTCGTAAGATGGGTAGAGCGAAGCGAAACCCATCATTCACGCCGCGTGCACTATGGCGATGGGTTTCGCTCCGCTCTACCCATCCTACGGCACGGCTCCCTCAGGCGCGCATCGCCTGCAGGCCCTTGAAGGTCAGGCGCTTGGGGTCCTTGATGCCGGCGAGGTAGAAGCGGCGGATGAAGGCAACGGCGGCGTCGCGGTCGCAATCGGTCAGCGCCACGAGGGCATCGACGGCAATTCGCTGGGCGTCCATGGGCTTCCTCATGCTATCAGCAGCCACAGGCCGTGCAGTGTAGGGCGTCTTGGTTAATCCGACGTTAACCGTCGCGGCAGAATGGCTGATTCGGCAGGAAGCCTGAATACGCAAACCAACCCATGGGACGCTTGGACACGCCGCGCCAGAACAACGAGGACTGTCACGAATACTGCATCACGCCGTCATCCACCTTGCCGTAGCGCAGGGAGACGATGTCGAGCGCATAGTTCTGGTAGAGCCGCCACGGCCGCTTCGAGCCCTGCTTGGGCAATTTCGCGATCGAGCGCTGGACATAGCCGGACGAGAAATCCAGCGCCGGCAGCGCCTCGATCGAAGGATCGAGATTATGCGCCACGCACTGCCTGAAACCGTGCCGGTCCATGTAGTTGATCAGACGGCAGGCATATTCGCAGGTGAGGTCGCATTTCAGCGTCCACGACGCGTTGGTGTAGCCGAGCGTCGCCGCGAGGTTCGGCACATCCGAATACATCATGCCCTTGTAGCTCAGCGTTTTCGCGAAATCGACGATGCGACCGTCGACGCTGACCTCGACGCCGCCGAGCACCTGCAGGACCAGCCCGGTAGCGGTGATGATGATGTCGGCCGGAAGCTCGCTGCCGTCCTTCAGGCGAATGCCGTTCCTGGTGAAGGTATCGATCTGGCTGGTGACGACGGAGGCGCGCTTCTCGCGGATCGATTTGAACAGGTCGCCGTCCGGCACGAGGCAGAGCCGCTGCTCCCACGGATTGTAGCGCGGCGTGAAATGCGTGCCGATGTCGTATTCCGGACCGAGCGCCATCTTGATGCCGCCGACGATGAGCTGCTTGGCGCGCTCCGGCTTGCGGCGGCAGAGCTGGAAGAAATACATGCCGAGCAGCACGTTGCGCCAGCGGATCAGATGATAAGCGAGCCCCGCCGAGAGATTGCGCCGGAGCTTGTTGGCGAGCGCATCCTCCGCCGGACGCGCCACCACGTAAGTCGGCGAGCGCTGCAGCATGGTGACATGCGCGGCTGTCTTGGCGAGCTCCGGCACCAGCGTCACCGCTGTCGCGCCCGAGCCGATTACGACCACGCGCTTGCCGGCGTAGTCGAGATGCTCGGGCCATTTCTGCGGATGCACGATCTGACCCTCGAAGTCGGCGGCACCAGCGAAGTCCGGCGTGTAGCCTTCCTCGTATCTGTAATAGCCCGAGCACATGAGGAGGAAATTGCAGGTGATGCGCACGATCTCGGCCGCGCCCTCGCCTGCCCTGCGCTCCGCCTCGACGGTCCAGCGCGCCTCGTCGGACGACCACGAGACACGCTTGACGCGATGGTTGAAGCGGATCTTGCGGTCGATCCCGTTCTGCGCCGCGGTCTCGCGTACATAGTTCAGGATGCGCGGCCCGTCCGCGATCGCCTTCGGTTCGGTCCACGGGCGGAACGAATAGCCGAGCGTGTACATGTCGCTGTCGGAGCGGATGCCGGGATAGCGGAACAGATCCCAGGTGCCACCGATGCAGTCGCGGCCCTCGAGGATGACGTAGCTCTTGCTCGGGCACTTCTGCTGCAGGTGATAGCCCGCGCCGATGCCGGACAGCCCGGCGCCGACGATCAGAACATCGAAATGCTCCATTGGGACCTCCCCAGGAGCCCGCAAGCGCCGCCGTCATGCCCGGGCTCGTCCCGGGCATCCACGTCCTTTCTGCGCCGCTAGTCAAGCCAGAACGTGGATGGCCGGGACAAGCCCGGCCATGACGCAGAAGGATCCCAGAGAGCCTGGATCAGTAGCGGTAATGATCCGACTTGTACGGCCCTTCCGTCTTGACGCCGATATAGTCGGCCTGGTCTTTGCGCAGCTCGGTCAGCTTGACGCCGATCTTGGCGAGGTGCAGGCGGGCGACCTTTTCGTCCAGCGTCTTCGGCAGCACGTAGACCTTCTTCTCGTACTTGCCGTTCTTGTTGTTGGCGAACAGCTCGATCTGCGCCAGCGTCTGGTTGGTGAAGGAGGCCGACATCACGAAGGACGGATGGCCCATGGCGTTGCCGAGGTTCACGAGGCGGCCTTCCGACAGCAGGATGATGCGGTGCTTGTCGGGGAATTCGATCTCGTCGACCTGCGGCTTGATGTTGGTCCATTTCAGATTGCGCAGCGACGCGATCTGGATCTCGTTGTCGAAGTGGCCGATGTTGCAGACGATGGCACGATCCTTCATCGCGCGCATGTGCTCGATGGTGATGATGTCCTTGTTGCCGGTGGCGGTAACGAAGATGTCGGCGCGCGGCGCGGCATCTTCCATGGTCACGACCTCATAGCCTTCCATCGCCGCCTGCAGCGCGCAGATCGGATCGACCTCGGAGACCATCACGCGGCAGCCGGCCTGGCGCAGCGAAGCCGCCGAGCCCTTGCCGACGTCGCCGAAGCCCGCGACCATCGCGACCTTGCCCGACAACATCACGTCGGTGCCGCGGCGGATGCCGTCGACCAGCGACTCGCGGCACCCATAGAGGTTGTCGAACTTCGACTTGGTAACGCTGTCGTTGACGTTGATGGCCGGGAACAGCAGCGTGCCCTTGTTCGCCATCTCGTAGAGGCGGTGCACGCCCGTCGTCGTCTCCTCGGAGACGCCCTTGATGTTCTTGGCGATCTCGGCGAACCAGCCCTTCGGCTTCTCCTTCAGGAGCCGCTTGATCAGCGCGTAGAAGATCTCTTCTTCCTCAGAGGCGGGCTTGTCGAGGAAAGCCGTGTCGCCCTGCTCGGCGCGGTAGCCGGCATGCACCAGCATGGTGGCGTCGCCGCCGTCGTCGAGGATCATGTTGGGCGTGCCGCCGCCGTGCCAGTCGAACAGCTTGGCGGTGTAGTCCCAGTATTCGGTGAGCGTCTCGCCCTTCACCGCGAACACCGGAATGCCGGCAGCAGCGATCGCGGCCGCGGCGTGGTCCTGGGTCGAATAGATGTTGCAGGAGACCCAGCGGATGTCGGCGCCGAGCGCGGCCAGCGTCTCGATCAAGACAGCGGTCTGGATGGTCATGTGCAGGGAGCCGGCAATACGCGCGCCCTTCAGGGGCTGCTTGGGGCCGAACTCCTCACGTGTCGCCATCAACCCGGGCATCTCGGTTTCTGCGAGCGAGATTTCCTTGCGGCCGAAGTCGGCGAGCGAGATGTCCTTGACGATATAGTCGGTGAAGCCAGGCTTTGTCGGGGCGTTCATCGCGAGATTCCTGTTGTTAAACTCGTCATTCCGGGGCGCCTCGAAGAGGCGAACCCGGAATCTCAAAATGATGGACAAGGATTCCGGGTTTGCTCGCTCTCGCGAGCGCCCCGGAATGACGTACGCTGCTTAGACTGCGCGCTTGAGCGGCTCGACGAGATCGGTCTTCTCCCAGGAGAAGCCGCCCTCATTGTCGGGCGTGCGGCCGAAATGACCGTAGGCCGAGGTCCGCGCGTAGATCGGACGGTTGAGGTCGAGATGGGTGCGGATGCCGCGCGGGGTCAGGTCCATCGCCTGCGCCACCGCCTTCTCGAGCTTGTCCTCCGGCACCTTACCGGTGCCATGGGTGTCGATGTAGATCGACAGCGGCCGCGCCACGCCGATCGCGTAAGCGAGCTGCAGGGTGCAGCGGTCGGCGAGACCGGCGGCGACAATGTTCTTGGCCACATAGCGCGCGGCATAGGCGGCCGAGCGGTCGACCTTGGTCGGATCCTTGCCGGAGAAAGCGCCGCCGCCATGCGGGGCCGCACCGCCATAGGTGTCGACGATGATCTTGCGGCCGGTGAGACCGGAGTCGCCATCGGGGCCGCCGATGAAGAACTTGCCGGTCGGGTTGATGTGCCAGATGGTCTTGCCGTTGATCCACTCCTTCGGCAGCGCCTCGCGCACATAGGGCTCGACGATGTCGCGAACCTGATTGGAGGAGAGATCCTCGACCAGATGCTGGTGCGAGACCACGATCTCGCGCACGCCGACCGGCTTGCCGTTCTCGTACTGCACGGTGACCTGGCTCTTGGAGTCTGGCCCCAAAACCTTCTCGCGGCCGGAGTGGCGCGCTTCGGAAATCAGCCGCAGGATCTTGTGGGCATAGAAGATCGGCGCCGGCATCAGGTCCGGCGTCTCATTGGTGGCGTAACCGAACATGATGCCCTGGTCGCCCGCCCCCTCTTCCTTCTTCTCGCCCGGCTGCAGCGCGTCGACGCCCTGCGCGATATCGGCCGACTGCGGATGCAGGAGGATCTCGATGTCGCAGTTCTTCCAGTGGAAGCCCTCCTGCTCGTAGCCGATGTCCTTGATCGCCTCGCGGACGGTGCTTTCGATCTGGTCGTTGGTTACCGACTGGGGCCCACGGGTTTCGCCGGCGATCACCACCTTGTTGGTCGTGGCGAGCGTTTCGCAGGCGGCGCGGATCTGCCACGGGTCGATGCCGGCTTTCGGCCCTTCCCGATAGAACAGATCGACGATCTCGTCCGAGATCCGGTCGCAGACCTTGTCTGGATGCCCTTCGGAGACCGACTCGCTGGTGAACAGGTAAGACGCGCGCATCAAGCAAACCCCTTGTTATGTCGACTTCCGACGTTTGTGTGAGTGTGTTCCTGACATGTCAGTCCCGGCGACGCGAGATGACGTAGGATTCGTCGTAGAACCAAAGCCCATTATGTTTGCGCAGAACGTCGCGGGTGGCTTCGAGAGTTCGGCCGCTTTCCGCCAACTCCGCCAACCGGTCGTCTTCAACCTGGGCGACATACACCGCCGCGTTCCACGCTGCAAAGGCAGTCGAGGTTCCGATCGAGCCGGTGACCTCGTTAGGCAAGGCTTCCATATCATAGCGAAAGATCGAGCGGTTATCCGCGTATGCGTTAAAGTTAAGGTCGCGCCCGGCCGACCCCAGCTCGTATTTGACCGCGCGCAGTATCTCATGGCGGCTGACGGCGAAAGGATTTTCTCCGGGCCACACGGCCTGGATAATTTCCAAACCCGGATCGTCGCCATGGGAGTGAATACCGATCAGGCGACCGCCGCTGCCCAAGGCGCGCGCCAGTGGCGCAATGATGCGCTTGGCCCGGAAATTCACCGAGGATTTCGCCCGGTATGGCTGGGATGCGATGACGAGGTCGAAATTGGCCTCGGTCTTGCCGGCCCGCGGGATGATCGAATCGAGCAGGAATCTCTGGTCCTCCCGGTAGAGCACCAAAACCACCGGACGCTCATAGATGGGCATCCCGGATCGTGGGCTGACGCGGGCACGCCAATTCTGCTCGAGAAACGGGCCGAGTTCCGCGATCTGGGCCTCGAATTCGCCCGACGAGCCGCCCCGCAGCGGCACCTCGTGCCAGAGCGTGCTGGCGGCCGCCACCGGGGATTTGGGGGTCAGCCAGGGCGCCTCGTCGTAATACATGTTGGTCAGCACGAACACGGTCGAAGGGTGCTCGAACAGCCGGTCCGGCACCTTGTCGAGGGTCAGCCGGACGTCCTCCAGGCTGAGTTCCTTGCCAGCCACGTAGAACGGCATATGAGGAAAGCGGCTATGCATGGCGCGCAGCACCCGCGCCAGCACCGTGCCATCGCCGACGCCGGCGTCGAACACCCGCAGCGCCGGCGGCCGGGGATGGATGGCGGAAAGCTCCAGCGCCACCCGCTGCGCGATCACCCGCTTCTCGCCGCAGGTATGGACGAACAGCAAATACCGCTGCCGGTTCTCGAAAAAACGGAAATTCTGCCGCGGATCGCGCTTCTCCAGCGGCACCACCAGCCCCCGCGGCGGCGCCACACCGCCCGGCGTCGAGGTGGCAATGAAGGCCTGGATGCGGTCCAGCGTGTCAATGGTGATCTTTTTGCCCTCCCGCAGCCGGTGCACCAGCTTGCCGTCATTGACCGCACGCCGGCCGAACGTGGACTCGGCCATGTCGGCCCCCCGGCAGAAGTCAGTGATCTGGCTCAGGATTTGGTCGTTCTTCATCGGGCCAAGAGAGTGGGACGCCAGTGGGCAGCGATAGAGCGTGATGTCTTCTTAGCACAAATTTCCCACTCTTTGAACCCCCTAGCCTCTCCCGCCACAGGGCGAGTGGAATGCGCAATCGCGCCGTCATTGCGAGCGAAGCGAAGCAATCCATTTCACCACTTGTCGAGGCCATGGATTGCTTCGCTTCGCTCGCAATGACAGGGGAGAAAGCGGTGCTCGCAGTGACGGCAGGCGGCGGCTACCTGCCCCACACCTCTTCGGCGACTTCCACCGCGAGCCTGAGCTTCGCCCATTGCTCGTCTTCGGAGAGGATGTTGCCTTCCTCGGTCGAGGCGAAGCCGCATTGCGGCGAGAGCGCGAGCTGGTCGAGCGGCGCAAATTTGGAAGCTTCCTCCAGACGTCGCTTGATGGCGTCCCTGCTCTCGAGCTCGCCGAATTTGGAAGTAATGACGCCGACCACCACGACCTTGTTGCCCTTTGGCAAATAGCGCAGCGGCTCGAAACCGCCGGCACGGTCGGAATCATATTCAAGGAAATAGCCATCGTAGTTAGTGCCGCCGAGCAGCGTTTCCGCCACCGGCTCGTAGCCGCCGGACGAAATCCAGGTGGAACGGAAATTGCCGCGGCAGACATGGGTCGAGATCACCATGTCGGACGGACGGTCCGCGATCGCGTAGTTGATGACGCGGGCGTAGATCTCCTGCAGGCCATCGGGATTGTCGCCGCGCTCGCGCGCCTTCTGCAATTCGTCCTGCGAGCAGAGATAGGCCCACACCGTGTCATCGAACTGCAGATAGCGGCAGCCGGCGTCATAAAACGCCTTCACGGCCTTGCGGTAGGTCTTGCCGAGATCCTCGAAGAACGGTTCGAGGTCGGGATAGACCTCCTTCGAGATCAGCTTGCGGCCACCGCGGAAGTGCAGCACCGACGGCGCCGGGATCGTCATCTTGGCCGTGACATGAGCCTGGTCGGCGTATTTCTTCAGAAACCTGAAGTGATCGAGCATCGGGTGGTCGTCGGGGAAATCCAATTTGTCGATCACGCGGATTGCGTCATGGCGCGTCTGCACGCCTGCGAACTGGATGCCGGCGTCCGGGTGGAACAGTTCGCAGCCGGTCAGCTTGGCGAGAAAATCAAAGTGCCACCAGGAGCGACGGAATTCACCGTCGGTCGCGAGCTTCAGCCCGGTGGAGGCCTGGCGGTGCACGACCTTCTCGATCTCGATGTCCTCGATCTTGCGCAGATCCTCGGGCGTGATCTCGCCCTTTTCAAGCTTGGCGCGCGCCTCCTTGATCTTCGGTGGCCGCAGCAGGCTGCCGACCTCGTCGGCGCGGAAAGGAGGTTTTGTTCGTTGCATGGTTTCGACTCCCTAGGGACGGAATTAATGCGCTTTGGCGCCGGAGACCCCAAGATGCCGCTCGAGCACCGTGGGATCGGCTTTCAAGGCATCGCTTGCCGCATCGTGCACGATTGTGCCGCGTTCCAATATCACGACGCGGTCCGCGAGCCCCAGAACCTTTTGCGCGTGCTGTTCTACGATGATCGAGCAGATACCACCAGAGCGGGTGATCGTGCCGAGCGCTTTCAGCAATTCCTCAACGATGATCGGCGCCAGTCCCTCTGTCGGCTCGTCCAAGAGCAGCACCTTTGGGTTCAAGGTCAGCGCGCGGCCGATCGCCAGCATCTGCTGCTCGCCACCGGAGAGCTGGTTGCCGAAATTGCCGCGCCGCTCCTTCAGCCGGGGGAACATCCGGTAGATCCTCTCCACCGTCCATGGCCCCGGCTGGGCCACGGCGGTCATATTCTCCTCGACCGTGAGGGAGCGAAAGATATTGCGTTCCTGCGGCACCCAGCCGACCCCAGCGCGGGCCCGCTGATCCGGACGCAGCGCCGTGATGTCCTGCCCGGCCAGCGCAATGCGGCCGCCGAAACGGCGGGTGACGCCGACGATGGAATTGATCAGCGTGGTCTTGCCTGTGCCGTTGCGCCCGAGCAGCGCCAGCACCTGGCCTTCGGGGAGCGACAGCGTCACGCCCGGCAGCACCACCGCCTCGCCATAGCCAGCACGCAGGCCCTCGATCGCGAGCAGCTCAGGCATCGGCCGCCTCGCCGAGATAGACCGCCTTCACTTGCGGGTCGCGCGCCACGGCATCCGGCGGACCTTCGGTCAATAGCGCACCGTTGACCAGCACCGAGATGCGGTCGGCGAAGGAGAATACGAGATCCATGTCGTGCTCGATCAGGAGCACCGTTACCTCGCGCGGCAGCGCGGCGACAGCGGTCAGAATGTCGTGGCGCTCGATTTCGGGTACGCCGGCGGCCGGCTCGTCGAGCAGCAGCACGCGGGGTCTGGTGGCAATCGCGACCGCGATCTCGAGCAGGCGCTGCTTGCCATAGGGCAAAGTGACGGTGGGCTCGTTCATGACGTCGAGCAAATGAAACCGCGCCAGGATCTCGACGATCTCGGCATTGACGTCTACCCGCGTCCCCATCCGCCGCCACCAGTCGCCGCCGCGTCCCATCCGTTCGGAGACCGCGAGCCCAATGGTCTCCAGTGGGGTGAGATCGGGATAGAGCTGGTTGATCTGGAACGTACGCGACAGGCCACGCAGCACGCGCTTGTGCACCGGCAGGTTGGTGATGTCGTTGCCTTCGAGCAGGATGCGGCCGGCATTGGGCCGCAGGACCCCGGTGAGCAGATTGATCACCGTGGTCTTGCCGGCCCCGTTCGGCCCGATCAAAGCGTGGCGGGCGCCCTGCTCGATCCGGAGCGAAAGGTCGCGCGTGACGCGCAAGCCGCCGAAGGTTTTTTCCAGTCCCCTGGTTTCCAGCGCGATCATCATGACGGATCGCTTTCGGGAACCACGACAACGGCCCGGCGACCGGTAAATTGCCGGATGATGAGGTTGGGCAGCCAAAGCGCCCAACGATGGATGCGGGCGCGGCCGACCAGAACGATCACGACCAGCACCAGCCCGATCCAGAACAGCCAATATTGCGGCGTGATGGTCGAAAACAGCTCCTGCAGCATCTTGAACACGACGGCGCCGATCAGCCCGCCATAGAGATAGCCGGTGCCGCCGATGACCAGCATCAGCATCAAATCCGCCGAACGCTCGAACGAGAACACGTCGAGCGAAGCCAGCGCCGTGGTCTGCGTGAACAGCGCGCCGGCGACGCCGGCATAGAACGCCGAGACGGTATAAATCGCGATCAATCGGCGATTGACGGGAATACCGATCGCGGCGGCGCGCAGCGGGTTGTTCCTGATCGCGCGCAGCGACAGCCCGAACGGCGAATGCACGATCCGCCGGGCCAGCACGAACAGGAGGAACAGCACGATCAGCGAGTAGAAGAAGCCGGTCTGGCCGAAGATGTCGAACGCAAAGCGGCCGAGGATCGGCTGCATCTCGATGCCTTGCAATCCGTCGGTACCGCCGGTGATATCGGAGAAGCGTTCGGCGAGCGCCTCCAGGAGCAGCGCGATGCCGAGCGTGACCATCAGCCGCGTCAGATCGACGCCGCGGATGACAAGAAAGCTCGTGAAGAAGCCGAGCACCATGGCAGCAAGGCCTGCGACCACGAGCGCGACTACCGGCTCGCTGATGATACCGTGCAGCGCCAGCAGCCCCGCGGAATAGGCGCCGACGCCGAAGAATGCGGCATGCCCGAGCGAGACGATGCCAGCATAGCCAAGGATCAGGTCGAGCGACAGCGCGAACAAAGCGAGCCGCACGATCTCGGTCATGATCAGGTAGCGGGATGGAAACAGGAAGCCGCAGGCGACGACCACGATCCAGAAGGCAATCTCGCCCGGTCGCCAGCGGGCGCCGGCAACCACATGCGTGGAAACGTCGGGAAGCGTGCTCATCGCACCCCTCAGCGCGCGGCCGTGCGGCCGAACAGGCCGTTCGGACGCCAGATCAGGATCGCGATCATGATCGTGTAGATCACGAAGGGTCCCATCTTCGGGACATAATACTTGCCGGCGACATCGCCGATGCCGAGCAAGAGCGACGCCAGGAATGGGCCGGTGATCGAGGAGGAGCCGCCCACCGTGACCACGATCAGAAAGTAGATCATGAATTTGAGCGGGAAATAAGGATCAAGGCCGAGGATCTCCGCGCTCAACGCGCCGCCGAGCCCGGCCAGCCCGCAACCGAAGGCGAAGGTGAAAGCGAAGACCTGCGGCACATTGATGCCGAGCCCGATCGCGGCACGGGGATCATCGACCGCCGCGCGCAGGCGGCTGCCGAAGCGCGTCCGCGCCAGGATCAATTGCAGCGCGACCGTGAGCAAACCGCAGATCACGATGATCATCAGCCGGTAGCGACCGATGCCGACCCCGAACACATCGAACTGCCCCTCGAGGGCCGCCGGCAATTTGATGAAGACCCGCGACGAGCCCATGGTGTAGTCGACCGCCGCGATCGACACGAAAACGAGACCGATGGAGAACAGCACCTGGTCGAGATGGCTGCGCGCGTAGAGATGACGGTACAGCGTTCGCTCAAGGACCACGCCAACCGCGGCACTGCCGACGAAGGCGAGCGGCAGCGCCGCAAAGAACGGCCAGCCGGAATTATTCACCAGCACCGCGCAGATGTAGCCGCCGGCCATCGCGAAGGCGCCGTGCGCGAGATTGACAAAATTCATCAGTCCGAGCGTCACCGCGAGCCCGCAGGCGAGCACGAACAGCAGCATGCCGTAGGCAATGCCGTCGAACAGGATGGTGAAGAGCGAGGTCATTTCATCCCCGATCAGCCAATATTGAAGAGTGGCGCACGTCCAGCGACCGCGTCATGGCCGGGCTTGTCCCGGCCATCCACGTCTTTCTCCCTGCAGAGAACAGCGTGGATGCCCGGGACAAGCCCGGGCATGACGTGGAGAGAACGCGGCGCGCATCCGATAATGACGAGCGCGGAGTCACTTCTTGGTCTTGCCGGGGTCCTTCACGGCTTCGAAGGTCGCGAATTCGACGTTGTAGAGTTCGCCGTCAACCTTCTCGACCTTGCGGATATAGATGTTCTGCACGATGTCGCGCGTCTCAGGGTCGATCGAGATCGGCCCCCGCGGGCTCTCCCACTTCATCCCCTTCATCGCCGCAATCAACTTGTCGCCGGTCACGTCACCGCCGGTCTTCTTCAGGGCTTCGTAGATAAGATGGATGCCATCATAGCCGCCCACCGCCATGAAGCCGGGCCGGTTGTTGAACGCCTTCTTGTAGGCGGCCACGAATTCCTTGTTGGTCTGCGAGGGATGTGCGGCGGAATAGAGATGCGCGGTGACCGCGCCGAGCGCGGCATCGCCCATATTATTGAGGAGATCGTCGTCCATGACGTCACCTGGGCCGATCACCCTGATGCCGCTCTTGTCCAGCCCGCGCTCGGCATATTGCTTCATGAAGTTGCCGCCCTGCCCGGCCGGCACGAACACGAACATGGCGTCCGGCTTGGAATCCTTCATCCGTTGCAGAAATGGCGCGAAGTCGGGATTAGCGAGCGGCACCTTGACCTCTTCGACGATCTCGCCGCCGCCGGCCACGAAATGCTCCTTGAAGGAAGCGAGTGCGTCATTGCCGGGCGCGTAGTCCGAGGTCAGCGTGGCCACCTTCTTGATGCCGTTCTTGACCGCCCAATCGCCGATGATGGTGGAAGACTGCGGCAACGTGAAGCTGGTGCGGACGATATAGGGCGAGCGCTCGGTAATGATCGAGGTGCCGGCCGCCATCACGATTTCCGGAACTTTCGCCTGGGTCGCCAGGGGCGCCGCGGCGAGCGCGGCCGGGGTGACGCCGAAACCGGCAATGATGTTGACCTTCTCGTTGACGATCAGCTCCTGGGCGAGCCGCTTGGTATTGTCGGGAACCGCGGCATCGTCCCTCAGGATGATCTCGATCTTCTTGCCGGCGACCGTGTCCCCCTTCTGCTGCATGTAGAGCTTGATCGCGTTGTCGATCTGTTTGCCGGTCGAGGCTTGCCCGCCGGTCATCGGCACGATCAGGCCGACCTTGACCGTTTCCTCCGCCCGGACGGGCACGACGGCCGCTGCGGCGGCAATGGCGCCTGCAGCCAGCAACAATTGACGGCGGTTGAACATGAACGCCTCTCCCCCTCATCGTTCTTGCGGATCGAACCGAGTCCCCGGCCCTGCCTCACCATAGCCCAGATTGTTCGGCGGTGTAGCGCGGCGAATGGCGTCGTCCGGCACCGGTTTGTCAAGCCGACGTATGGATGGTACCTGCGCGCTGACCGCCAGGAGCTGCCGATAGCTTAAGGTTCAATAATACCTCCAACAAGACCTGATACGGCTATCTTACCATTTCGAAACGAGGCTCCGCTGACCCGCGCCAATGGTTCGCGTAGTTAGGTCCAAATCTTCAAACGCAAGACACCCTGCATTGCGATGCCAACCAGCGCCCGCCCTCTCGCAACCCTCTTCGCCCTCGCTCTGACAGGCTGCGCCTTGGCCGGATGCGGTACCGTCAACGAGAAGCTGTCTGCCGGCGCGGCGGACTTCATTCCGGCCTGGGCGGGCGGGCTGCCCGCCGACGCCCCACCCCGGCCGGGGACCGCCAAATATGACGAATTCATGCGCGAGCGAGAACGCAAGCGGATGATGCCTGCGGCTGAGCGAGGCGACGAAAATAAGCCGGCACCGACCTCGCAGGACACCGCTCATTGAGGACTGACGAGCGCAACTGCGCTCAGTCGACGAACACCACCGTCTTGCGGCCGTTGGGGATCACGCGGTCCTCGAGATGGTAGCGGATCGCGCGGGCCAGCACCCGGCGCTCGATATCCCGGCCCTTGCGGACGAGATCGTCGGGCGTATCGCGGTGGCTGATGCGCTCGACGTCCTGGTCGATGATCGGCCCTTCGTCGAGGTCGCCGGTGACGTAATGCGCGGTGGCGCCGATTAGTTTGACGCCGCGCTCATGGGCCTGGTGGTAGGGGCGCGCACCCTTGAAGCCCGGCAGGAACGAATGGTGGATATTGATGCAGCGGCCGGCGAGCGTTGCCGACAATTCGTCCGACAGGATCTGCATGTAGCGCGCGAGCACGACGAGGTCGGTATTCGTGTCCTCCGCGAGCTTCCAGACCGCGGCTTCCTGCTCGCGTTTGGTCTCCCTGGTCACGGGCAGGTAGTGGAACGGGATATCACCGAAATCGAGGTGGTTGTAGGTCTCGCGGGGGTGGTTGGAGACGATCGCGGTCGGGATCATCTGCAATTCGCCGGTGCGCCAGCGATAGAGGATATCGACCAGGCAGTGATCGGATTTGGAGACCAGCAGCATCACACGGCGGCGGCTTGCGCGGTCGCGCATCTGCCAAACCATGCCGAAACGCTCGGCGATTGCGGCAAAGCCGGTCTGCAGCGCCGACAATTCGACCGCGAGGTCGGCGGCGGTGAAGACCACCCGCATGAAGAATTTCTTGGTTTCGATATCGTCGAACTGTTGGGCGTCCAGGATGTTCTGACCATTATGCGCGAGAAAGGTCGAGACCGCCGAGACGATACCGGGACGGTCGGGGCAGGACAGAGTCAGGACAAATTGGGGGTCGGACATGGCGATGGATCGAGACTTGGCTGATTGGGGTTTGGCCGATGAGGGCTTGATTGATTAAGGCTTGGGCAGCCGCAGGAACCGCGGATTTGCGGGCCCTGCTGTACCACCGCCGTCGCCCTTGCGCCAATCCCGCAGCAGGGGCCAAATTAAACTCTACGAGAGGCACATCATGGCTGACCGGCTGAACGGCTACCGCATCCTGATCCTGGAGACACGCGAGGAGGCGCAATTCTCCCGGCTGCTCACCGAACAGGGAGCCGACGTGCTGCAATGTCCGATGTTCGCGATCCACGATGCGCCGGATCCGGCGCCGATCGAAGCCTGGATCAGGCGCTGTATCGAAAAGCCATTCGACGATCTGGTGCTGATGACCGGCGAGGGCCTGCGGCGCTTGATGAAGGTCGTGCGCCGCGTCGGCGTCGAGCAGGAATTCATTGCAGCGCTGAGCAAGGCCCGCAAATTCGCCCGTGGCCCAAAGCCCGGCCGTGCGTTGCGCGAAATCGGGCTCGAGCCGCAGGTGACGACGGAGAAACCGACCTCGGAGGGCGTCATCGAGATGCTGTCCCGGATCGACCTGAAGGGCCATCGCCTCGGCCTCCAGCTCTATCCGGACAAGGATCACAACGCATTGATCGGCGCGATCAAAGCCCAGGGTGCGGAGGTCGATACCGTGCTGCCCTATGTCTACGATCCCAAGGCTGCCGACGCCAACATCGTCGCCGCCATCGACGAGATGGCGGAGGGCCGGATCGATGCGATCGCGTTGACCAATCTCGGCCAGGTGCGCCGGCTGTTCGAAGCCGCGCGGGCGCGCGGCTCTGAGGACAGGTTGCGTCAGGGCCTAGACCGAACCTCGATCGCCTCGGTGGGGCCGGCGGTTTCCGGCGAGCTCGCCTCGCACGGCCTGCGCACCGACATCGCGCCGGCGAACGACGCCTACTTCATGAAGCCGCTGATCTCGGCGATGGCGGTGGCACTCGCAAAACATCCGCCGCGAGTGGGGACGAGGTAACCACTCTCTTCGCCGTCATTGCGAGGAGCAAAGCGACGAAGCAATCCATGCCTCCGCACGTGGAGAGATGGATTGCTTCGCGGAACCTGTCATCGGGCGCGCGTTCGCGCGACCCGTTGGCTCGCAATGACGGGCTGTGAGGCTGGGGCGCTATTCCGCCGCCTGCAGGGTCTCGCTCAGGTATGCCCGATAGGCGAGCCTGATGCCGTCTTCCAGCGATGTCCTCGCTTGCCAGCCAAGCGCGGCCAGCCGGCTGACGTCGAGCAATTTGCGCGGCGTGCCGTCGGGCCGCGAAGTATCATAGCTGATCTCGCCCTCATAGCCGACCGTCGCGGCGACGACCCGGGCGAATTCCGCGATCGTGATGTCCTTGCCGGTGCCGATATTGACCAAGCCGCTGTCGGAATAGACCTTCATCAGGTGGATGCAGGCGTCGGCGAGATCGTCGACATAGAGGAATTCGCGCCGCGGCGTGCCGGTGCCCCAGACCGCAACACTCTTCGCCCCGGACGCTTTCGCCTCATGGAAACGGCGGATCAAGGCCGCGACGACGTGGCTGTATTCGGGGTGATAATTATCACCGCGACCATACAGATTGGTGGGCATCACGCTGATGAAATCCGCGCCGTACTGGCTGCGATAGGTTTCCGCCATCTTGATGCCCGCGATCTTGGCAATCGCATAGGGCTCATTGGTCGGCTCCAGCGGCCCGGTCAGCATCGAGTCCTCGCGCAGCGGCTGTGGCGCCAAGCGAGGATAGATGCAGGAGGAGCCGAAGAACATCAGCTTCTCGGTTCCGTTGACGTGAGCCGCGTGGATCACGTTGGTTGCGATCGCCAGATTGTCGTAGAGGAACTCGGCGCGCAGCAGGTCGTTGGCGGCGATGCCACCGACTTTCGCCGCCGCCAGGAACACCACCTGCGGCCGCCTGGCGGCAAACCACCGGTTGACCGCGGCCTGGTCGCGCAGATCGACTTCGCCGCGCGGCACCGTCAGAACCTCGACATCCTCCTGTGCAAGCCGTCGCACCAGCGACGAGCCGACCATGCCACGATGGCCGGCGACAAAGACCGTCTTGCCTTTCAGCTCAAACGGCGTGCTTGCCATTGGCGGCCTCCTGCCTGGCCTCGGCGAGGTCGCTCGCGACCATCTCCTTCACGAGCTGGGCAAAGCCGGTCTTCGGCTTCCAGCCGAGCTTTGCGCGCGCCTTGCTGGCGTCGCCGATCAAGAGGTCGACCTCGGTCGGCCGGAAATAAGTCGGGTCGATACGGACCACGGTCTTGCCGGATTTTGTGTCGACCCCGACCTCGTCAACGCCCTTCCCGCGCCACTCGATTCCGCGGCCGACTTCGGCAAACGCAAGTTCCACGAATTCGCGCACCGAGCGCGTCTCGCCAGTCGCCAGCACGAAATCGTCGGGAGCATCCGCCTGCAGGATCCTGTGCATACCCTCGACATAATCCCGCGCATGACCCCAGTCGCGCTTGGCCTCGAGATTGCCGAGATAGAGCGTGTCCTCGAGCCCGACCTCGATGCGGGCGACGCCGCGGGTGATCTTGCGGGTAACGAAGGTCTCGCCGCGAATCGGGCTCTCATGGTTGAACAGGATGCCGTTCGAAGCGTACATGCCGTAGGCCTCGCGGTAGTTCACCGTGATCCAGTAGCCGTAAAGCTTCGCCACGCCATAAGGCGAACGCGGATAGAACGGCGTGGTTTCCCGCTGCGGCACTTCCTGAACCAGGCCGTAAAGCTCCGATGTCGAGGCCTGATAGAACCGCGTCTCCTTCTCCATGTTGAGGATGCGGATCGCCTCCAAGAGGCGCAGCACGCCGATGGCATCGGCATTCGCCGTATATTCCGGGCTTTCGAAACTGACCCCGACATGGCTTTGCGCGGCGAGGTTATAGATCTCGGTCGGCCTGATCTGCTGCATCAGCCGGATCAGGTTGGTCGAGTCCGTCATATCGCCATAGTGCAGCAGGAACGGCACGTTGCCGACATGGGGATCCTGGTAGAGATGATCGACGCGCGCCGTATTGAACGACGACGAGCGACGCTTGATGCCATGGACGGTGTAGCCAAGGCCAAGCAGATATTCAGCGAGGTAAGCGCCGTCCTGACCGGTGGCGCCCGTGATCAGCGCGACACGTCGCTTGGAGTCCTGAACCGGCATGTCCTCTCCGAGGGCGCGGAACTGCGCCAGGTTGCGAATGGTCCGGTCTGTAGCATCCGGCCTCCGCGAAGTCTAATGCCATAACCCCGTTTGGATTCAGGACGTTAGGCGCGAGCTTTCGGGCAAGCTGCGCCAGGCCAGCCGGCTGGACTATTCGCCGTAGTGGCGGAGACGTTCGAGGTCGACGATGGTCACGCCGCCATATTCCAGCCGGAGGAGCCCCTCCTTCTCCAGCCGCTTCAGGCACTGGTTCGCATTCTGCCGCGAGATGCCGGAAAGCGCTCCGATTTCCTCCTGCGTGATCTCGAGATGGCGCGACAGCTCGGGGTAGAGAATTGGATTGAACAGGGAGGCGATGGAACGCGCCACTCGCGCGGTCGCATCCAGGGTACGGCCATATTCCAGCAGCGCAATGAACTGGCCAAGCCGCTCGTTGAGCTGCGCCACCAGGAAACGGTTGAACGCCACGCTGTTCTCGAACAGCCAGACGAAGGTCTTGCGGTCCATCATGGCCAGCCGCGTGTCACGCAGCGCCACCACATCGTAACGCCGCGCTTCGTTCTTCAGCACCGACCCCTCGCCGAACCAGGCGCCGGCGGTCAATCCGGCGAAGCTTGCGGCCTTGCCGCCGCGGGAGACGATGCCCATCCGCGCCAGCCCCGTCACCACGCCGGTCCAATAGTCAAAACGGTCGCCGCGCATGAAGATGAATTCATTGGTGCCATAGGATTTCTCGGTAATGCCGCTGCGCGCGACCTCGATCTCGCGGTCATCCAGCTCACGCGACCAGGCCGCGATGCGCTTCAGGTAATCGGCAGCAATCATGATCCCGTTGACTGTCGTCCGTCTCGTTATGTTGCGTCGCAACAATACACAGGCCGAACGAAATTTGGCGGCCAATTGTCGGGCACAAGACATTTCACCGTATCGCTTTGCCCTATGGAGGGCTACCGGCGCAATGTCATCTGCACGACACGCGTGGAAGTGCGGACGGGGCAAAGTGCCGGCTGCGGCGTTACCGCGCATGAACGGTGGGGTCCGCAGTGGAACGAGGCACCATTAGTCGGATGGCTTAGCCGGAACGGCCGATGTAAGATTATCGCTGTCTTTGCAACAAGAGACACAGAGCGCGTGAAGCGCCGCTTCTGGAGGGAATAGGTGGATTACACGTTGGAGGTGCGCGGGGTGTCGCTGCGCTTTGGTGGCGTCCGTGCGCTGACCGAAGTGAGCTTTGGCATCAAGCCCGGCGAATTGTTCTCCATCATCGGCCCCAACGGCGCCGGCAAGACCTCGATCGTCAACTGCATTTCCGGCCGCTACAAGCCGACCGAAGGTCAGCTTTTCTATCGCGGCAAGGATATCACGGGTCTCAATCCGAACGCCCGGCCCTCGCTCGGCATCGGCCGCACCTTCCAGAATCTCGCGCTGTTCCATCACATGAGCGTGCTCGATAACATCATGGTCGGCCGCCATCACCTGCTGAAGAACAATTTCATCACTGGATCGCTGTACTGGCTGACCGGCGCGCGGGGCGAGGAACTCGATCATCGCCGCAAGGTCGAGGAGATCATCGATTTCCTCGACCTGCAATCGGTGCGCAAGGCGACCGCCGGCACGCTTCCCTACGGCCTGCGCAAGCGCGTGGAACTTGCCCGCGCGATGGCGCTCGAGCCGCAATTGATCCTGCTGGACGAGCCGATGGCCGGCATGAACTTCGAAGAGAAGGAGGACATGACGCGCTACATCGTCGATCTCAACGAAGAGTTCGGCATGACCGTCGTGATGATCGAGCACGACATGGGCGTGGTGATGGACATCTCCCACCGCGTCATGGTGCTCGATTTCGGCCGCAAGATCGCCGAGGGCGATCCTGCGACCGTGCTCGCCGATCCCCATGTCAAGCGCGCCTATCTCGGCGAAGAGGACGAGGCACTGATCGATCCTGATCACGTGCCGCTAGCGCGGGAGAGCGTGGCATGATGGACCATGCCGGACGCGCCGCGCAGGCCGACACCTTCCCGAAGATATTACGGCTGAATGCAAGGGAGCATGGCCGCGAGATTGCGCTGCGCGAGAAGGATCTCGGCCTGTGGCGCGAATTCACCTGGGACGATTACCAGGCCCGCGTGCGCGATTTCGCGCTCGGCATGATCGAACTGGGGCTGGGCCACGGCGACGTGATCGGCATCATCGGCGACAACCGTCCGGACTGGGTGGCCGCCGAGATCGCCACCCACGCGATCGGCGGCATGAGCCTTGGACTTTACCGCGACGTGCTCGATGAGGAAGCGGCCTACCTCCTGAACTATGGCGAGGCGAAGCTGGTGTTCGCCGAGGACGAGGAGCAAGTCGACAAGCTGCTGGGGCTCGCCGACCGCGCGCCGCACTTGAAGCACATCATCTATTCCGATCCGCGCGGCATGCGGAAATATGACGACCCGCGCCTGATGGAAGCGAGCAAGCTTGCCGGCTTCGGCCGCGAGCGCGCCGCGTCCGAGCCGGGCCTCTATGATGCGCTGGTCGATGCCACTGGCGGCGAGGATGTCGCGATCCTCTGCACGACATCCGGCACGACGGCCAATCCGAAGCTGGCGATGCTTGCGGCCGGCCGCGTGCTCAAGCACTGCGCGACCTATCTCTCCTTCGATCCGAAGGGACCTGACGACGAATATGTGTCGGTGCTGCCGCTGCCCTGGATCATGGAGCAGGTCTACGCGCTCGGCAAAGGTCTGCTCTGCCGGATGAAGGTCAACTTCGTCGAAGAGCCCGACACCATGATGCACGATTTCCGCGAAATCGCGCCGACCTTCGTGCTGTTCGCGCCTCGGGTATGGGAGGCGATCGCGGCAGACGTGCGCGCCGACGTGATGGACTCGTCGCCGTTGAAGCAAAGGCTCTACGAGCTCGGTATGAAGACGGGACTTGCCGCGCTCGAGCAGGGCAAGCGCTCGGTCGTCGCCGACCAGCTTCTATTCCGCGCGCTCCGCGACCGGCTCGGGTTCACTCGGCTGCGTTCGGCAGCCACCGGCGGCGCCGCGCTCGGCCCCGACACCTTCAAATTCTTCCGGGCAATGGGCGTGCCGCTGCGTACGCTCTATGGCCAGACCGAATTGCTCGGCGCCTATACGCTGCATCCGCCCGGCGCAGTCGATCCCGATACCACGGGCATCGCGATGGCCGAGACGATCGAGATCCGGGTCGACAATCCCGATGTCAACGGCGTCGGCGAGATCGTGGTGCGCCACCCCAACATGTTCTTAGGGTATTACAAGAACCCGGAGGCATCTGTGGCGGACATCCAGGATGGCTGGATGCGCTCCGGTGATGCCGGCTATTTCAACGATAACAACCAGCTCGTGGTGATCGACCGTATCAAGGATCTCGCCGAGACCTCGCGCGGCGATCGCTTCTCGCCACAATATATCGAAAACAAGCTGAAGTTCTCGCCCTATATCGCGGAAGCGGTGGTGCTCGGCGCCGGCCGCGACGCGCTCGCCTCCATGATCTGTATCCGCTACTCCATCATCTCGAAATGGGCGGAGAAGAGCCGGATCTCGTTCACGACTTATAGCGATCTCTCCTCGCGTCCCGAGGTCTATGCGCTGTTGCGGAAGGAAGTCGAGACCGTCAACGCCTCGCTGCCGCCGGCCCAACGGATTTCCCGCTTCCTGCTGCTCTACAAGGAACTCGACGCCGACGACGGCGAACTGACCCGCACCCGAAAAGTGCGCCGTGGCGTCATCAACGAGAAATACGCCGACATCATCGACGCGATCTATCGCGGCGACGCGAACATTCCGGTCGATACGGTGATCCGCTTCCAGGATGGCACGACCCAGCGCGTGCGGACCACGCTGAAGGTGGTGGATCTCGCATCTGCGATGACCGCGGAGGCTGCGGAATGAGCGATCAGCAACAGCAACGCGCGATGCGAGTTGTGGTGCCCTCTCCCCTTGTGGGAGAGGGCTGCTCCGCAGGCAGACAAGGCCTCGACAGGGTGAGGGGTTCCCTCTCCACACTTCCGATGCGGAGACAACCCCTCACCCGGCTTCGCTTCGCGAAGCCACCCTCTCCCACAAGGGGAGAGGGTGCAGCGACGTTCCTCTCTTTCGTTAGTCGCAAATCAACATGAACCCCCAATTCCTGCTCCAGCTCCTGATCAACGGCCTCGTGGTCGGCACGCTCTACGGCGTGGTCGCGATGTCGTTCGTGCTGATCTACAAGGCGACGCAGGTCGTGAACTTCGCGCAAGGCGAACTGCTATTGATCGGCGCCTGGGTGTGCTGGGCACTGCTCGCCAAATACCAGGTGCCGTTCTGGCTGGGCATGCCGCTCACGCTGGTGTTCATGTTCATCTTCGGCATCGCGATCCAGATCGTGATCCTGCGGCCAATGATCGGCGAGCCTATCATCTCCGTCATCATGGTGACGATCGGGCTCTCGACAGTGTTCCAGGCCGCGCTGAAATGGATGTTCGGTGTCAATCCGCAGCCGTTCCCGCGTGTGTTCCAGAGCCAATCTGTCCACCTGTTCGGCCTCCAGATCCAGACCGTCTACGTGATGAGTCTCGTGGTTTCCATCGCGATGATGATCGGCATGGCCTGGTTCTTCCGCGCCTCCAAATACGGCTTGGCGATGCGGGCCACCGCCTACAACCAGCAGGTCGCGCAGTCGCTCGGCATTTCCGTGAAAAGCGTGTTCGCGATGGCCTGGGCGATCTCGGCGACCGTATCGGCGGTCGCGGGCGTCGTCGTGGCCGTCGTCAACGGCGTCTCTTCCGGCCTCTCCGCCTACGGCATCAAGGTATTTCCGGCGGCGATCCTCGGCGGGCTCGATTCGGTCGGCGGCGCAGTGCTCGGCGGCATCATCATCGGGCTGCTCGAGAATGTCGCGCAGTATGTCGACAGCCAGTACCTGCACTGGGGTAATCTCTACGAGATCGCGCCGTTCTACGTCTTGATCATCATCCTCATGATCAAGCCCTACGGCCTGTTCGGCACCAAAGACATTGAGCGGGTCTGACCATGGCGACGCGTTCCCTAATCCCCTCCGGCGACTTCCGCACCACCTATGCGGCCGACACCACGATCTTTCCGACCATCACCAGCCGCAATTTCGCGATCGCCGGCATCGTGCTGGCTTGCCTTGCGCCTTACGTCTTCTCGAACTACTGGCTCAGCATCTCGATCCAGATTGGCATCTTCGCAATCGCGGCGCTCGGCCTCAACGTGCTGGTCGGCTTCACCGGGCAGATCTCGATCGGCCACGCAGCATTCTTCCTGCTTGGCGCGTTCACTTCAGCCTATATCTCGAACAACGCGCCGATCCCGGTGTTCTTCGCCATTCCACTTGCGGGTCTCGTCACCGCGCTGGTCGGCCTGATCTTCGGCGTGCCGGCGGCACGGCTCAAGGGACTTTATCTCGCCATCGCCACGCTCGCCGCACAATACATCCTGCTCGATTTCTTCTCCCGCGCCGAATGGTTCTCCGGCGGCTCGGTGCCGGCGAGCGCCGAGCCATTTTCGATGTTCGGCTACACACTGCGCGGCGACCGCCAGTATTTTTATGTCGTGCTGGCTTACCTCATCGTCAGCTATCTTCTGGTCACCAATCTGATGCGCACGCGCGACGGCCGCGCGCTGATCGCGATCCGCGACCATTATCTTTCCGCTGAGATCATGGGCATCAACCTCACCAAATACCGAACGCTGTCGTTCGGTATTGCCGCGTTCTTCGCCGGCATCGCCGGCGCGCTCTATGCGCACTATCAGCTTGTCGTCTCGCAGGAAGGCTTCGGCATCGAGCGCTCCGTGCTGTTCCTGGCCATGGTTATCATCGGCGGCACCGGCTCGGTGATGGGCACGCTGATGGGCACGGCCTTTGTGGTGCTGCTGCCGGAGGCAATGGAGTGGCTCAGCCTGCAATTGAAGGGGAGCGCGATCGACAGGGCGCTGGAGCTCAACAACAACATCACGTTCCTGCGCGAGATCGCGATCGGGCTGATCATCATCGCGTTCCTGATGTTCGAGCCGGACGGGCTCGCGCACCGCTGGCGGCAGATCAAGGCATATTGGAAACTTTACCCGTTCTCGCATTAAGGTCGGGCAAGAACTACAAACGTATCAACGAATAACAGGAGGAAAGACCATGACGATTAGATCCCTTTTGAGCACGGCCTCGTTGGCACTGCTGATCGGCGGCGCATCCGTGGCGGCGCAGGCCCAGATCGCGATCGGCCACCTTGCCGACTATTCAGGCGGCACCTCTGATGTCGGCACACCCTACGGCCAGGCCGTCGCCGACACCTTTGCGTGGGTCAACAAGAACGGCGGCATCGGCGGCAAGAAGCTCAATGTCGATACCAACGACTATGGCTATCAGGTGCCGCGCGCGATCGCGCTTTACAAGAAATGGTCGGCGCCCGACAGCAAGGTCGCAGCGATCATGGGCTGGGGCACCGCCGACACGGAGGCGCTGACCGGTTTCCTCGCCCAGGACAAGATCCCGGATATCTCCGGCTCCTACGCGGCAGCGTTGACCGATCCGGTAGGCAGCAGCGGCAAGGCCAAGCCCGCGCCCTATAATTTCTTCTATGGTCCGAGCTATTCTGACTCGCTGCGCGCCATGCTGATCTGGGCGGCGGATGATTGGAAAGCCAAGGGCAAGCCGGGCAAGCCCAAATTCGTCCATATGGGCGCCAACCACCCCTATCCGAACGCACCAAAGGCGGCCGGCGAAGCCATGGCCACCGAACTCGGCTTCGAGGTGCTGCCGCCCCTGGTGTTCGCGCTCACCCCCGGCGACTACTCCGCGCAATGCCTCAGCCTGAAGAGCTCCGGCGCCAATTACGCCTATCTCGGCAATACGGCGGCTTCCAACATCTCCGTGCTAAAGGCGTGCAAGGCGGCGGGCGCCGACGTGCAGTTCCTCGGCAACGTCTGGGGCATGGATGAGAACGCGGCCAAGACCGCCGGCGATGCCGCCGAGGGCGTGATCTTCCCGCTGCGCACGGCGGTCGGCTGGGGCGGCGATGCGCCCGGCATGAAGACGGTGATGGAAATCTCCAAAATGTCGGATCCTTCCGGCAAGATTTACCGTCCCGTGCACTACATCGCCGCGGTCTGCTCCGCTCTCTACATGAAGGAGGCGATCGAATGGGCCGACAAGAACGGCGGTGCCACCGGCGAGAACGTCGCGAAAGGCTTCCACCAGAAGAAGGACTGGGTGCCATCAGGCATGGAGGGCGTCTGCAACGCCTCGACCTGGACCGAGAAGGACCATCGCCCGACCACGAAGGTCGATCTCTACCGCTCCAAGGTCACGGGCTCGACCGACGGCGATCTCAACGACCTCATGGGCAAGGGCGTGATCAGGCTCGAGAAGGTCAAGACCGTGGAGCTGCCGCGCAAGCCGGAATGGCTGGGGTGGTAAACTTCATCCCCCATAAGCGAGCGTCATCCCCCGCGCAGGCGGGGGATCCAGTACGCCGTGGCATCGGATCTGATCGCAGGCGTCTCTGGACTACTGTGTCACCCGCCTTCGCGGGTGACGACAGTCTGAGGTGATCCCAATATGACCCAAACCGTCGAAGCAAATCACCCGGCACCGACTGCGGTCCCTGCGCCGCCCCTCCTCAGCGTCAACAACATCGAGGTCGTCTACGACGACGTCATCCTGGTGCTGCGAGGACTGAGCCTCGAGGTGCCCGCGGGTTCGATCGTGTCGCTGCTAGGGGCCAACGGCGCGGGCAAGTCGACCACGCTGAAGGCGATCTCGGGGCTGCTCAAGACCGAAGACGGCGAGGTGACGCGCGGCGAGATCATCTTCGACGGCGAGCGCATCAACGGCATCGATCCCGATAAGATCGTCCGCCGCGGCATCTTTCAAGTCATGGAGGGGCGCCGCATCATCGCCGACATGACGTCGCTGGAGAATCTGCGGCTTGGCGCCTTCACCCGCAGCGACGGCGAGGTCAATGCCGACATCGACATGGTCTTCAACTATTTCCCGCGCCTGAAGGAGCGCACGGGGCTCGCCGGCTATCTCTCCGGCGGCGAACAGCAGATGCTGGCGATCGGCCGCGCGCTGATGGCGCGCCCGAAGATGATCCTGATGGACGAGCCGTCCATGGGTCTGTCGCCGCTGCTGGTCAAGGAAGTGTTCGCCATCATCAAGGAGATCAACCGCGAGCTCGGCGTTACCATCCTCCTGGTCGAGCAGAATGCGCGCGCGGCGCTTTCAGTGGCGAGCCACGGCTACATCATGGAACAGGGCAAGGTGGTGCTCGACGGAACCGCCGACGAATTGCGCGACAACGAGGACGTCAAGGAATTCTACCTCGGCGGCGCCGGCGACCAGCGCAAGAGTTTCAAGAACCTCAAGAGCTTCAAGCGGCGGAAGCGGTGGCTGTGAGTGTAGCCGGGTGCCTATTGCAGCACCTGCTCCGCTTCCGTAACCGCGCAAAGAACATGATAGAACGAAGACGCAGGGATGGTGTCGACCAGCGACTTGCCGTCGCGGTCGAACTGATCGTACCAGCCGCCCGCAACAGGGTGGCTCAGATAATGCCGCTCCAGGCGCGCCAATGCGGCGCGCGCCTCGTCGGCGGCAGCCGCCTCGCCGGCTTCGGCCTGCGCGATCCAGGCTTTGGCAATCTCGCTCTGCGGCCACAGGCGCCGAGAGTGACGCCGGATACGGCCCTCGACACTACCCTCGTCGGTGAGGCAGCCGGTCGCTTCGTCGCGGTAGCGCAGCGCCGACGCCAGCAATTCGCCCCGATAGCGCCCCGTCGGACAGCCCGTGATCCGTTCAAATCCCTTCAAGAGCCAGACCCATTCGGCCAAATGTCCGGGTTCGACGCTAATGGGCGGAATTTTGGACCAGTCGTCTTCAAAATATTCGCCAAGCACCTGGGTCTGCTTGTCATAGAGATTGGCAAGGAACAGCGCGAAAAACTCGCCGGCGCGTTGCTGGAACCCCAGATCATGCGTCGCGTCGAATACGGCGATCATCGCCTCGAACAGATGCATCTGCGGATTTTGCCGCCGCGGCAGGGACGCCGGCGCCCCCTCGAGAAAGCCGCCATTCGGCGAGCGCAGGTGCCCGTCGAGATAGGCAAGCAACGCATCGATCTCCGAGCGCACCTGCGTGTCGCGATCAAGTCCATAGACCGTGGCGAGCGCGAGCAGCACGAAGGCGTGGTCGTAGGTGTCGCGCCGCGCGTCCAGCACCCCGCCGTCGGCCGTCAACCTGTGGACAAAGCCCGGGCGGCCGTCCGGCGCCTTCGCCTTCGTCAACAGGTGATCGAGCCCCTTCAGGGCGATCTCGCGGCCTTCGGCGTACCAGCCCATCTGCGCGGCTTTGGCGTAGCAGTAGATCTGCCGGGCCTGAACGAATATGCGCCGCGGCGCCAGCCGATCGGCGCGGCCATCGGGGTCGAGCCGGTCGACGAAGCCGCCTGCCGCACCGTCCCAGCCTTCCGTGCACCACAACGGCAGGCAGTGCTCGATGACGCGACGCTTCAGCCGGCCGACGACGTCGGCATCGGAAGGGCCGCTCGCCGCGGCGGTCTGCATGTCTGCCATTGCACTTCCCGGAGCATCGCCAGTTCGGCGGGAAGCCGTCTGATAGCACGTCGAAGGCGGAGCGCAATTGGCGCGAACCCGTGAGGATCACCCATGACGGATCACTATGACGCCCGCGAAACCCGCGATCCCGCCCAGCGCGAGGCGGAACTGTTCGCCCTCCTGCCGGAGGTCCTGCGGCGGGCCATGGCGGCTCCGGCCTATGCCGACCGCCTCAAAGACATCGATCCCGCCACCATCACCAGCCGGGCCGCGCTGGCGCGCCTGCCGGTGCTGCGGAAGTCGGAACTCCCGGCCCTGCACAGGGCCGCCCCGCCCTTCGGCGGTTTCGTTGCCGGGCCGCCTGGATCGTTTGCGCGCCTGTTTACGTCGCCCGGACCGATCTTCGAGCCCGAGGCCGCCCAGGGCGACGCCTGGCGCGGGGCGCGGGCGCTGTTCGCGGCAGGCTTTCGTCGGGGCGACGTGGTGCTCAACACCTTCAGCTATCACCTCACCCCGGGCGGCTTCATCTTCGATACCTCCGCCCGGGCGCTCGGCTGCGCCGTGATCCCTGCGGGCCCCGGGAATACCGAGCAGCAATTCGAGTTGATCGAGGCCTACCGGCCAATCGGCTACAGTGGCACGCCCGATTTCCTGAAGATCCTGCTCGACGCAGCCGCGAGCGCCAGACGCGATGTGTCCTCGATCAAGCGGGCGCTGGTGTCGGGGGCGGCTTTTCCGAAGTCGCTGCAGGAGGAGATCAAGTCACGCGGCATCCAGGCCTATCAGGCATTCGGTACCGCCGATCTGGGCATGGTCGCGTTCGAGACCGAGGCCCGCGACGGCATGGTGGTGAACGAGGAGCTGATCCTCGAGATCGTCAGGCCCGGCACCGGCGACCCCGTCGCGGAGGGTGACGTCGGCGAGATCGTGGTCACCTCCCTCGACCCGCACCACCCCTGGATCCGCCTCGCACTGGGCGATCTTACCGCGGAGCTGCCCGGCGCAAGCCCGTGCGGGCGCACCAACATGCGGATCAAGGGCTGGATGGGGCGCGCCGACCAAACGACCAAAGTCAAAGGCATGTTCGTGCGACCCGAACAGATCGCCGAGATCGGCAAGCGTCATCCGGAGCTCGGGCGGCTGCGCCTGGTCGTGACACGTTCCGGCGAGACCGACGTGATGACGCTGAAGGCAGAAACAGCCGCGGCGAGCGCAGCCTTTCAGAGCGAGCTCGCAGCGACCCTGCGGACCGTGACCAAGCTCGGCGGCAACGTCGAACTGGTCGGCGCCGGCGCGCTGCCGAACGATGGCAAGGTGATATCGGACGAGCGATAGACGGCCATGAGCCAAGTCCGGGCTTGCCGACCGCAGCCACTCGACGCGCATTCTTGTCCAGGCCGGGAGCAGATAGGTCGCAATATTTCCGGTCATGCGCAAGTTTTCGTTCGTGAACTATCTATGTTCGTGACCGAGCAATAGCCTGTCGCTTCGGTGCGGTGATGCAGATTTTCAGCTTCGAACACTCTCTCCCGGTAGGCGTTCGTTAAGGATACCAGATGTGCTTGTGCTGACCGGCAAACATCTTCGTCAAGCATCGTGCATGAATGACGTAGTTGACAAGCATCCTGATCCCTCGCTCGTTGGGTTCGTTCTGGCAAATCCTCTTAGTCGGCTTTGGTACCAAAGGGCTGCCAACCATTTTCTGGTTAGCCTTGGCACACGATGAGCGTTGGAGTTCCAACTTCTTCCTCAGGCATAGTCGAGTGACTGCGCTTTAAACATGGTTGTGTACTTGCATACCTCCAACATGTGAGAAATTGGGTTCGTTCTGACAAATCGGTTTTACCTCCTACGTAGCTGAGATGCAGAGCGCTGTGCGTAGCGGTCCAGAGCAACTGACCGCCTCAGGTTGCGCTCGACCCCGCAGAGGTCTTGCGCGACAAGATGGTCCTCAAGCTGCTGGTCGAGCTTGGCGAGCTCGGTCTCGATCTGCACAAAACGGCGTGCAAGGGAGTCGAGATCGAGCATGACGTCGGATTTTGCGCCTTCGAGAGCCGAGGCAAGACCATGCCGGAGTGCATTCAGTCGGGAACGCGCTTTTCCCCCTCAGTTCGTGGTCCCGTACTTTTTGCAGCGTTGCGGCGGTTGGCTTCGATTTGCTTTTCCGTCGCCATCAGGCGGCTCCGGCATTTTGCGTTGCGCTGGCGCGACCACGCGCGAGCGCCCTAGCCGCTGCCCTGCGGATCTCCTCGGCGCGTCGAGCGTAGCGATGATCGAGCTCCTTTAGGAATGACATGAGCATTCTTTCAGCGACCGCGATCTGACGCTCGATCGCGTTGATGAGCGGCTGCGCTTGCAGGTAGCTCTCCGTTTCCACCGCATCTGGCGAGTAGCCGGCTTGGGAAAACGATTCCACAGATTTCTTCCGGCCCTCCTCCGAAGCGAAATATGTCCGCACCTTTTCATGAGCCGAGCTGTAGGCAAGAGATCCAGGCTCGGCGAGCCCATCTCTCGTCGTTCGGATATGCAAGGTCAAGACCGCGGCGGGGCGAAAGTGCGCAACGAGCTGCGCGCGTTGCCGTTCCAGTCGTTGCAGATTGAAGATCAGCTTCGTGGCCTCAAAGATCATGATGTACTCGGCACTAGTCTTGGGGCCCCGATCCGGGGAGTATTCGAGCTCGAAGAACAATTCGATGAAGTTCTTGCGCTTCTCACCCGGAAGCAGCGGCGTATTCTCGATCAGGGCGCGGATAGCTTGGGGAAGAACGCGCGGTCCTTCCTCCAACGGCTCATTTGCCATAAGGCATTTCTCCTGTGTCCACCGACACACGCGGGATTGCGTGACAAAACTGACCAAACCGCACGGCTGATCTGATTCCCAGTGGTTGTCCTGTGGGAGAAAAGGGGCATCGGTTCTAGGATCCTTATTGGAAATGCTCTGTCGCAATTCGCTCGATAGTCTCGATAGTTACGGGCGGCAGACCATGCGCCTTGAGGTGCTTCTGCAAAGGACCAATTACCATCTCTAAGAATCGGTAGAACGGGCCATCCTCGACAACGACGACCTTCGAGCCGAGGTCCGTCGTGGTCTGATGGCGCACGATGCGGCGGCCGCTCAGCGAGCGGTACGCGGAGGCGAGATATTCAGCCGCCAGCCAGTTGCCGACATTTTGCGGGCGCCCTCGTGGCCTGGGAAGCGCGACTGAAGCCGTTTGCGCGGCCCGCACGATGTTTCTGGATGTTGGGCGCCGTTTCCTTCCAAGAAAGCGGATACGGCGGCGACTGAGAAGGTCTTGCAAGTATGTGCCTGGAAGTTCTGTGCCGCGCCGGTAACGGGCAACAATTGCCTCAAATGCTTCCGGCGGCAGGTCCTTAGAGCGGAGTAGAACGGATTTGTTAGCGACGGCGGCGAGCCAAGCGGCGACAACTCCGGGGGCGGTCCGGTGCGCGCCGTTCGCAGCAATTGTTAAAGCGGTCGCGACTCTTTCGAGCGCACCTCTCTCTTCCTCGCTAAGCTTGCGGCTGGTTACAATGACCTCAATTGCCGGCGGTTCAGTGTCGTGCGTTTCATAAAACCCGGAGGCCTGCAGAATCGGGGTAGCTTGATTCTCGAGCTCCGCGTAGATTGTTTCCAGAGCTTATTCCAACCCGGCGCCGGCGGACAGCTTGTAGCGCTTGGGCACACACCTCCTCCGACGCGATAACCCCTCTCTTGTACATGACCAACGATCCACAGCAAACTTCGAAAGCACAGCGTGAGGCGCAATAAGCGTCCGAATCGACTAGATAAACTATCAGAGAGCACGGCCGTTGAACGGAAATGCTCAACCCCACCGTGGTGAGCGCCGAAAAGTTGAGCGAGCTCTTGAATGTTTGAGACCTGGCGCAGATTTGACACGAGAAAAGTCGCATCGTTGTTGCGCCGGCATCGCAAGTTGCTGCAAGACGAGCTCCGAACGATAAAGGTTCTGCTCGGAGCTCCAACTAAGACGGACCATGCGATCGTAGCCGAGCGAACTAGGAGTCTGGGGCAGCACTACACGCGCGCGCTCAACGATCACATTGAGGCATCGAAGGCGATACGTCGGAGCATCACCTTCCTCGACCTCCTCAAATTCGTGGACGTGGTCAAGGCGCAATCCGATCTCCTCGCAACCACGTCCGCTGTTTACCAATTCCTTGCTGAACGAGCCCAGCGCGAGGAAATGCGCCCTCTAAGGTGTTTTGTGAATCCCACTCAGCCGGAGGCCATTCCTCGAACCAACATGACACCTAAGCCTCGACCGCTCTCGTCGAGGAATTGCACACTAGCAGACCAACAGCGTTCAAGACTTTTTCGTGGTATCAGCTCTGTCGCCGAGTGGGCTATCAACCGGCCTCGAGGCGCTTGATTGTCGGAGTGGATAGCAGCCGGCATCCTGCCTTGATGTCCTGCTGCTCCAGGTGAGCTTGGTCATGGCAACGGCGTCCAATAGCGGGCGATTCGGCAGGATCCCTGATCCGAAATTGGCTCTCGAACCTGGGGTTCGAGGCGACAAGATCCTGTTGCTCGAGCCATTCGCGAGGCAACTGATCCATCGAATTTGCGTCAAACAGACCAACCGAGCTTTCCACACCGGCGCGAAGGCGATGGAGCGTCTTGCATCGCGGGCTCGCTTGCCGGCTCTGTGCAAGCCGGTCGAAAATACGTTCTCCGACGAAGTCACCGTGATGGGATCGACGCTTGCTGAGCTCGCCGGCCACATCCAGCGGAACGGCGGGCAAGTTGTCGGCGTTGTGACCTTGTCAATGCTGGCCGAAGCGGTGTAATGACAGCGCCGAAGACAGTGGTCCGAGAGATCGAAAGGAGGTTTGGAAATGAGGTTAGAGAACTCTTCCACCTCGATCCAGTCAGCCTCACCGCGGACGAGGCCCAATACTTCCTCAACTTCCGGGATGCTGACGCCGCCCGAACTCGACGCCTTGCAGCAGAGCGCGAACGAAACGATCGACTACGTTCGAAAGGAATTGGCGAGGCGAAAAGCCTCCTCATAGCAGACAACGCCGCCCCATTGGGCGGCGATTTTGTTTCTGGTCGCAGACTCTCGCCCGACGCCCGCGCCAACCTCGAACAGGCGCTCACGGACCTCGGGCGCAAGATCGCTCGCCCGTCCGTGCAGGCACGTTCGTCGACCCAATGAAGCCGCCGCAGGGCTAGGGCAGCTGCGGCGAAGACAAGCTGACCGCGGCCGGCTGCTACATCCCGGCACAGTCGCTCATCACTGTAGCGCTGGCCGATCCGGCGTACTCGCTGACACAGGTGCTCGACACCACCGTCCCCGAATCCTTCCATGCGCTTGAGGACAAGCTTCTCACCGATCAGGAGATGCAGCTCTTGAAGCGGGAGGACGCGCGGTTGCGCGAAGTGGTGCGCCGCGCCTTCGGTTTCACCGAGCAGCAGATCAGGGAGATCGCTGGCTTCGAGGTGCGCGAGCACGTCGGCGCCACGCGGAAACGCTGGCACTGGGCTCTAGACTGGGGAAGCAGCCACCAGCCGCTCCTTCTCGGCGGTGCTCCAGCGCCGCCGACGTTCTACCGACGCGATCACCTCAGTCGCCTTGCTCGCGTGACTACTCCTATGAATAGTCACGCGACTCACATTCTTTGGTCTTCGGCAAGGCAGCCGTCACCGGCGGATACTCTACGCCGACATCTCGGATTGCGATAAATGGCGCCTGCTGAGGGTGGGGATGAGAGCCGTTAGTTTTGGATTCGACTGGTACGGGGCGCCGGACTCGAACCGGCCCGCGAACAGCCATCTACTGCCTAAGGGGGTATAAATCCCTCCCGCACACCCGTGCTGCCCCGCGCGATCAGCGAGAACGGCGTATCGAGTGGTGAGCGTGGTGGAACTTCATGCAGAATTGATAACTGCCCCGTCACTCCTTGACAAGGCCCTCATCTTCGCTCGCCGCCCGTGCCGAACGCTTGAACAGAAAAGACAACGGCATGGCCGATCTGCCGACGGTGACAAAGGATGTCATGCCGGCACGCCGCCGCGAAGATAGGATTGCTCATCCGCAGGTTCTTCATCCCGCAGTTGACCAGCTCGGGCGTTGGCAGCAAATAATACCAACGGCATTGAGGTTTGACTCGATTTCGGGATTCCCAAATCAGTGAGTTTCTGACTCGATAGTTGCTCATCAGGAGAGAGGAGCGACATCGATGGGAGCGGCGGTGGCGATCACCCGGCTTGATTTGACGGCATCTGAGCTTCGCAAGGCGGCGCAAAGGGAGAAGGACAGTACGGCGGCGCGGCGGATGCTGGCACTTGCGCTTGTTCTGGAAGGTACGGACCGCCGGAAGGCGGCGGAGAGCTGCGGGATGGATCGTCAAACCCTGCGGGACTGGGTGCATCGTTACAATGTGGAAGGTTTGGCCGGGCTTCGATCGCGCAAGCCGCCTGGTCCTTCTGCGAAACTCACCGCGCAGCAGGAGGCCGAGCTGGCAGCGCTTGTCGCAGCCGGCCCCCATCCAAAGCAGCATGGGGTGGTGCGCTGGCGGCGGATTGATTTGCGCGACGAGATTGAGCGCCGCTTCGGCGTCACATTGCACGAGCGTTCGGTCGGCAAGGTCCTCGCAAAGCTCGGTTATCGCCGTCTCTCGGTGCGCCCGCGTCATCCGCAAACCGACGAAGCGGCCCAGGAGGCATTCAAAAAAACTTTGCCGCGACCGTTGCTGCAGCGCTCCCCGGTCACGCCCAAGGCAAGCCGATCGAAATCTGGTTCCAGGACGAAGCGCGGGTCGGCCAGCAGGGGTACGCTGACCCGGGTTTTGGGCCAGGCGCGGCTCGCGGCCACGCGCGCCCCGCGATCGGCCTTATGACTGGGCCTATCTCTTCGGGGCCGCCTGCGCCGAGCGGCGTATCGCGGCGGGCCTTGTCATGCCGACCGCCAAAGCCGAGACCATGTCGCTGCATCTGGATGCGATCAGCCGCAAGGTCGCCCCCGGCGCCCACGCCATCCTCGTCTTCGACGGCGCCGGCTATCACGGTGCCGGTGCGCTCGCCGTTCCACAAAACACCACCCTGCTACGCTTGCCGCCCTATGCGCCAGAACTCAACCCGATCGAGAACGTCTCGGAGTATCTGTGCGCAAACAAACTGGCCATCACCGTGTTCGATGATTACGACGACATCGTCGACAAAACCTGCCAAGCTTCGAACTTCTTCGCCAACGATCCGTCACGTATCGCCTCCATTACCGCACGCCCCTGGGCAACGGTCAGTCCTTGAGGCCGTTGGTATAATATGCAGCAATCGCGGTATCAGTGGCGTCGATTCGCGCCAGCAGCGTCAGATCGGAGGGGCCTGGCTGCTCGCGCGCACCCGCCAGCGAACGCGCCTCGAGCCGCATGAGGTCGGACGGGCCCAGCCGAGCGAAACACGGCATTCGTCGTTGATGACGACAATGCCGGCCCGGTCGACGATCGCCCGGCCGCCGAGCCGTTCGATGGTGGCAACGATCTCCGGGGCGATCCGGTCGAGTGCGATCCGATATTGGGCCGTTTTCGCAGCGCGGCGCCGGCGCGGTGCCGGCTGATATCCGGACAGCTCGTAGGCTGCCATTAGGGAGCCGAAGCGACGTCGATAAGTTTCGGTCGACGGCATGTCCTCGGCGGCCGCGACAATCGCGCGTGTGAGGTGGCCTTTCTCGCGTCCCAGAGCCGCCAATCGATCGAGCACCTCTTGGTCGGAACGCCGCTGCCGTCGTTCACGCAGGATCTCGTGCGCCTTTGCGAACACGGCAGGGCTGACAATCGGAGGAAATGCGTTGTCGCGCCGAATCCACATGTCCGGCGGATTGTCTACGCGCTGCTGCTTTAGCTTGAAGGATGTGCGGTTGAAGATCAGGTTGCCAGCATATTTCTCGTTCTCAAGAATCTTGCCGACAGTTTCGCCATTCCAGCGCAGTCCGCGACTGGTTCGGATCTGGTCAGCATTCAACTCGGCGGCGATCTCATGGAAATGCTTCCCCTCCTGGACAAAAGACCTGAACATGCGCTTGACCGTCTCGACTTCTCGGTCTGGACCGTGGACCAGCACGACACGATCGGTCTGCAGGCATTTCCGCTGGCCGTCCTCAAGCCGTGCTCTTACTGCTCCGCGGTCGTCGACCAATAGACGTCGCAGACCATAGCCAGACGGTCCGCCTCGCCAGAAGCCGAGCCTAGTGACGCGGCTCTGGCCCATGAATACGTTCACCGACAGCTGGCGGCTGAACTCGCCGGCCCTGACCCGAGTCAGGTTCTTCAGGAGCGTCGACGTCAGGCTGCCGTCGTTCTCGAACTGCTCGGCGCAGTAGTGAACCTGAAGCCCAGCCTCCCGGCAAATGAACTCGTAATAGGCGCTCTCGTCAGCGTCCTGGAACGGCCCCAGCGGCTGATATCAAAGACGAGGATGGCGTCAAAGTCCGCGCGGCCATCTCTGACGTCTCGGATCAGCGCCTGCAGGCCTTTTCTGCCGCCAATATCTAGGCCCGCTTCGTCCTTCATCGGCATAGGTCCGAACGATTGTGAAGCCTTTGCGGGCGGCGTAGGCGGCGATGACCTCCGTTTGGTTTACGGTTTAATACTTCTGGTGATCAGTCGACATGCGCACATATTGCGCCGCTCGAGCGGGACGTTGTATCGCTCCAAAGGCAATCGCCACATCCGTTTGCATGGCTACACCTTGCGAAGAGGCGACCTGATGTGGCGCTGGACCGAAGCTAGTTGCGGACGCCAAATGCTCCGTTTACGCGAAGCGCGTCAGTTGAGATCTAGATTATTCAATATTTTCGCAACTGCCGGCAGTGGCACGCGCAGAACGGCAGCGGTCGTAAGCGTCGGGACAATCTTGCTGCAACGAGGACTGAGACTCTCCGCTTAGAAGCTTGGGTCCCATCCATTCGCCGGCGAATTTATACAACCAGTAGTAGCGACGCTCCTGTACACAAAGCTTTTGAATTCTAGCTTAGGCATGGGCTCGTTCCTCCGCGTGCTAAAGCCGAACGTAAGGGTACGGCTGTGCAGCATCTAGCTGGAACGAACGAAGTCAGACGCGATCAACGCGTCGGTTTGCGCAGCCGCACGCCAGGACCTCCGCCGTTCTCGTCAATGAATTGAACGCCAGCATTTTCTAGAGCCCGTTGAACGGCGCGCTGATTTGCGGCTGTCATCGAGGTGAGGCCATCCGCTGCCTCAGCTCGCCGAACAGTGTTCGCCCCTACCGCCGACGCCTCTGCCAGATCCTCAGCACTCCACCTTAGCAGTGCACGAGCGGCACGAATCTGAGCGCCGAAAAGAACACCGTCGGCTCGCTTGATTTTTGTACCATCTGGGTAATTTTCAACCATATGGGGTTATATTCACCATCATCAAAGGAGCATAGAATGGAGTCGGTCAATTCAGCAAAGCCAATCTGGAATCGACGCTCGTTCATCGGCGGATCAGACGCTCGGATCATTGTGGGCGACAATGAAGGAAAACTTATGCAGCTATGGCGCGAGAAGCGCGGCGAGCTCGAGCCTGAAGACCTAAGCGAAGATCTCATCTGCAGCTCGGAAGCATCACGGAAGACCTAAATCGCACCTGGTACGAGCGTAACAGCGGCCACGCTGTCAGGGATGTGCAACGAAGGGTCTGCCATCCCATCCACAAATGGATGGCAGCAACCCTAGACGGTCGCGTCCAAGAGACCGAGGCGGTGTTCGAAGCCAAGTTCATGCTCCCTTGGAATTTCACTGAGGAAGCCGCCGCGGAAAAGCATATGGCTCAGTTGCAACACAACATGTGGGTAGTTGCTGCGCGTTCAGCCGTGCTTTCGATCATTACAGGCGGTGGTAAGTGGGTCGAGATCCACGTGCATGCCGACCCACTCTACCAACATCTCCTTTTGACAGCAGAGAAAAAGTTCTGGCGGTGCGTGCAGACAGGAGAGCCGCCTTCGCTTTTCGGGATCGAAGCGCCACGGCCACGGCTCGAAGCCGTAAGGGTTATCGACATGGGCCCGTCGAACTCCTGGGCAGAGCTCGCCGCGACCCACTTGCGAACTCGTACAGTGCATCAGAGTCACGAAAGCGCCAAAGCGGATGATCTCAAGAAACTGATCCCTGAAGACGCAAAGGAGGCGTTCGGACATGGCATCCGAGCAAAACGCTCGAAGTCCGGCGCCATCAGCTTCGACGCACTCCAGATGGAGGTCTCCAATGCATCAGTCCAGTGAGCGCATCGGCGCAATCGCGACGGCGCTTGCGAAGGCGCAGGCCGAGCTAACCAACCCCGAGAAAAACCTGGTCGCTACGATCCGCTCTCCTTTTCCGCGAGAGGAGGATCGTACGTTCCGCTACGCTTCGCTGGCTAAAGCGGAATGAAGTTAGCTTGAATCGATTTGGGATTCCCGAATCAGGCGGTTTCTGATTCACCATGCTGGCTGGGCTGGAGGCCGGCATGGATGGGCAAGCCTTACTCTTTGGATTTGAGGAAGCGGGTGGTTGCGGCGGTTGTGAGTGGAGGGCTGTCGTGCCATGAGGCGGCCGAGCAGTTCGGGATCGCCGTCAGCACTGCCATTGGATGGGTGCGCCGGCAGCGCGAGACCGGCAGCATCGCGCCCGGCAAGA